>SVMH01000021.1 GCA_015067525.1 Oscillospiraceae bacterium | reverse complement strand
CGGCATTCTGCTGGGCGACGACGTTGACGGCATCGCCAAGGAGCTGGGCGGCTACGGCGCCGACAAGGTGTACGTGTACAACAGCCCCCTGCTGAAGGACTTCACCACCGACGCCTATACCAAGGTGATCGTTGAGGCCGTTCAGGAGCTGAAGCCTGAGGTTCTGGTGTTTGGTGCTTCCAACATCGGCCGTGACCTGGCTCCCCGCTGCGCAGCCCGTCTGCACACCGGTCTGTGCGCTGACTGCACCCACCTGGACATCGACATGCCCAACTACAAGGGCTTCCTGAAGGAAGTCTCCACTCTGCCCGCCGAGCGTATCGAGAAGCTGGGCACCGTGATGATCAACCGTGAGCCCCACAGCGTGGAGCGCGACCTGAAGATGACCCGTCCTGCATTCGGCGGTCACCTGATGGCCTCCATCATCTGCCCCCGTTTCCGTCCCGCAATGGCTACCGTCCGTCCCGGCGTTATGAAGAAGCGCGCTTTCGACGCAGCCAAGGCTGAGGCCGTTGAGATCATCCATCCCGAGTTCGCTCTGTCCGCCGAGGACGTGAAGACCGAGGTCGTCGAGGTCGTGAAGGCCGCCAAGAAGATGGTCGACCTGATCGGTGCTGACTTCATCGTGTCCGTTGGCCGCGGCATCAGCAAGGACGTTGAGAAGGGTATCGCTCTGGCTGAGGAGCTGGCTGAGGTTCTGGGCGGCGTCGTGGGTTCTTCCCGTGCCTGCGTTGACTCCGGCTGGATCTCTGCTGACCATCAGGTCGGCCAGACCGGTAAGACCGTGCATCCCAAGGTCTATGTTGCTCTGGGTATTTCCGGCGCCATCCAGCACAAGGCTGGCATGCAGGATTCCGAGTGCATCATCGCTGTGAACAAGAACGAGACCGCTCCCATCTTCGAGGTGGCTGACTACGGTATCGTTGGTGACCTGTTCAAGGTCGTTCCCGAGCTGATCGAGTCCATCAAGGCTGCCAAGGCTGCCAAGTAAGTGACTGACTAACAGCATAACGAAAGGGCTGTCCCACATGGGACAGCCCTTTTTTATACTTTTTTCGCTTATTTCACTCGATAGGAGGCCACATATTCCATGTCCTTCGCCAAATGGGGATCGGCCTGCATGAACTCGATATCCAGTCCGCACTCCTGCGCGGCCAGAGCGAAATGGCACAGGGCGATGCCCATATCCACCATCTGCATGTCCAATTCGCCGCTGCCCACACCCTTGCTGCGCTTGCAGTAGAAGTGCGCCGCGCCGTCTTTCACAATGACACGCCACGGCTGCTTATTGACAGCGGATGGAGCAAGGCGCACCATCTCCAGCGGCACCGCCAGATCACCGGCCGTTTCCCGGGAGAGGGAAGTGGCGGCGTCGCCATCGAAGAAGAGCTCTTCAAAGGGCAGGCGCTCATCGGCATGGATGGCCTTTCTCATGACGGTCTCCCGCACGGACATTTTCTGTGCGGCGTAGCCAAGAGGCGTGGCGCAGGGCATCATCTCATCCTCCGCCAGTTCCATGGCCGCTTCGTAGGCGGCGCGGTTCATGGTGCCGCCCAGCCACACGGTGCCAAGGCCCATGGCCTGTGCACGCAGCACAAAGACCTCAAAGGAGTAGCCGAAGGCTGCGCTGGCGTGGGGAACTTTTTTGATTTTGCCGCCCACATACAGCTCCGTGCCGGTGACCACGGGGCAGACGAGACCGTGCTCCTTGGCGTCCAAAAAGCGGAAGGACACGGGAATATCGAAGGGATTGCCGCACAGCGCCGTATCCGCCAGCAGCTGCAGCAGCACATCTTCATCTACCGCCCGCCCGTCATAGGTGCGGACACTTCTTCTTGCTTTAATGGCGTCGATCATATTGTTACCTCCGGATAGCCGTCCTTCAGCGCCTCGTCGTAGTATGCCCGTTCACCGCCGATGAACTTGGGCCGCACACGGGCTGCCAGCACCATGGCCTCGCCGATGGTCTTCTGCTGCAGACGCACCGGCACCGCCACCTTCTTCAGGTGCATGCCGATCAGCGTGCCGCCGATGTCCAGACCTGCGTCGGCGCGGATCTCCTCCAGCGCCACAGGGTGGGCAAAACTCTGATAGCAGGCCGTGGCGAAGGAGCCGCCTGCCTTGGGCTGGGGCACCACGTTGACGATGTCGGCACAGGGAACCGCCGAGCGCTCCACGATGAGGGCGCGGTTGAGGTGCTCACAGCACTGGGCAGCCATATAGACGCCCGCCGGGCCGAACACGCTCTGGAGCCCGTCATAGATGGCCTGACCCACCTCCGGCGTGGACCAGCTGCCCACCTGATGGCCTACCGCTTCGCTGCTGGAGCAGCCGATCACCACGATCTGACCGGCGCGCAGATGCGCTGCCTCCAGAAGCTGCGCTGCCGCAGCCGCCGCATCGGTGCGGATGCGCTGCAAAATGTCGTTATTTTCCGCTTTGTGGATGGTTCCGCCCATACTGCCCATTCCTTTCTCAAAACCGCTTGCACGTGGTGGTTACTTATATTATAATGGAAACTGGTATTATGAATATACCCATACAGTTTCAAATTATTAGTACCAGATGGAGGCGTACCATGCTGACCTATACCTTCGAAAAGCACAGCGGCGTGAGCCTGTACGAGCAGCTCTACCGCCACATCAAAGAGGACATCCTCTCCGGCCGTCTGGCGGCAGGGGAGAAGCTGCCCTCCAAGCGGACGCTGTCGGGCCATCTGGAGCTGAGCGTCATCACGGTGAAAAACGCCTACGAGCAGCTCATCGCCGAGGGCTATATCTACAGTGTGGAGAAGAAGGGCTACTTTGTCAGCCGCATTGACCGCCCGCCCCATGCCGCAGCCGCCGGAGCGGTGCCGCAGGCCGCGGCGGAGCCGGTTTACACGCTGGATCTGGTGACCAACTCCATCTCCGCCGAGTATTTCCCCTTCACCGTCTGGTCCAAGACCATGCGCCGCACCATTCTGGAGCAGGATACCGGCCTTTTGCAGCCCACGCCCTTCAACGGTGCGCTGGAGCTGCGCCGCGTCATTGCGGAGAATCTGCAGCAGTTCCGCGGTATGACGGTAGACCCCGAGCAGATCGTCATCGGCGCCGGTACGGAGTTTTTGTACTATCTTCTCATCCAGCTGTTGGGCCGTGAGCGCACCTACGCCGTGGAGGACCCGGGCTACAGCAAGATCGGCCGCATCTACGAGAGTAATCAGGTGTCGCTGCGCCGCATTGCACTGGATGAGGCGGGCCTATCCGCCGCCGCGCTGCGGCAAAGCGGCGCCGACGTGGTGCATATCTCGCCGTCCCACCACTATCCCACCGGCATCGTCATGCCCATCGCCCGCCGGCAGGAGCTGCTGCGCTGGGCCGATGAGCAGGAGGGCCGCTATATTCTGGAGGACGATTACGACAGCGAGTTCCGCTTCGTGGGCCGCCCCATCCCCACCATGTTTTCCGCCGATCGGCATGAGCGGGTCATCTACCTCAACACCTTTTCCAAGACCATCGCGCCGTCCATCCGTATCAGCTACATGATCCTGCCGCCCCACCTGCTTGCCCAGTACCGCGACCGCCTCAGCTTCTATGCCTGCACCGTTTCCAGCTTTGAGCAGCATACGCTGGCCGCTTTCATGGCCCAGGGCCGGTATGAGCAGCACATCAACCGCATGCGCAACCGCTACCGCCAGAAGCGTGACGCCGTCATCGATGCCATCCGCACCGGTCCGCTGGCCGGCAAGGTGGAGATCATGGAGCAGGACGCCGGCCTTCACTTCCTGATGCGGCTGGATACGGAACTGACCGATGACGCCCTGCGCCGCGCCGCAGCGGGGAAGGGGATCCGGCTGGCCCTGCTTTCCGATTATTATCACAACAGCGCCGCCGCGCCGCAGCACGTGGTGGTGGTCAACTATTCCGGCATCGAGCTGGACACGCTGCGCCGCGGCCTTGCCCGTCTGGCAGAACTTTGGGAGGAATGAACCATGTACGATGAACTGACCGTCAGCGATCTGAAGAAGATGCAGGAGGAGATCGACTATCGGGTGCAGGTGCTGCGCCCCAAGCTCATTGAGGATGTGCAGACCGCCCGCGCCTTTGGCGATCTGAGCGAGAACTTCGAGTATAAGTGCGCCAAACAGGATAAAAACCGCAACGATGCCCGCATCCGCTACCTCCAGCGCATGATTAAAACCGCCCGTATCATCGACGACACCTCCGCCGCCGACACCGTGGGCCTCCATGACTCGGTGGAAATTTTGATGGAGAACATCGGCAAGCAGCGCACCATCCGCATGGTCACCACCCTGCGGCAGGATGCCCTGAAGGGGTGGATCAGCAAGGAATCCCCCGTGGGTCAGGCCGTCATGGGCCGCCGCGCCGGCGAGCGGGTTTATGTGGATATGGGCGGCGGGAAAGGCTACTGGCTGCAGATCCTCTCCATCGAAAAGGGAAAAGACGACGATTCCATCCCGATTGGAAGCTTTTAAGGCCGGTGCAAAGCATCTTTGCGTGACAAACGCACCGCGCAAAGGGTACAGTTGTGGCAGGAGGTGACCGATATGGCAAATATTGCAAAGAACATCCGCCTTCTGCGCACGGCGCAGAATATGACCCAGGACCAGTTGGCCGAAGCGCTGCATGTGACGCGCCAGACCGTGTCCAACTATGAAACGGGCAAAAGCCAGCCGGATATCGACACCATCGTCCGTTTGGCGGAGGCTCTGCAGGCCGACCCCAATACCCTCATCTACGGCATCCCCACGCCGCCGGAGCGCAAGCGGGAATACTGGAAAACCGCCATCGCCGTGGTGGTGATGGTGCTGGCTGTGGTAGTGCTGCTGCAGGAGAGTGCGCTGAAAGCGTGGATGATGGAAAACTTGAGACCGTATCCCTACACAGCCCATCGTGTATTTTTGGCGCCGCTGTGTTATCTCTGTGTGGGTGCTGCACTGATGCAGGTTTTATCACTGTGTTTTGGACTGCGTCCCTATGTGCAGAAAACGACCAAAATCGCCATTATGATACTAGTGGGAGTGTGGCTTGCGTTGACGCTGACGCTGGCTGTGAACTATATGTGGCTGGACAGAATGTGTGTTATTTCTGCCGAAGCCAATGGTTATTTTGACTCGCGTGAATATTGGGGTTTTCACAGGATTCCCGTTCTTGCGCAAATTGAAGTGTGGCTCTATTATCCCGGCCTACCCGCACCCACATTCCTCCTTCCCGGTGCTGCCCTGTGGCTGTTCCGCGTGAAAAAAGCGAAATAAGAAAAGTGACTGCCGCAAGGCAGTCACTTTCTTTACAATCTGTTCATCAACACATTTATGCAAAATGTTGACCAAGTGCGACCTTTATGATAGAATAGCCAAGCTGAACAAGCAAATCATCAAAGGAGCAACTCTATGAAAGTACGCATTGTGATCGATTCCACCGCCGATATCCGCCCCGAGCTGAGGGAGCGTTTTTCCATCGTGCCGCTGACCATCCACTTCGGTGAGCAGGAGTATGTGGACGGCGTGGACATCGACCATCGGAAGTTTTATGAAATGCTGGTGGAGAGCGACGTGATGCCCACCACCAGTCAGGCTACCCCCGCCGCCTTTGACAAGGTGTTCGGCGAGGCTGTGGCGCGGGGCGAGACCGTGGTGGCGCTGACCATCGCATCGGAGCTCTCCGGCACCTACCAGAGCGCCGTCATCGCCGCCGCCGAATATCCCGGCCGCGTCTTCGTGGTGGACAGCCGCACCGCCGCCATTGGCACCGGCATTCTGGCAGAGCTGGCGCTGCGTCTGGCGGACCGCGGTATGGAGGCTGAGGATATCGCCCGCCGCCTGACGGAGGAGCGGGACAACGTCTGCGTGGTGGCCATGCTGGACACGCTGGAGTACCTCAAGCGCGGCGGCCGCATCTCCAAGACCGTGGCTTTCGCCGGAGGACTGCTGTCCATCAAGCCGGTGGCCGCCATCAAAAACGGTGAAATCCTGATCCTGGGCAAGGCCCGCGGCTCCAAGCAGGGCAATAACCTGCTGGTGCAGCAGATCGAGGCTGCCGGCGGCGTGGATTTCCGCAAGCCGGTGCTGCTGGGCTACACCGGCATGAGCGACACGCTGCTGGAAAAGTACGTGGAGGACAGCCGCGCCCTGTGGGCCGAGAGCGAAACGGAGCTCAAACGGGTCATCATCGGCAGCGTCATTGGCACCCACGCCGGTCCCGGCGCCGTGGCCGCCGCCTTCTTCCGCAAGACCAACTGAAGAAAAAAGAGGAAGCATACGCTTCCTCTTTTTTATGCGTTTTCCGTCAGCTCTTCAAAGCTCAGAATATACCGGTCGCACACCCGGCGCATCTCATCCACGGTGGCGCTGAAATAGTCATCGTATACGCCCACTACGGACATGCCGGCGGCTTTGGCGCCGCGGCAGGCGGCCACGGAGTCGTCGTACACTGTGCACTCCTGCGGCACCACACCCATCATGGCGGCGGCGCGGCGGAAGCAGTCGGGATTCTTCTTTTCCAGCCCCAGTTCCTGGGCGAAGATCACCCGCTCGAAATACGGCATCAGCTCCAGATGGGTGAGGGCGGTGCGGCAATGCTCCGGTACGCTGGAGGTCAGTACCATCATCCGCTCGCCTGCAGTTTTGCACTGCTCCAGATATGCCCGCACGCCCGGCTTCACCGTCACAGATGTGGCGTACATGTCGCCGGCCAGCTCCATCCACTCGGCCATGATCTCCTCGCAGCTCTCCTCCAGATGGCAGAACTCCTTGGTGAACACCGCCGCCAGCGGGAAGATGGTGTGGGCCACGCCCTCGTAGTACTCCTTGGTGTAGGGCAGGCCGCGCTTGTCCAAAAAGGCGATGTCCACCTCGCGCCAGATGCCGTTGGAGTCGATCAGCGTTCCGTCCATATCAAAAATCAGCATGTTCTTTCTCCTTTATCCGTATATTCCAGCGTGAAGCGCCATGGGAAATCCACCGCCTCTTCGGCGTAGTCGATGCCGATGCGCTTGCCCTCCGCCACGCGGAAGGCGGGGCAGGGAAGGGGCAGTCCCACGTCTTCGGGATCGGTGCAAATGTAGAGCTCGTCGCCCGATAAATCCAAGCCATCACATGATGTGTCAAGGGAAAGTGCTTTGCAGCATTTGCCTGGCCCGTTGAGGAAGTTTTTGCGCTGATAAGCGCTCAATTTCTCCCAGCTTTTTCCATAGCGCAGGCGGCACATGGTGTCGCGTCCCTGCAGCGGTTCCAGTCCCCGCAGCAGTACGGCATCCGGCTCGCCTTCACCGTTGGTGACGAAGTTGAGGCAGGTGTACATGCCGTAAATGAGATAGAGGTAGGCATGTCCTGCGGGGCCGAACATGGTGGCGTTGCGCCGCGTCTTGCGGTAGCCGTAGGCGTGGCAGGCCTTGTCCATGGCGCCCACATAGGCCTCCGTCTCTGTGATGCGGAATACCAGTGTTTCGCCCCTGTACTGCCGCACCAGCAGGCAGCCAACCAGAGCGCGGGCGATGGCCACCGTGTCGCCCATATAGTCCTGCCGCGTTAAACGGGCCATGGCCGCGCCTCCTTTGCGTTGTTTTCAACAACATACCATAAATTCCGGCTCTTTTCAATCAAAGGGGCGCAAAAGTAGGGGGAGAAACTTGTTTTGTCATGGACAAAATGGAAAGACTATGGTAAAATGCTATGTTAGAATAGCATGACTATATGCGAAGAGAGGGAGTATCATGGGCGGAAGGCTGATCGTATTTGAAGGAACTGACGGCAGCGGCAAGGCAACGCAGAGCAAGCTGGTCTGTCAGGAACTGGATAAGCTGGGCATTCCCTATAAGAAGCTGGAGTTCCCCCGCTACGGTGAGGAGTCCTCGGCGCTGATCCGGCTGTATCTGGCCGGCGCGTTCGGCAGCAAGCCGGAGGATGTCAACGCCTTCGCCGCGGCCACCTTTTTCTCCGTGGACCGCTACGCCTCCTATAAGCAGGACTGGGGCTCGTTTTACGAGCAGGGCGGCCTTGTGATCGCCGACCGCTACACCACCTCCAACGCCGTGCACCAGACCGGCAAGCTCCCGCCCGAGGAGCGGCAGGCCTTTTTGGACTGGCTCTTCGACTTTGAGTACCGCATGCTGGGCCTGCCGGCCCCCACGCGGGTCCTCTATCTGGACATGCCCACGGAGCTTTCCGAGCAGATGATGCGCCGCCGCGAACAGGAGACCGGCACCCACGCCGATATCCATGAGCAAGACGATGCCTATCTGCGCCGCTGCCGCGAGAATGCCACCTTTGTGGTGGACTACTGCGGCTGGCAGCGGGTGGACTGCGCCCGTGACGGCGCGGTGCGCACCATCGAGGATATCCACGCCGAGGTCATGGCGCGGCTTTCCGACCTGCTTGTCCCGTAAGGGGAGCATGAGGCGCAGTGCGCCCCATGACCCTATGTTCGCCGCTCAGCAGGTGCAGCAGTCGTCACCGCCGGAGCACAGGTGGCCGTGGCTGTGGCCGCAGCCGCTGTTGTTTCCGCAGCAGCAGAACACCAACAGAAGAATGATGATCAGCCAGATGCAGGAACAGTTGTTGTCAAAACCCAAATTTGTCACCTCACTTGTTCTTCTCTGGGCCATTATATGCCCGCGCCAGACCGGCGGTATCTTGTCCGGCGGCGGTTGGGGCGAGAAAAAGAAAGGAACGAACCAATATGTCTGATCGTAAGAAGACGGGGACCACCAGCTGGGATGCCGGTCAGGTCCGCCGCGAGACCGGCCGTCAGCCGGCTGAAAAGAAAGCGTCCAAGCAAAAAAAGAGCAAGCTGGGCGTGCTGTACTACATTCTGGGTGTGCTGGTAGCCTCCGCGCTGCTGGCAGGCATCGCATGGCTCATGGTCAACGATGTCTGCGCCCTGAATAAGGAGCCGCTGACCGCCACCGTTAAGGTGGAGCGCGGTGACAGTGTGGGCGATGTGACCAATAAGCTGAAGAAGGCCGGCCTCATCGAGTCCAAGCTGCTGTTCCGCGTATTTGCGGTGATCTTTGATGCCGATGAGATCATCTCTCCCGGCACCTATGAGCTGGACACCGATATGGACTTCCGCTGCCTGATCCACTCCATGGTGAGCAGCCAGAGCGTAGTGCCCCCCAATGTGGTCACGGTCACCATTCCCGAGGGCTATACCGTCGCCCAAACCATCTCTGTGCTGGCCGAAAATGGCGTCTGCTCCGAGGAGGAACTGACGGAGGCCGCCAAGAACCATGTGTTCACCGAGTATGACTTTGTGGATAACGTCAATCTGGGCAGCATCACCCGTCTGGAGGGCTATCTGGCTCCCGACACCTACGAGTTCTTCGAGGATTCCGCTCCCGAGGTGGCGCTGGCCCGTCTGCTGGATAACTTCGACTATTGGATGAATGACACGGTGCGTGCCGATATCATCAAATCCGGTTACACAATGGAGGAGATCGTCATCATGGCCTCCGTCATTGAAAAGGAAGCTATCGGCGATGACGAGGAGCGCAAGAACATCGCGTCTGTCTTCTATAACCGCATTGAGAACCCTAGCTTTGAGACTTACGGTCTGCTGCAGTCTGATGCCACCATCTATTATGTCCTGCGCACGCAGGGCCTGCCGGATACGGCTTTCTCTACCAGCATTGATAGCCCCTATAACACGTATCTGCACCCCGGTCTGCCTGCGGGCTCCATCTGTAACCCCAGCCGCAGCGCACTGCTGGCTGCCGTTTATCCCAACGACACCAATTACTACTATTTTGCTTACGGTACCGACAACGTCAGCCACTTCTTCCGCAATTATGCTGAGCACCTGAAGTTTATCAACAGCCCCATGTACCGCCCCGACTGATGATGAGACGCAAGCCTGAACTTCTGTGCCCCGCCGGTGACTGGGAGCGGCTGAATATGGCCGTGCTGTACGGCGCCGATGCGGTGTATCTGGCCGGCAGCAGCTTCGGTATGCGCGCCTTCGCCGGAAACTTCACCGATGAGGAGCTGCGCCGTGCCGTGCGCTTTGCCCACGAGCATGATGTAAAGGTGCATGTTACCGTCAACACCATGCCGAGAAGCGAGGAAGTGGACAAGCTGCCCGCCCATCTGGAGCTTTTGAACGACGCAGGCGTGGATGCGCTGATCGTAGCCGACTTAGGTGCCTTCACCATGGCGGGGAAGTACGCCCCCCGCTGTGAGCGCCACATCTCCACCCAGCAGTCCATCGCCAACTACGCCAGCGCCCAGTCGTGGTACGATCTGGGTGCCAAGCGTGTGGTGCTGGCCCGTGAGCTGAGTCTGGAGGAAGTCCGCGAGATCCGCCGCCGGGTGTCTCCCGAGCTGGAGATCGAGACCTTCGCCCACGGCGCCATGTGCGTCAGCTACTCCGGCCGGTGCCTCCTGAGCAACTATATGACCGGCCGCGACTCCAACCGCGGCGCCTGCGCCCAGCCCTGCCGCTACCAGTACGCCCTCATGGAGGAAAAGCGCCCCGGCGAGTATTTCCCCATCTTCGAGGATGAGCAGGGCACCTATATCATGAACTCCCGCGACATGTGCATGATCGACCATCTGGACGATCTCATGGACGCCGGCGTGGACTGCATCAAGATCGAGGGCCGCGCCAAGTCCGCCTATTATGCCGCCATTGTGACGGGCGCTTACCGCCATGTGATCGACGATGTGTGGGCAGGCCGCCCCGTGGACCCCGTCTGGCGCGACGAGGTGGAGCATGTGAGCCACCGCCACTATTCCACCGGCTTTTTCTACGGATATCCCGGCCAGTACTATGAGAGCTCCCGCTATATCCGCGACTGGCAGATCTGCGCCGTGGTCACCGACTGCGATGAAAACGGTCTTGCCACCCTGAGCCTGCGGAATAAGTTCTCTGTGGGTGACGAGGTAGAGATCGTGGGCCCCGACTGCAAGCCCTTCACCATCACCGTACCCCAGATGTACAGTGAAGAGGGCGAGGCGCTGGATTGCCCCCGCACGCCCCAGATGGTCTTTACCATGCAGCTGCCCAAACAAGTCCCTGCCTATAGCTTCGTCCGCCACGCCGTGGACCTGAGCGGGAAATAAGGAAACGTACAAGACCCGTATCACATTGATACGGGTCTTCTTTTGTGCCGATAGGGCAAACAACAGTTGACAACCGTAACATTTGTGGTAAAATAATTCCGATATGAAAATGCTGTGAGGAAACGAGCCTGTGTTTCCGGCCCAAAGCGAAGCGGGGATGGTGCGAGCCCGCCGGTCACGGATTGCAGGCGGCCACTTCCGAGCGGACTGCGACGAGCAGTACGGCTCATCCCCGTTACCGGATGGCTGAGATGGCGCGCCATGGGTGCGTCAAATTAGGGTGGTACCGTGAAGTGAACCTTCGCCCCTATATGAGGGCGGGGGTCTATTTTTTTGCCTCTCCACTCTCAAAAAAGTTCAAAAAATTGATCATAAAGGAGAAAACCATCATGTCTCATCCCTACCATGGCCTCAACGAGCTGCGCGAGATGTTCCTGCGCTTCTTTGAGACCAAAGACCATCTGCGTCTGCCCAGCTTTTCCCTGATCCCCCAGAACGACGCCAGCCTCCTGCTCATCAACTCCGGTATGGCGCCCATGAAGCCCTACTTCACCGGTGAGCAGATCCCGCCCCGCCGCCGCGTCTGCACCTGCCAGAAGTGCATCCGTACCGGCGATATCGAGAACATCGGTAAGACCGCCCGCCACGGCACCTATTTCGAGATGCTGGGCAACTTCTCCTTCGGCGACTACTTCAAGCGCGAAGCCATCCACTGGTCCTGGGAGTTCCTGACCAGCCCCGAGTGGGTGGGCCTGGAACCCGATCGCCTGTACCCCTCCGTGTTTGAGGGCAACGAGACCACCCCCGCCGATGACGAGGCTTTCGACATCTGGCACAAGGAGATCGGCGTCCCCGCCGACCATATCTTCCGTTTCGGCAAGGCCGACAACTTCTGGGAGCACGGTTCCGGCCCCTGCGGCCCCTGCTCCGAGATCTACTACGACCGCGGCGAAGAGTTTGGCTGCGGCAAGCCCGACTGCACCGTGGGCTGCGACTGCGACCGCTATATCGAAGTGTGGAATAACGTCTTCTCCCAGTTCAACAACGACGGCGAGGGCCACTATGTGGAGCTGAGCCAGAAGAACATCGACACCGGCATGGGTCTGGAGCGTCTGGCCTGCGTGTGCCAGAACGTGCGCAGCCTCTTCGATGTGGATACCGTCATGAACATCACCGACAAGGTCAGCGAGATCACCGGCGCCCACTACGGCGAGAGCTATAAGACCGACGTGTCCCTGCGCATCATCACCGACCATATCCGCTCCGCCAGCTTTATGATCTGCGACGGCGTGCTGCCCAGCAACGAGGGCCGCGGCTACGTGCTGCGCCGCCTGCTGCGCCGCGCCGCCCGTCACGGCAAGCTCCTGGGTGTGAACCGTCCCTTCCTCTATGAAGTGGTGGCCACTGTCATCCGCGAGAATGAGGGTCACTACCCCGAACTGCGCGAGCGTGAGACTTATATCACCAAGATCATCCGCGTGGAGGAAGAGAACTTCGCCAAGACCATCGACGCCGGCATGCGCATCTACGCTGAGATGCTGGCCGAGCACAAGGCCAAGGGCGAGACCGTCTTCTCCGGCGAGAACGCCTTCGATCTGGCCGCCACCTACGGCTTCCCCATCGACCTGACGGTGGAAATGGTGGAAGACGAGGGTATGAGCGTGGATATGGACGCCTACTACGCCAAGCGCGAAGAGGATAAGATCCGCGCCCGCGAGGCCCGCAAGGCGCTGGGCGATCTGGGCTGGGCCGGCGTAGAATTCGGCTCCGATGTGCCCGAAACGGAGTTTATCGGTTATGACACCACCGCCAGCCTTGACAGCAAGGTGGTGGCCATCGTGGTGGAAAACGAGCTGGCCGAAGAGCTGATGCCCGGTGTGGAGGGCATCGTGGTGCTGGATAAGACGCCCTTCTATGCCGAGATGGGCGGTCAGGTGGCCGATCACGGCTTCCTCGCCAACTCCGATGACGGTGTTTTCTTTACCGTCACGGATGTGAAGAAGAACAAGGGCGGCAAGTATATGCACTACGGCAAGGTCACCGAAGGCAGCCTGAAGCTGGGCGCCACCGTTCGCGCCCATATTGACGGCGAGCGCCGCCGCGCCATTGCCCGTGCCCACAGCGCCACCCATCTGCTGCACGCTGCACTGCGGGCTGAACTGGGCGATCATGTCCATCAGGCCGGCTCTCTGGTGGAGCCCGACCTGCTGCGCTTCGACTTTACCCATTTCTCTGCCATGACGGCGGAAGAACTGCAGCGAGTGGAGATGGCTGTGAACGAGATGGCCCTGATGGGCTATGGTATCACCACGGAGGAGATGCCCATCGAGGCGGCAAAGGAGAAGGGCGCCACCGCCCTCTTTGGCGAGAAGTACGGCGACACGGTCCGCGTGGTATCTATGGGTGAGGGCTATTCTGTGGAGCTGTGCGGCGGTACCCATCTGGACAACACCGCCAAGGTAGGTACCTTCCACATCCAGAGCGAGTTTTCCGTGGCATCCGGTGTGCGCCGCATCGAAGCGATCACCGGTAAAAAGACGCTGGAATGCATGACCGGTCATTGCTGCACCATCAGCGAGCTGGCTGACTGCCTGAAGACCAAGCCTGCGACCCTGAAAGACAAGGCCGAAACGGTCATGACTGAGATCAAGCGCCTGCAGCAGCAGGTGGAGAAGTACAAGGCCAAGGAATCCGCCGGCGGCGCCGACGATATGCTCAAGAATGCTGAGGATGTGTCCGGCCTCCATGTGGTCACCGCCACCGTCACCGAGGGTGATGCCAACAGCCTGCGCCAGCTGGGCGACCTGCTGCGCGATAAGGACAGCGCCGTGGTGGCCGTTATCGCTCTGGTGGGTGAGAAGCTGAGCCTGCTGGCCGTCTGCGGCAAGGACGCCGTGGCCAAGGGCATCAAGGCCGGCGACATCATCAAGACCATTGCCCCCATCGTGGGCGGCAAGGGCGGCGGCAAGCCCGACAGCGCCATGGGCGGCGGCAGCGATAAGTCCAAGGTCAATGAGGCCCTGGCCGCTGTGAAGCCTTTTGTTGCCCAGAAGCTGTAAAAACAACAAAAATCAAAGGGAAAGGAGCATATTTCATGCGTAACGATTGCCTGTTCTGTGCCATCGTCGATGGCGACATCCCTTCCAATAAGGTCTATGAGGACGAGCTGTGCCTTGCCTTCTATGACATCGAGCCTCAGGCCCCCGTCCACTTCCTGGTGGTACCCAAGGAGCATATCTGCTGCGCCCGCAAGATCACGGGTGAGAACAGCGCTCTGGTGGCTCACATCTTCGAAGTCATCGCCAAGGTCTGCGAAGACCTGGGCTGCGAGAGCTACCGCATCGTCAACAACTGCGGCGACCAGGCCGGCCAGACCGTCAAGCACCTGCATTTCCATGTGCTGTCCGGCCGCGACATGACCTGGCCTCCCGGCTAAGAAAAGGAGACGACTATGAGTACGACCATCGGTACCCTGACAAGTCTTGCCATCTATGTGGCCCTGGTGGCCGTGGGCGCCGTCATCGGTTCCCAGTGCAATAAGCGCGGCGTGGCGCTGCCCTGGCTGGGTAAATTCCAGTTCGTGGCCCTGATGATCCTCATCGTCACCCTGGGCGTCAAGCTGGGTGCCAATGACGAGGTCATCGCATCCCTCGGTCAGATCGGTCTGGCAGCCCTGGTCATCACCGTGATGGCTATGCTGGGCTCTCTGGTGGTGGTGTACCTGCTGCGCCGCTTCGTGCTGAAGCTGGATCGCTACGGTCGCCCCGCCGGTACGGCAGGCGGTGACGAGGATGGTGGTGAGGCCGGCAAAGCCGATAACAGCACTACCAAGTGGATCGTGTTGGCCGTGGTGGGCGGTATGCTCATCGGTTACTTCCTGCTGCCTGACAACATGGTGGGCCTGTGCGGCACCGTGATTGACTTTGGCCTCTACCTGCTGCTGTTTCTGGTGGGTATGGATATGGGCAAGCAGGGCACCATGCTGGCAGATATCAAGGCTGCCGGCTTCAAGGTGCTGCTGGTTCCCGCCGCCGTGGTGGTGGGTACCTTCGCCTTCGTGGCTGTGGCAGGCCTGCTGCTGCCTTCCGGCGTGAAGGACTCCGTGGCCGCTTCTGCCGGCTTCGGCTGGTATTCTCTGGCTCCCACGCTGCTGCAGAGCTATTCGCTGACCATCTCCGCCACCGCCTTCCTCTCCAACGTCATGCGCGAGATTTTCTCCATTATTCTCGTGCCTGTGGTGGCCCGAAAGATCGGCTATGTGGAGTGCACGGCCCTGGCCGGCGCCACGGCCATGGATACGCTGCTGCCGGTGGTGGTGGGCGCCACCCATGAGCGCATCACCATCTACTCCTTCGTCACGGGCGTCATCCTGTCTCTGGCTGTGCCGGTGCTGATCCCTATGATCATCGCTCTGCCTATCTGAATCAAAAAAAAGACCGCAGTACATCTGTACCGCGGTCTTTTTCTTTCTTTACGCGAACTTTCTTGTTTTGCCCGCCGCTGTGTGGTAGAATAAGAAAAAAGAGGAGGTATCCTTATGGCTGAAAAGAACAATACCACCGTCGTATGGGACTATCTGCGCTGGCGCGGCGATCTGCGGCTCTCGCAGGATGGCTTCAACGAGGTGGATAACCTGCTTTTGTGCATCGTTTCCTATATCGATTTTCGCCGTGTTGCCCGTCTGCGCAATTTTGACCCGTCCTACGCCATGTCCATCGGCGATGTGTGCGACCTGCTGACGGAGGAGGATGAGCAACGCGGCCTGTCCCCTGAGGACTATATCCCCGTCATGCGCGCCATGGCTGCCACGCCCCGCTTCCGCGACGTGAAGATGTTCGCCTTTGAGGACAGCTACGATGAGGAGAAGGTCATGCAGTTCTCCGCCGTGTCCTTCCTGCTGCCGGATGAGAGCGTGTTCGTGGCCTATCGCGGCACCGATACCACGCTGGTGGGCTGGGTGGAGGATTTCAACATGAGCTTCATGACCGCCGTGCCCGCCCAGCTGCGCGCCACGGAGTACGCAGTGGAGGTGGCGGGCCGTGTGCCTCACCGTGACCTGCGCATCGGCGGACACTCCAAGGGCGGCAATCTGGCGGCATGGGCGGCCATCCACCTGCCCGAAAAGCTGCAGACCAAGCGCCTGCTGGCAGCCTATAATAACGACGGCCCCGGCTTTGATAAGTCGGTGCTGGAGTCCGACGGCTTTGCCCGTGTGGCAGAGAAGCTCCACACCTACATTCCCGAGTCCTCTGCCGTGGGCATGCTGCTGGAGCATACCGAGGACTATACCATCATCGACAGCACCACCGTGTCCCTCTTGCAGCATGAGCCCCTGTCGTGGAACGTGCTGGGCAACCGCTTCATGTATCTCGGCAAGCGCAGTGAGGCGGCCCAGCTGGGTGACAACGTGATCCGTGAGTGGCTGGCCGGATTGACGCGCGAGGAGCGGCAGGAATTTGTGGAGACGCTCCACCAGCTTCTCAGCGCCGGCGGCAAGATCAAAACGCTGGAAGACCTCCACAGCGGTGGTCTCAGCAGCGGCATTGCCCTCATCAAGGAGTATGCCGGCGCCGACGAGGACAAGAAAAAAATGCTCTCCGACCTTGTGGGCCGTCTGGCGGTGGACGCCAAAGAGGAACTGCGCCGCGCGGCAGGGGAGAAGCTCAAGAGCGTGGGCGAGGACTTCCGTCAGGTGCTGGATAAGCTGAGAATTGTATAAGAAAAAGCCCGACCATATCGGTCGGGCTTTTTGAATTACAGCGCAAACATCTCCCACGCGCCCTCTTTGGGCGGCAGAGCGGTGAATCCCATCGCTTCCCCCGTCTCCGGGTGGGTGAAGGTGATGCGATGAGACCACAGGGCGATAGTGTCAAAGCCGTCCTCCACACCGTACTTCCGATCACCCGCCAGCGGCCAGCCGCGGGAAGCGAATTGCACCCGTATCTGATGGGTGCGGCCCGTGTGGAGACAAATGCTGACAAGGGAATACCCTTCACAGCACCCCAACACCCGATAGCTCAGTTTCGCCTCCCGTACATCCTTGCCGGGGGCATCGGCCACATAGGTTATCCGCCGTACCGTATCCCGCCCAAGGAGGTCGCAAAGAGTGCCTTCTGCCGGCGGCGCGCCGTGGACCACCGCCAGATACTCTTTTTGGAACTGCCGATTGCGGATCTGTTCGCTGAGAAGGGAGGCGGCCTTTGCCGAGCGGGCGAACACCATCACGCCGCTGACCGCCGCGTCCAGCCGATGCACCGTCCGCACGCAGGCTTTTTCGTCGCCCAGCGCCGCGCGCAGCAGGGAGGGCATACCGCCTGCTTCGTCGGTACTCAGTACGCCGGCGGGCTTAATGGCGGCCAATATACGCTTGTCGGTATAGAGAATGTCCATGTGCGCCCTCCTGCGTGCATTTTTTTCATTATACTCCACGGACGCGGCAAATACAAGATTTAGGGACGCACTTGTTTCGCCGCGGCAAAATAGGCGATTTTGACAGAAAATTTTCAATTACCCTCTATGCAAAACGGGAGAAATAAGGTACAATACAAGAGATTAAAACAGAGTGGAGGATTCTGTCATGGACACACCCAAATATAAGCGCGTCCTGCTGAAGATCAGCGGCGAGGCGCTGGCAGGCGATAAGAAATTCGGTCTTGATTTCGGCGTCATGGGCGAGGTAGCCGATGTGATCCGCCAGTGCGTCGAAATGGGCGTGCAGGTGGGCGTCGTCATCGGCGGCGGCAACTTCTGGCGCGGCGTCAAGAACGGCGAAGGCTATATCGAGCGCACCCGTGCCGACCACATGGGCATGCTGGCCACCACCATGAACTGCATGGCTATGGCAGACGTGCTGGAGCAGAAGGGTGTGGACGTCCGCATCCAGACGGCGCTGGAGATCCGCGCCGTGGCCGAGCCCTATATCCGCGCCCGTGCCATCCGCCATCTGGAGAAGGGCCGCGTGGTCATCTTCGGCTGCGGTACCGGCAATCCCTTCTTCTCCACCGATACAGCCGCTGTGCTGCGCGCTGCCGAGATCGGCGCCGAGGTGATCCTGCTGGCCAAGAACATCGACGGCGTCTATGACAGTGACCCCGCCAAGAACGCCGATGCCCGCAAGTTCGACACCATCTCCTACGATGAGGTCCTGGCCCAGCATCTGGCCGTGATGGACTCCACCGCCACCAGCCTCTCCATGGATAACCACATCCCCGTGCTGGTGTTTGCCCTGAAGGATCCCTACAACATCGTGCGCGCCCTGCGCGGCGAGAAGATCGGCACCATCGTCAAAGAGTAACAACGTGCGGCCCTGCCGCGACCATGAATAGAAAGGAAAAAACATCATGTTGAAGGAAGAATACAAGGTTTATCAGGCCAAAATGAAGAAGAGCATCGAGTCCGTGCTCTCCGACTTTGATGCTGTCCGCGCCGGCCGCGCCAACGCTGCTGTGCTCAACCGCATCAGCGTGGACTACTATGGCACCCCCACCCCCATCCAGCAGATCGCCTCTGTCGGTACGCCCGACCCCCGCACTCTGGTCATCACTCCCTGGGATGCCTCCGCGCTGCGCGGCATTGAAAAGGCCATTCTGGAGTCCGATCTGGGCATCAATCCCTCCAACGACGGTAAGTCCATCCGCCTGCTGTTCCCCCAGCTGACGGAAGAGCGTCGTAAGGAGCTGGTCAAGCAGATCCGCAAGTACGCCGAGGGCGGTAAGGTTGCCGTGCGCAACATCCGCCGTGACGCCGTGGATCACTTCAAGAAGATGCAGAAGGCCTCCGAGATCACCGAGGATGAGCTGAAGATCGCCGAAAAGGATCTGCAGAAGCTGACCGACGACAGCTGCAAGGAGATCGACGCGATCCTGGCTGCAAAAGAAAAGGAACTGATGTCGGTTTAATGGGACTGTTTGACGTCAAAAAGTCCTGTGAGGCGGGGCAGGTGGACATGAGCCGCCTTCCCCGCCATATCGCTATTATTATGGACGGCAACGGTCGTTGGGCGAAGCAGCGCGGTCTGCCTCGCACTGCCGGCCATAAGGTAGGCGCAGAGGTGTTCCGCAGGATCGCCAAGTACTGCAAGAAGCTGGGCGTGGAATACCTGACGGTGTACGCCTTTTCCACCGAGAACTGGAAGCGCCCGCAGGACGAGGTGAACACCATTATGGGCCTTTTGAAGCAGTATATGCTGGAGGCCATCGACTCCATGGAGGAGGAGAAGATCCGCCTGAAGTTTTTCGGCGATATGACTGCCCTCTCGCCGGAGCTGCAGGAGCTGGTGGAAAAGACCAACGCCATCTCGAAGCACATCGACGGCGTGCAGGCCAACATCTGCCTCAACTACGGTGGCCGTGACGAGATCCTGCGCGCGGCCCGCGCCTTTGCGCAGCAGTGCGCAGCAGGGGAGAAGCACCCTGAGGAGCTGACGGAAGCCGCCTTTGGCGAGTATCTCTTCTCCGCCGGTGTGCCGGATCCCGAGCTCATCATCCGCCCCAGCGGCGAGGTGCGGCTGAGCAACTTCCTTTTGTGGCAGTGTGCGTATGCGGAGTTCTATTTCTGCGATACGCTCTGGCCCGATTTCAGCGAAGAGACGCTGGATGCGGCCATCATCGATTATCAAAAGCGTGACCGTCGGTTCGGCGGTGTGAAAAAGTAAGGTGAATTCCTATGAAGCAGAGGATTTTGGTTGCGGTGTTCGGTATCCCGGTGATTCTGGGCATCGTGGTCTTTGCGCCAGACTGGGCCACCGCCGTTGCGGTTGCGGGGCTGTGCGTGATTGCCGCCCATGAGCTGCTGAACGCGGTCAGCGGCGCAGAAAAGGCCAAGCGCTGGTTCGGTCTGGCAGGTGCCATGGCCGTGTTCACGGTGTTTGCTGTCTATTGCGGCGGTGCCCGTTTTGCCGGTACCATTCTGCCCGCATTGGCTGCCTTCTTTCAGGCTGCCATGGTGGTGCTGGTGTTTGTGTGCGCCGTGGTGGAGTATGGCGGTGAGCATCAGCTGACGTTCACCGATATCTGTGCCATCCTGCTCGCGGGCCTTGCCATCCCTATGGCTCTGGGCGCGCTGCTGCAGCTGCGCATGCTGCCCTATGGCGGCGGAATGGTGCTCATTCCCATGGTGGCGGCCTTCTGCAGCGACAGTGCCGCCCTCTTTGCCGGTATGGCGTTCGGCAAGCATAAGCTGGCCCCCAAGGTCAGCCCCAAAAAGACGGTGGAGGGCGCCATCGGCGGTTTGCTGGGCGGTATGCTGGGTATGGTGATCTTCCGTGTGATCTTCTACCTGTGCACCGTGCAGCCCCTGCACATCGGCTGGTGTGTGCTGCTGGGCCTCGTGGGCGCCGTGATGGGTCAGCTGGGTGACCTCAGCTTCTCCGTTATCAAGCGCCAGCAGGGCATCAAGGACTACGGCCGTCTGCTGCCCGGTCACGGCGGCGTGCTGGACCGTTTTGACAGCGTGATCTTCGCCGCCCCCGTAGTATGGCTGATCGTCAGCCATGTGACGCTGTAAGGAGCGATTTATGACAAAGACGATTTCTCTGCTGGGTTCCACCGGCTCCATCGGCCGTCAAACGCTGGAAGTGGTGCGTGAGCTGGGCCTGCAGGTGGCGGCCCTCACTGCCAGCACGCAGGTGGACCTGATGGAACAGCAGATCCGCGAATTTAAGCCGGCTCTTGCCGTAATGTACGACCGCGGCGCAGCGAAAGTGCTGCGTCAGCGGGTCTCCGATTTGGACGTGGAGGTGGCCGAGGGCCCCGAGGGTCTGCTGCAGGCGGCAACGCTGCCTCAGGCCGACACGGTGGTCACCGCCGTGGTGGGCAGCGTGGGTCTGGAGCCTACGCTGGCGGCTATCCGCGAGAAAAAGCGCATCGCCCTTGCCAATAAGGAGACGCTGGTGTGCGCCGGCGAACTGGTCATGGCCGAAGCCGACCGTTATGGTGCTGAGATCGTGCCTGTGGACAGCGAGCACTCTGCCATTTTCCAGAGCCTGCAGGGCTGCCGCGACGCCGCGGAAGTCCGCCGCGTGATCCTGACCTGTTCCGGCGGTCCCTTCTTCGGCCTGCGCCATGATCAGCTGGAAGGGAAGACGGCTGCGGACGCCCTCAAGCACCCCAACTGGTCCATGGGCGCCAAGATCACCATCGACTCGGCCACCCTGATGAACAAGGGCCTGGAGGTCATCGAGGCCATGCGCCTGTACCGTCTGCCGGTGGAGCAGGTGGACGTGGTGATCCACCGCCAGAGCATCGTCCACTCGCTGGTGGAGTACCGCGACGGCGCTATGATCGCCCAGCTGGGCACGCCGGATATGAAACTGCCCATCCGCTACGCCTTTACCTGGCCGCACCGGGCAGAGTCTCCGGACAGGAAGCTGGACCTGCTCACCTGCGGTGATCTCACGTTCCATGCGCCGGATCTGGAGGCGTTCCCCTGCCTGCGCATCGCAAGAGAGTGCGGCAAGCAGGGCGGCACCTCCTGCGCCATTATGAACGGCGCCAACGAGGAGGCGGTGTTCGCCTTCCTGCGCGGCGACGTGGGCTTCAACGATATCCACCGTCTGGTGGAGCGTGCGCTGAACGAAATTGAAGTGAAATATACACCTTGTCTCGAGGATATACTGGAAGCAGACAAGGCGGCTCGCGCTGTGGTGCGCCGCTGCGTGAGCGTCAAATGAAAGGAATTTAGTCAATTATGGTTTATATCTTAGCGGCGATCCTGATTTTCGGTGTGCTGATCGCCGTCCATGAGCTGGGCCATTTCCTGGCCGCCAAGGCCTGCGGTGTGCCCGTCCATGAGTTTTCCATCGGCATGGGCCCCGCCATCTGGCAGAAGGAGACGGCGGAGACCAAGTACTCCCTGCGCGTGCTGCCCATCGGTGGCTTCTGTGCCATGGAGGGCGAGGAAGAGGATTCCGACAACCCCAAGGCGCTGAATAACCAGGGCTTTTTCCAGAAGCTGTTGATCTACGCCGCCGGCGCCGTTATGAATTTCCTCACCGGCCTTTTGATCCTCATCATCCTCTTCGCCGGTGCCAAGGCCTTCTATACCGCCGAGGTGACGGAGATCGCCGAGGGCAGCTCTCTGGCCCAGCCCGGCGGCATGCAGGTGGGCGATGTGATCCTCTCCATCGATGGGGAAAAGGTCTATAACCGGGGCAATGTGACGCTGCTGCTGGGCCTCAACACCGACGGCACCTACGATTTTGTGGTGCGCCGTAACGGCGAAAAGGTGACCATCCGTGATTTCGCCATGGAGCGCAAAGAATTCCCCGACAGCAACGGCGGTACCTATGTGGTCTTCGGCTTCACCATGGGCGGCATTGAGGAGGTCAATTTCTTCGGCCGCCTGCGCTACAGCTGGAACAGCGCGCTGGACTTTGTGCGCACGGTGCGTCTAAGTCTGGAGATGCTCCTTACCGGTCAGGCCGGTATCAGCGATCTCTCCGGCCCTGTGGGCATCGTCAATACCATCACGGAGGTGGGCCAGCAGTCCGAGTCGGTGAAGGCCGCTGTGGAGAATATCGCGTACCTGGCGGCGCTGATCGCCGTGAATCTGGCGGTGATGAATCTGCTGCCCCTGCCCGCGCTGGACGGCGGCAAGATCTTCTTCCTGGTGGTCAACCAGCTGTGTCTGCTGCTGTTCCGCAAGCAGATCCCTGCCAAGTTTGAAAATTACATCCATGTGGCCGGCTTCATTTTGCTGATGGGCTTGATGGCGGTGGTCATGTTCCAGGATGTGTGGAAACTCTTTCAGTAAGGTGATACCATGAGCAAGAAAATTCAGGTAGGCAAGGTTACCGTGGGCGGCGGCGCGCCTGTTGCCATCCAGTCCATGTGTAATACCAATACCGCGGATGTGGCCGCCACCGTAGAGCAGATTCTGGCGCTGGAAGAGGCCGGCTGCGAGATCATCCGCGTGGCTGTGCCGGATATGGAATCCGCTGCCGCCATCGGTCAGATCAAGAAAGCCATCCATATCCCGCTGGTGGCGGACATCCACTTTGACTACAAGCTGGCGCTGCGCTGCGCCGAGGAGGGGATCGATAAGATCCGCATCAACCCCGGCAACATCGGCAGCCATGACCGCGTCCGCGCCGTGGCCGATGCCTGCCGCGAGCGGAATATCCCCATCCGCATCGGCGTCAATGGCGGCTCGCTGGAGAAGGACCTGCTGGCGAAATACGGCGGCGTCACTGCCGAAGCGCTGGTAGAGAGCGCCATGGGCCATGTGCGCCTGTTGAACGACTGTAATTTTGACGATATCTGCATCTCCGTCAAGTGCTCCCGCGTGCCCGTGAACATGGCGGCTTACCGTATGCTCCACGAGCAGACGGATTACCCTCTGCATCTGGGCGTTACCGAGGCGGGCACCCCCTCCATGGGCGTCATCAAGAGCGCCATCGGCATCGGCGGCCTGCTGTGCCAGGGCATCGGTGATACGCTGCGCGTCAGCCTCACCGCAGATCCCGTGCAGGAGATCTACGCCGCCAAGCGCATCCTGGCTGCCAGCGGCATCCGTCAGACGGGGCCCAACCTCATCTCCTGTCCCACCTGCGGCCGCACCAAGTACGATATGATCCCCATCGCTGAAGAGGTGGAGCGCCGCCTCCAGAGCTGCACCAAACCCATCACCGTGGCGGTCATGGGCTGCGTGGTCAACGGCCCCGGCGAAGCTGCCGCCGCCGACGTGGGCATTGCCGGCGGCCAGGGCGAGGGTCTGGTCTTCGCCAAGGGTAAGACGCTCTATAAGGTGCCCCAGGACAAATTGGTGGACGCTTTGATGGAGGAGATCGACAAGCTCTGACACACCGATTCGCTTCAGCCGCGGCTGAAGCGAATCTTCTCTAACTACACCGAAAGGAATGGTCATCCCAATGGCCGAAAAGATACCGTTTTTTGAATTTTTTGAAAGCTTCGTGCCGCCGCGTGAGCTGCGACTGCTGCTGCATGACGCCTGCGTCACCGGCGGTCTGCTGGATCGGGAGAACCGCAGCATGGAACTGGAGCTGGTCTCGGGGGAGGAGTTTCCCGATGCTGCCCGCGCGGCGCTGGAGCAGCTGCTGCAAAAGCAGTACGACCTCAAGCGCCTGCGCCTGACTGTGCAGAGCTATGCCGCCGCCAAGGAAAAGAGCGGCAGCGATGTGCTCATGGGTAAGGAGATCAAGGGCCGCGCCGTCACCATGGAGGGCCTGAACCCCAAGATGGGCGGCGTGGTGGTGGAAGGCAAAGTCTTTGCCGCCGAGTGCTACGAGACCCGCCGCCCCGGCGTGTGGTGCCTGACCTTCGACATGACGGACTATCACAACTCCGTCACCGTCCGCAAGTACATGCAGGGCAAGGAGTCCGAGGGGGTCCGCGATGCCATCAAACCCGGCATGTGGCTGCGGGTGCAGGGCTTTATCGAGCTGACCCGCGACGGCAAGGACATCCAGCTCAATCCCCAGAACATTATGAAGATCTCCCACGAGGGCCGTAAGGATACAGCCAGCCGCAAGCGTGTGGAGCTCCATCTCCATACCCGTATGTCCAACATGGACGCCCTCACCGACACCAAGAGCGTCATCAATCTGGCCAAGTCCTGGGGCCACCCCGCCATCGCCATTACTGACCACGGCGTGGTGCAGGCGTTCCCCGACGCCTGGCACAACAATAAGGGCATCAAGATCCTCTACGGCATGGAGGGTTACTTTGTCAACAATATGGACGACCGCATCGTGGTCCACGGTGATCGTGACCAAACCTTTGCCGATGAGATCGTCTGCTTCGATATTGAGACCACCGGCTTGAAGGTGGACCGCGAGGCCATCACCGAGATCGGTGCCGTGGTGCTGAAAAACGGCGAGGTGACGGAGCGATTCCAGACCTTCGTCAACCCCAACCGCCGCCTGACGCCGGAGATCATCGGTCTGACCGGCATCACCGACGCCATGCTCTCCGGTGCCCCCCAGCTCAAGGACGCCCTGCGCGCCTTTCTGGACTTTGTGGGTGACCGCCCGCTGGCGGCTCACAATGCCGAATTTGATATCGGCTTCATCCGCGCCGGCTGCCGCAAGGTGGGCCTTGATTTTGACCCTACCTATGTGGATACCCTGATCCTGGCCCAGAACCTGCTGCCGGAGCTGAATAAGCATAAGCTGGACATCGTGGCCGAGCATCTGGATCTGCCGGCCTTCAACCACCACCGTGCCAGCGACGACGCGGCCATGGTGGCTTATATGCTCATTCCCTTCTTTGAGAAGATGGAAAAAGAGCACGGCATTTCCCGCCTGCAGCAGATCAACGAAAAAATGCTGCAACTGCGGCCTCAGGGCAGCAAATCCAGCCGTTTCCCCAAACATATTATCCTGCTGGCCAAGAACAAGCTGGGTCTGAAGAACCTCTACCAGCTGATCACCGCCTCCAACCTGAAGTATTTCAAGCGCGTGCCCATCATCCCCAAGACGGAATTGGTGGCCCACCGCGAGGGCCTTATCATCGGCTCGGCCTGTGAAGCGGGCGAACTTTTCAAGGCAGTCACCGACCATAAGGACTGGGCGGAGCTCAGGCGCATCGCCTCTTTCTACGACTATCTGGAGATCCAGCCCCTGTGCAATAACCAGTTCATGCTCCGCAACGGCGATGTCCAGTCGGAGGAGGAACTGCGGGAATTCAACCGTACCATCGTCCGTCTGGGTGAGGAGCTGGGCAAGCCCGTCTGCGCCACCGGCGACGTCCATTTCCAGGAGCCGGAGGACGAGGTCTACCGCCATGTGCTGCTGGCCAGCAAGAAATTCCCCGACGCCGATGAGCCGCTGCCCATCTACTTCAAGACCACCGACGAGATGCTGGAGGAATTCCGCTATCTGGGTGCGGAGAAGGCGGAGGAAGTGGTCATCGACAATCCCCGTATGATCGCCGATATGTGCGAGGAGATCGAACTCCTGCCCCCGGGTCAGCTGTTTTCTCCCCGTCTGGGCGATTCCAGAAAGGAACTGAACGATAAGGTCTGGGCCAAGTGCCACGCCCTGTACGGTGAAAATCCCCCTCAGCTGATCGTGGACCGCCTGAACATCGAGCTGGGCGGCATTTTGGGTAAGTACGACGTGGTCTATATGTCGGCCCAGAAGCTGGTGGAGCGGAGTCTGGAAAACGGCTATCTGGTGGGCTCCCGTGGCTCCGTGGGCTCGTCTCTCGTGGCCTATATGTCCGGCATCACGGAGGTCAACTCTCTGCCGCCCCATTACCGCTGCCCCAACCCCGCGTGCCTGCATAACGAGTTCATCACCGACGGCAGCTACGGCTGCGGCGCCGATATGCCCGATAAGGTGTGCCCCCAGTGCGGCACCAAGTACGTCAAGGACGGCTTCGACATCCCCTTTGAGACCTTCCTGGGCTACGGCGGCGGCAAGGTGCCCGATATCGACCTGAACTTCTCCGGCGAGTATCAGGCCCGTGCCCACCGCCACGCCATCGAGATGTTCGGCGAGACCCAGGTGTTCCGCGCCGGTACCATCGGTACGCTGGCGGACAAGACCGCCTTCGGCTTTGTGCGTAAGTATCTGGAAGAGCGGGGCATGACGGCAGGCAACGCCGAGATGAACCGCCTGACCCAGGGCTGCGTGGGCGTGCGCCGCACCACCGGCCAGCACCCCGGCGGTCTGGTGGTCGTGCCGGACGACATGGACGTGGAGGATTTCACCGCCGTGCAGCACCCGGCCGACGCCGAGGATGCCGACACCGTCACCACCCATTTTGAATACCACTGCATGGAGGATAACCTCCTGAAGCTGGACATGCTGGGTCACGATGACCCCACCATGATCAAGATGCTCCAGGACCTCACCGGCGTGGATCCCAAGACCATCCCGCTGGACGACCCGGACACCATGTCCATCTTTACCTCCTCCAAGGTGCTGGGCTTTGAGGATGATGACCTGCTGGGCCCCACCGGCGCCGTGGCCATTCCCGAGTTCAACACCCGCTTCACCCGCGGCATGCTGCTGGACACCATGCCCCGGGACTTCAACACGCTGGTGCGTCTGTCCGGCTTCTCCCACGGTACCGACGTGTGGCTGGGCAACGCCCGCGACCTGATCCTCAGCGGCACCGCCAGCGTTCTGGAGACGGTGGGCTGCCGCGACGACATCATGCTCTACCTCATCCAGATGGGTCTTGACCCCAAGATGAGCTTCAAGATCATGGAGGCCGTGCGTAAGGGCAAGGTGAAAAAGGGCGGCTTCCAGGACGGCTGGGAGGAGGCCATGCGGGCGCACAATGTGCCCGACTGGTACATTGAGTCTTTGGCCAAGATCGGCTACCTCTTCCCCAAGGCCCACGCCGTGGCCTACGTGATGATGGCCTTCCGCATCGCATGGTTCAAGGTCCACTATCCGCTGGCCTTCTACGCCACCTTCTTCTCCATCCGCGCCAAGGCCTTTGACGCCGAGTACTGCTGCGCCGGTATCGATGCCGTCAAGCGCAAGATCCGCGAGATCGAGAACAACAAGGACGCCACCGCTGTGGAGCAGAACCTGATGGTCACGCTGGAAGTGTGCTATGAGTTCTATCTGCGGGGCTTCCACTTCGACACCATCGATATCTACAAGTCCGACGCCACCAACTTCCTCATTACGGAAAACGGCTTGCTGCCGCCCTTCGTGTCGGTGCGCGGCCTTGGTGAGTCGGCGGCTTTCGCCACGGTGGAGCAGCGCAAGGGGAAGTCCTTCATCTCCGTGGAGGAGTTTGCCACCTGCTGCAATAAGCTCTCCAAGACCCACATTGAGCAGCTCAAGGCCTTGGGCGCCTTCGCCGGCATGGCGGAGACCAGCCAGATCACCTTCTTTTAAGCTATGGATGTACGATTTTTAGATGTGACCACCGTTTCGCCTGACCGGCTCTCCCTCTGGGAGAGCTGGCTGGCGGCGGAAAAGCGGCAGCGCATTGACTGCCTGCCGGAAAAGGCGCGTCTGCTGTCCCTGTGTGCTGACGGTCTGGCTCGTGAGATGTTGGCCCAAAAGCTGGGCCTTGCACCGCAGAAGATCACCTTCACCTACACCGAAACCGGAAAACCTGTGACCGATGGCGTCTTTTTCAGTGTCAGCCACAGCGGTGATGTGGTGGGCTGCGTTATATCCGACAGGGAAGTGGGACTGGACATGGAGCGCATCCGTCCCGTGCCCGCCCGCCTCGGACGCGCGCTGGAAGGGTGGCAGTCGGCGGAGGAGTTCTGGCAGCTTTGGACGCGCCGTGAAGCAGCGCTCAAGTGCCGCGGCGGCACGTGGCGGGAGTGGAGAAGGGAAGAGGATGATGACTTCGTCTTTACCCAACCTACTGCTCTGAAAGGATATGTTGCCGCTGTTTGCGAGAAAAAGTGAGAAAAAATGACCTGTTCTTTTGAAAGAACAGGTCATTTTTTTTGCAAAATTTCTCATTCAGCTGCCGCTCTTTTTCGCTTGGGGGCGGGCAACTGGGCCAGCACCACGGCAATGAGCATCAGCACGCAGCCTAAGTATTCCCTGCCGGAGAGGGTCTCATGCAGGAAAATGGCGCCGGCCAACGCGCCGAACACCGACTCCAGACTCAAAAGCAGCGACACCATAGTGGGGTTGCCGGAGTCCTTCTGGGCTAAGATCTGTAGCGTGTAGGCCACGCCGCCGGAGATGATACCTACATAGAGGATGTCGCCGATACACAGTCCCAGCGCTTGCCAGGAGAACTGGTCCATTTCAAAGATCAGCATACCAACAGCCGACCAGGCGGCGGTAAAGAAAAACTGCACGCAACTGAGGGCTACGCCGTCATGGTGGGGGGCGAAGTGGTCAATGACCAGGATCTGCAGCGTGTAGGCGAAGGCGCACAGCAGCACCAGAAAATCGCTGAGGACAATGGTGAAGTCCTCTTTGATACACAGGCAGTAAAGGCCGGCTACCGCCACCATCACGCCCAGCCACACGGTCAAGGGGACTTTTTTCTTCAGAAAAAGGCCGCAGATGGGAACCAGCACCACGTAGAGGGTGGTGATGAAGCTGGTTTTACCGGCGCTTGCACCGGCCACCATGCCCAGTTGCTGTAAGTTGCAGGCCAGCGCCAGCGCCGTGCCGCAGCAGAAGCCGCCCCAGATAAGGCCCTTGCGCTGTGCCTTCTTTTCCGCCGCTGTCAGCTCAGGCTGAGGTGTTTGGTTAAGACGGCGCAGCAGGGGAAGCAGCGCCAGCAGCGCCAGAAAGCCCACAAAGCACCGGGCGGCATTAAAAGTAAAAGCGCCGATATGATCGGCGCTTTCGCTCTGCGCCACAAAGGAACTGCCCCAGATCATAGCGGTGGTCAGGGGGAAGAGGATCTGATAGACGAAGCGTTTCATCCCGTGCTCCTTTCTGCGCAAACGATTTACTTTTCTTGCGGGGGATCTTTGTGCCACTTGAACTTGTTTTCGTTGCCGCGGACCAGCCGCACGATGTTGCTGCGGTGGCTCCACACCACCAGCGAGGCGATGATGGCGGCCAGCGCGATATACAAGGGGCGGTCATAAATGAAAAAGGCGGTGACAGCCACGCTGGAGGCGGCAGTAATGCTGCCCAGAGAGATATAGCGCGTCAGCACCACAGCCAGCACAAACAGGCCCCAGGCCACCAGCGCCATGCGCCAGTCCAGCATGATCACCAGAATGCTGCCGGCCAGAATGCCTTTGCCGCCCTTAAAGCCGTAGAAAGCGGGGAAGACGTGGCCGATGATGCAGCCAAGACCCGCTACCAGCACGCCCAGTGTCCAATCTTCATAGAGGCACTGGAACATGTAGCCGCCGATCATGGTGGAGGCGGCTGTCTTGCCCATGTCCAGCAGAATTACCGGCAGGGCGTAGCGCGCGCCGTAGGTGCGGTAGAAGTTGGTCAGGCCGGCGTTGCCGCTGCCATGACCGCGGATGTCATCCTTGATGATAAAGGTGGAGATCAGCACGGCACCGTTGAAGCAGCCGAGAAAATAGCTCAGCAGCACGATCACCAGTACGGAAAAAGCTATCGGCATCTTACATATCCTCCTCGCCCTTCTGGCGGACGGTCATGATGACGGGCGTGCCTTCCAAACCGAACACGCTGCGGATCTGGTTTTCCAGATACCGACGGTAGGAGAAGTGGAAGAGCTGCTTGTCGTTGCAGAAGGCCACAAAGTGAGGCGGACGGATGCCCACCTGGGTCATGTAGTAGATCTTCAGGCGGCGGCCCTTGTCCGTGGGGGGCTGGACGCGGGTCTGGGCATCGGCCAGCACGGTGTTGAGCATGCCGGTGGTGATGCGCAGGGAGGCCTGCTCGCGCACATAGTTGATGAGCTCGAAGAGGCGGGAAACGCGCTGACCTGTCAGAGCGGAGATAAACAGAATGGGCGCATAGGTCATGTAGCTCAGGTCGCGGCGGATGTCCTCGCGCATGCGGTCCATGGTCTTGTCATCCTTCTCGATGGCGTCCCACTTGTTGACCACGATGATGCAGGCCTTGCCGGCCTCGTGGGCCAGGCCTGCCACCTTGGTGTCCTGCTCGGTGACGCCTTCCTGGGCGTCAATGAGGATGAGGCAGACGTCGCTGCGCTCAATGGCCATGGTGGCGCGCAGCACGCTGTACTTTTCAATGGCATCGTCCACCTTGGACTTCTTACGCATGCCGGCGGTATCGATGAAGTTGTACTTGCCGTGCTCGTTTTCGAAGTAGGAGTCGATGGCGTCGCGGGTGGTACCGGCCACGTTGCTGACGATGACGCGCTGCTGACCGAGGATACGGTTGGTCAGGCTGGACTTGCCCACGTTGGGCTTGCCGATGATGGCCACCTGAATGACGTCCTCGTCCTCTTCTTCCTCCGTTTCCTCGGGGAAGTACTTCAGGCACTCGTCCAGCAGGTCGCCGGTGCCGTGGCCGTGGACGGCGGAAACGGCGATGGGATCGCCCAGACCCAGATTGTAGAACTCATAGAAGTCGGGGTTCACCGTGCCCACGCTGTCCATCTTGTTGACGGCCAGCACGATGGGCTTGCCGCTGCGCTGCAGCATGTAGGCTACCTCCTGGTCGGAGGCGGTCATGCCGGTCTTGATGTCGGTGACAAAGACGATGACGTCGGCGTTGTCGATGGCGATCTGGGCCTGGTCACGCATAAAGGCCAGGATCATGTTGTCGGTGCTGGGCTCGATACCGCCGGTGTCCACCAGGGTGAACTTACGGCCGGCCCACTCCGCCTCGCCGTAAATACGGTCGCGGGTAACGCCGGGGATGTCCTCCACGATGGACATGCGCTTGCCGATCAGCTTGTTAAAGAGCATGGACTTACCCACGTTGGGACGGCCCACGATAGCGATCATAGGTTTACTCATAGGATATGACCTCCTTGTTGGGGGAATGTGCTTTTGTTTAATAAGTGGTTTCGAACATGGCGTCGGCCAGGTCGCCGCCGTCGATGCCCACCACCTGCACCGGTACGCCCAGCTCCTCTTGCAGGCGCTCCACGGTGTAGTCGTCCAGGAATACGGTCTCGCCGTGGCGCAGCATGTGCAGCGGGATCAGCACGCGGCCCTCCACGCGGCCCTTGAGCTGCGCGGCGATGTCCTGACCGGTCAGGAGACCCGCCACGTCGATGGTGTGGCCGAAGAAGTCGTTCTCTACGGCGATCACCTGTCCCTTCAGGCCGGGGAAACGTGCCTGCGCCCGCTGAAGCAGCATCTGCAGGTGGGGTGCGGCGGCAGTGCCGGTGGCGATGGTGAAGGGGGTGGGGGATTTGGGCAGTTCCTCATCTTCCAGCGCCGCCATAAAGTCGGCTTCCAGAGAGCGCAGCATGCCCACGCCGTTTTCCAGCTGGCGGTAGCCCTCGTAGTAGTCCTCCTCGGGGAGGGGGAGTTCTGCCTTTAAATAGAGCTCATCGGCGCAGAAGAACAGACGGGTGCCGAACTTTTCCAGGCACTTTTGACCATACTCCTCGGCGATGGCGATGATGTCGCGGGCCGTTTCTTTATCCACAGCCTTGAGCTTGGCAAGACCCTTGCGGTACTTCGTGATACCTACCGGCACCACGGAGCAGCTGTTGAAGCCCATATCCATAATGTCGGCCATGGTGCGGCGTAGCTGATCGCCGTCGTTCCAGCCGGGGCAGACCACGATCTGGCCGTTCATTACAATGCCGGCCTTGCCGAACTGGCGCATGTACTCCAGACTCTGGCGGGCGTTCTTGTTGCCCAGCATGGTGCAGTGCAGCTGCGGGTCGGTGGTGTGGACGGAGACATTGATGGGGCTGATGTGCAGCTCCATGATGCGCTGCGCCTCGCGGGGGGAGATGTTGGTCAGGGTAATGTAGTTGCCCAGCAGGAAGCTCAGGCGTGCGTCATCGTCCTTGAAATAGAGGCTCTGGCGCATGCCGGGGGGCATCTGGTCCACGAAGCAGAAGATGCAGTGGTTGGAGCACGGGCGCATCTCATCCATGAGATAGGTGTCGAAGTTCAACCCCAGATCCTGTCCCTCTTCCTTGCGGATGTGCACTTCGCGCACGGTGCCGTCAGGGGAGGAGAGGGTGACGGCGGACAGAGCATCGTAGCCGTAGAAGCGGTAGTCTAGCACGTCGATGATCTCGTGGCCGTTGATAGTCAAAAGCTTTTCACCGACCTTGATGCCGTAGCGCTCGGCAGGGCTGCGGCGGTCGATGGAAGTGATCACAGTACTCATATCGGGATACCTCACTGGTGGGCATAATCTTACATTCTAAAAATACAGTATATCCGAAAACTCGGAAAACCGCAACAGAAAAAGGCAAAAAAGTAAGGAGGGAAGAAGAATCTTCCCTCCTAACAAGGACACACGGTAATTAGTTCTCAGCGGCCACAGACTTGACCACCTTGACTTCGCGGCCCTTATAGGTACCGCACTCGGGGCACATTCTGTGAGGCAGATGCAGCGCGCCACACTTGGAGCAAGCCACCAGACCGGGAGCAGTCAGCTTCCACACGGAGCTGCGTCTCTTATTGCGTCTTTGTTTGG
>SVMH01000020.1 GCA_015067525.1 Oscillospiraceae bacterium | reverse complement strand
TCTCCAGCTTGCCCTCGTCACTGACGCGCAGCACGGGCTTGATGTTCAGCATGGTGCCCACCAGAGCGGTAGCGGCGCTGATGCGGCCGCCGCGCTTAAGCTGGTTCAGATCCGCCACGGTAAACCAATGGATATTGTGAAGGATCTCGTCGCGGACGAACTGTGCCACCTCAGCCAAGTTCTTGCCCTTGTTCTTCTCTTTCACGGCGTCCAGCACCAGACGGCCCTGACCGCGGGAAGCGGAGAGAGAATCAATGACTTCAATGGTGGCGTCGGGAAACTCTGCGCGCAGATCTTCCGCAGCGATACAGCCGGACTGGTAGGTGGTGGACAGAGCGCTGGAGAAGGCGATGTAAAGAATGTCCTTTCCGGAAGCCAGAATGGGGCGCATGGCATCCACAAAGGCGCCCACACTGGCCGCAGAGGTCTTGCAGACCGCACCGGCGCTGACGCGGGCGAAAAATTCCTCGGGATCCATCTCGGAATGATCGGGGTAGTTGATATACTCCACACCGTCCATCTCGTAGTGCAGAGGCACCACGCTCAGGCCCAGCGCCTGCACTTCGGCGGCGGACAGATCGGCGCAGCTGTCGGTCATGATGATATATTCGCGCATAGTAAAAGCTCCTTCAACAATGGTTGAGACTATCATACCACTTTTTCAACAAAAAGAAAAGAGAGTGTTGAAAATTTTAACAATTCGTCCATGAATTACTTGCCCACACAGAAACGGGAGAAGATGGTAGCCACCAGATCTTCGCGGATGCTCTTGCCATTGAGCTCGCCCAGAGCTTCCAGTGCCGCTTCGGCGTCGGTGAGCACCACATCCGGCGTCATGCCCAGATCCAGTGCTTCCCGCGCAGCGGACACGGATTGCAGCGCGCGGCCCACAGCGTCGGCCTGACGGGCATTGGTCAGCAGCTCGCCCCGGGGCACATCGCCCAGCGGGTAGAGCGCCTCGATGGTCTCCGTCAGCTGCGCAAGGCCCTCGCCGGTCTTGGCGCACACCGAAACCACACGGGCAAAGCGGCTGCAGAGGGCTGCTTCGTCAACAGCGCAGGGCAAATCGGTTTTATTGAGAGCCACCACCACCTGCGGCACGCTCTCCGCCAGCGCCATCGCCTCCTCGTCCTCCCCGCTCAAGGGGCGGGACGCGTCGATCACCAGCAGCGCCAACTGTGCATTTTGCGCGGCACGGCGGCTGCGTTCCACACCCAACTGCTCCACCACATCCCCGCTCTGCCGAATACCGGCGGTATCGCAAAGGCGCAGCAGCACCCGGCCCAGCGGCACCTTTTCCTCCACCGTGTCGCGGGTGGTGCCGGCCACATCGGTGACGATGGCCCGGTCATAGCCCAGCAGGGCGTTGAGGAGGGAAGATTTTCCCGCATTGGGCTTGCCGAGGATCACGGCGGGCAGGCCCTGCTTCAAAATGCGGCCGCGGTCAAAGGTGGCCAGCAGATCTTTCAGCTTTCCCTCGGCGGACGCAAGCGTCGCCACCATAGTCTCGCGCTGCAGCTCCTCAATATCCTCGTCGGGATAGTCCACCACGGCGTAAAAACGGGAGGTAATGTCCATCAGGGCGTCGTAGATCTCCTCCACGCCGCGGCTGAGGGCACCGGAGAGCTGGGCCACCGCGTGACGGGCGGCTTCGGCCGTCTCGGCGTCAATGAGGTCCACCACAGATTCCGCCTGAATGAGATCCATGCGGCCGTTGAGGAAGGCACGCTGGGTGAATTCGCCGCCCTTGGCCTGGCGGGCACCGGCGGCAAAGAGGCTCAGCAGCACCTCCTGCAGCACCACCGGCGAACCGTGGCAGTGGATCTCGGCGCAGTCCTCGCCGGTATAGCTGTTGGGGCCGCGGAAGAGCACCGCGAGGCCGCTGTCCACACTGCGGCCGGACTTGTCCAGCACATCGCCCAGCACCATCACACGGTCATTCCGCGCGGACATGGGGCGGCCCTTGGGGCGAAACACCCGATCGAGAACAGACACCGTTTCCGGCCCCGTCAGCCGCAGAATACCGATCGCACTGGGGGCGCGGGCGGTGGCGATGGCGGCAATGGTATCATGCATAGCCTGCACCTCCCTTTTTTGTTATTTTACCACAAGATGACAGCAATTACCAGACAAAAGAGCCGCAGCTTCAGCGGCTGCGGCTCTTTTTCACGCTTCCAGCTTCCTTCTTTTGGGGATACGGATGGTCAGCAGGATCTCTTCGTCCGTGTCCTGCCGCCCCAGCTGCGCCGCCACACCCGCCTGGCGCATGATGCCAAGGCCGCGGTCCACGCTGTTGAGGAACAAGCGCACATCCTTGATGATATAGCTGCTGCGCCCCCGGGGCGGCACCGTTCTGTTTTGGCGCAGCAGGTCTTCGATGTACTGCTCCGTGCGCTCCACGTTGTAGCCGCGGCGGGCGATCTCCTCCAGCGCGCAGAGCTGCTGGTGCTCATCGCTCAGCCGCAACAGCGCCCGGGCATGGCGCTCGGAAAGGCCCTTTTGCCGCAGAGATTGCCGTACCGTTTCACTCAGGCGCAGCAAGCGCAGTTTGTTGGCCACCGCCGGTTGGGAACGGCCCAGCTTTTCCGCCGCCTGCTCCTGCGTCAGATGATAGGCGGAGATGAGACGCGCGATGGCTTCCGCCTCCTCCCAGCAGTCCAGATCCCGCCGCTGCAGATTTTCAATGAGCGCCAGCAGGGCCGAGTCCTCCTCCCCTACTTGCACCACCAGGCAGGGCACCTGCCGCTCCCCTGCCAGCTTGGCCGCCCGCAGCCGCCGCTCACCGGCCACCAGCTCATAGCCGCCGCCTGCGCGGCGCACCGTCAGCGGCTGCAGCACGCCGTAGCAGCGGATGGATTCCGCCAGTTCCCGCAGAGCCTGCTCATCAAATACCCGACGGGGCTGGCGGGGATTGGGCCGGATGTCCTCCACCGGCAGCCAGCGGACGCGGCTGGACAGAAATTCCCCCTTTTGGTTCCCTTTCATGCCATTTCCCTCCTTTTTCCTCCATTCTACTCCATCGCACAGGGCGGAAGCCGTTGGAAGCTGTCGGGAAATCGAATTTTCTACTGCGCGAGTCTTAAAGGATTCTTAATTTGCCTTTCCCGGCGCTGACTGCTATACTCAAAGGCAAATGGTGCGAAAGGAATCGCTTTTATGAGTCTTCTCCTCTCCAATTCTGTTGCCGGCCTCTTTTTTCAAGTCGTCCCTGTGGCGCTCCTCGCAGCGCTTCTCTACTGTGCCGGACGGTATTATTTTTTAAAAACGCGCAGCCGCCCCTTTGTCTGGCACACAGAACTGCTGCGCACAATGTTTGTCTGCTATGTGACGGGACTTGTAAATCTGGTGTTGGTGCCGCCTAATTTCTGGGGTGACATTTGGTACTGCCTGCTGGTTGCCGGATTTGACGGTTGGACAGCGCCCCGCCTATTCACTGGACATTTTGTTCTCATTCCTACCTTTGTCCGCTACCTGACGGGTGAATTCGCAGGCTCGCCCGGCGCTTGGGTCACCACGATGCTGGCAGGCAACTTTTTGATGCTGATCCCCATGGGCATCTTTGTGCCGTTAGTCTTCCCACGGATGCGTGGAAGAAGAATGGCTGCCGCCGCACTTCTGATCCCGTTGGCTATGGAGCTTTTGCAGCCTGTGGTAGGGCGCAGTTTTGACACGGACGATTTGATTTGTAATTCTCTGGGTATTTTACTGGGCTGGTGTTTGGCGGCTTTGCTGCGAAAGAAAAGCAACACGTAAAAAATCGGAGCGCGGTGCGCTCCGATTTTTTTATTCCAGAATATTGCTGGTGATGTAGTCCACGCCCATGGCGATCAGGTCGGCCGCCCACTGCGGATCGTCCACCGTCCAACAGTTGACCTCCAGCCCTGCCGCGTGAAGCCGTTCAATAACGCCGCGATTGAGCACCGGATAGTAGCTGTCCAGACCCAGACGGCGGCTGCACAGGATCTCCTCCTGTTCCTTTGTCAGTTCGTCCTTGGTCAGCCACTGCACCGGCTGCTTGGGCAGCAGCTCCCGCAGGATCAGGCAGTTCTCCATCGAAAAGGAGATGAAGATCACCTTTTCCAGATATCCGTACTCCCGGATGATGGCCACGATATCCCGAATTTCCTGCCGGGAGAAGGGGTTCTTCAGCTCCAGAACGCAGACTTTTTCGTACTTTTTGCAGATATGGATATACTCCGCCAGCAGCGGGATGCGGATATCCTGGCGCACGGTGGTGCCGTCCTTATCGGGCAGCACGATGTCCCGCAGGACATCGTAGGAGCTCTCCTCCACGTTGATGTTCACCGCTCCGCGGGTCACCCGGGAGGTCGTCTCATCGTGGATGATGACATAGCGGCCGTCCGCCGTCTTATGCACGTCGGTCTCCACACCGAAATAGCTGCGGTTGCCGGCAGCCAGAAAGGCAGGGACGGTATTTTCCCGCTCCAGTCCGCTGGCGCCGCGGTGGGCCACCATTTTCACGGTGCCTTTTTCGATTTTAATGGTATCCATACGGCTCCTCCTTATCCCCGCTGGCGCTTCAGCTTGCGGATATCCTCACCGATGAAGGGCAGCAGCTCATACTCGCCCTCGATGCGGGACTGGACGGCGGCGCCGTAGCGCTGACCGATCTCGTCAGGCGTCAGGTTGGTGTTAATGATGGTCTTCTTGCCCTTGGCAAGGCGGCTGTTGACGATCTGGTAAAAAGCGCTCTGGACAAAGGTGGTCAGCATCTCGGTGCCCAGATCGTCCATAATGAGGAGATCGCAATCCAGATAGCGGGCCACATCGGCGTCGCCGGTGTCGTCATAGTCGCGGCGGAACTTGGCCGCCTCGAACTGGGAAAAGATGTGGGCGGCCGTGTCGTACACCACGCTGTGGCCGTTTTCACTGACCACCCGGGCAATGCAGGCGGAGAGGAACGTCTTGCCCAAACCCGGCGCGCCGAACAGCAGGAGGTTGCCGCTGCGGGGTGAAAACTGGTGGGCGTAATCCTGACAGACGTCAAAGTTGCGCTCCGCCACCTCCCGGGGTGCGCGGCGGTAATTGCCGCGCTCCGTGGCGTACCAGTTGAAATCAAAAGTCTCAAAGGTCTCGCTGCCCATATTCAGAAGCTGGGACAGCTCCGCGATCTGCTCGCGGGCATAATACTCCTGCAGGCACTCACACACGGCGCTGCCGCGATAGCCGCTGTCGCGGCACAGGGGGCAGTGGGGTTCTTCATCCAGATAGTCCGGCGCATAGCCATAGGCCTGCAGGATCTCCCGCCGCTCCTGCTGCAGCTCCAGATTGCTGTCTCGGATGACGCGGATGGCAGGCATGGGGTCGGTGCCGCGGCTGAGGGCCGAGGCGATGATCTGGGACATGGTGCCCCGCAGCTCCTGCTCGATCTGCGCAAGGCGGGGGATCTGGGTGTGCAGGCGCTGCCGGCGCTCATCCTTTTGCTGCTGCCGGCGCTGCTTGTCCTCATTAAAGCGGGCCAATGCCCGGCGCATGATTTTTCCGTCGTAGGACATTTTCCGCCCTCCTTACCACTTCATATACTTGTCGAGGCCCGGCTTGTCCGTCTTCTGCACGGCCGGTTTCTTCTCCTCGCTGCGGCGGATCTCCTCCGCCGTATGCCAGCCCTGTTCCTCCCAGCGGCGCAGAATGCCGTTGAGATAGCGCCAGTTCAGTTCCTTCTTGTAAAACACCGTCTTGTCGTAGGCCAGGGCCACGGCTTCGGCGTCGAAGCCCATGTCCATCCAGCTGCGGATATAGCGCTCCTCGCTCTCCACCGGACGGCGATTGCCCAGACCCAGCACCTGCATGTACTGGCCCATCTGCTCATCCCGCAGGGCGCAGTTTTTCAGGTAGGCGGCGGCGCTGTCCTGATCGAAAAGGCCTAACCGGGCCCAGTAGTAGCCTTCTTTTTCCACCTGACGCATGGTGGGCCGGCGGCCGGGGCCGTAGCGCCGCTCGGCGCGGGTGACGCAGTGGCTCACCAGCAGGTAGATCACATCCGCCGGCAATCCCAGATCGTCATAGAGGCCCGCCAGGATCTGCAAGTCGGCGGTTTTCAGCTTTTTGCCCAGCTTCTCTTCCACCTGCGGCACCAGCATTTTAAACGCGCCGTCCCCCTGCAGCATTTCGGCAAGGTCGGCGGCGGTATAGACCGGCTTTTCATCCGCCGGATCCGGCAGCTTGCGCTCCACAGCGCCGGGCAGCAAACCCAGACGCTGCAGCTCCGCCTCGGCGGTGTCCAGCCGCAGCTGGCTCCAGCGCAGACGCTGCATCATCTGCTGCGCCGTGACGCCCGTACCCAGCCGCTGCAGCTCCAGATACAGCAGGGCGGCGTCGCCGTTGCCGCAGGTCACCAGACGCTCCACCGCGTCCGCCGTCAGCACAACGCTTTTCCCTTCGTCGCGCACGATATATCCGCTCAAGGCTCCCGCCCTCCTCTCCGCACCGGCGAAAATTTCCCTTTCATTCTACATGAAAACCCGCTTTTCGTAAAGGGCGGCGGAGACTTTTTCACAAATTTCTTCTTTTCGATGAAAAGTGCTTTCCCGCGCGGAAATTTGTGCTATAATAAATTCTGTATTACTATATCCCGATAACGATATACAGATAAATACAGGAGGTCGTTATGGCAAATCGTGTGACTATGAGCATCTGCGGCGAGGAGTACACTCTGGTGGCAGAAGAGAGCTCCGCCTACATGGAAAAGGTGGGCGCGCTGGTTGATAAAAAAATGTCCGAACTGATGGACGCCGCCCACATGGGCCGCGGCGACGCCGCCGTTCTGGCCGCCGTGAACATCGCTGATGAGCTTTTCAAGGCGCAGGAGAGCGCGGAGAATCTGCGCCGCCAGCTCAAGACCTATCTGGACGAGGCCGCACAGGCCAAGGCCGAGATCTCCGAGCTCAAGCGCCAGCTCTTCAAGGCCCAGAGCCGCAAATGAGACCCGAAGTCCTGTCCCCTGCCGGCTCGTGGGATTCCATGGTGGCGGCAGTGCAAAACGGAGCCGACGCCGTTTATCTGGGCGTTGGCACCTTCAACGCACGACGCAGCGCCAAAAACTTCGCACCCGAAGACCTTTTGGCGGCGGTGCAGTATTGCCATTTGCGGGGTACCAGGGTTTATCTGACACTCAACACGCTGCTGGGTGACCGGGAGCTGGACGAGGCGGCAGATCTGCTGCGCCTTGCCAGCCGCTGCGGCGTGGACGCCGTTCTGGTGCAGGACTGGGGCGTTTTCACGCTGGCCCGGGAAGTGGCGCCGGATCTGCCGGTGCACGCCAGCACCCAGATGAGTCTGATGAGTCTGGGCGGCGCGCAAAAAGCCGCGCAGCTGGGTATGGAGCGGGTGGTTTTGGCCCGTGAAATGTCCCGCGATGAGATCGCGGAGGTCTGCCGCGGCTGCAGCGCCGAGGTGGAAACCTTTGCCCACGGCGCGCTGTGCATGTGCTATTCCGGCCAGTGCGCCATGAGCGCGCTGATCGGCTCGCGCAGCGGCAACCGCGGGCGCTGCGCTCAGCCCTGCCGCCTGCCTTACGGCGTCAACGCGCCGGCCAGAAACACCTATCCTCTCAGCCTCAAGGATGCCAATCTCTCCGCCTCCCTGCAGGAGATGTCGGACATGGGCGTTGCCTGTCTGAAGCTGGAAGGCCGCATGAAGCGGCCGGAATACGTGGCTGTCATCACCTCCATCTACCGCCGTCTGGTGGACGAAAACCGCAAACCCACCCGCGAAGAGCAGCAGCAGCTTTACGACGCCTTTTCCCGCAGCGGCTTCACCGACTGGTACTATCAGGGCAAGAAGGGCAAGGGCATGTTCGGCACCCGTCCGGAAAACACCCCCGAGCCCAAGGAGCTGTTCGCCGCTGCCAAGGCCGCCTACGAAAAAGAGGACATGCGCCGCGTGGACGTGACCATGCACTGCCGCATTCTGGCAGGCCAACCGGCCACCCTGACGGTGGAGGCCCGCGGGCTGCGTGCCGCGGCGGAGGGCCCCGTACCCGAGGCCGCTCGCAGCCGCTCCCTGACGGAGGATGAGCTGAAAACCCGCCTCAGCAAAACCGGCGGCACCGTGTTCACCGCCAAAGAAATTTCCACGGAGCTGGACGATGACCTCATGCTCAGTGCCGGCGCCATCAACGCCCTGCGCCGCGACGCCCTCTCCGCTTTGACAGAGCTGCTGGAAAACACGCTGACCGACCGGCGGCGCGAACTGGATGCCGCTCCCCTGCCCGAGGCGGAAGAACAGGCCGCCCCCATGGGCTTCACCTGCTCCATCGCCAAACCCGAACAGCTGACGGACGAACTGATCGCCTGCGGCCCCGAGTGGGTCTATCTCCCGCTGGAGCTGCTGGATCAGGTGGATCTGGCGCCCTACGCCGGCCGCACCCGCTTCTGCGCCGTGCTGCCCCGTGTGTTCCGCACGCAGGACGAAGCCAAGTTCCGCCGTATTCTGGAGACCACACCCCACCTGAGCGGCGTGGCCGTCAACAATCTGGGCCATCTGCCCATCGTGGAAGGTCTGGATCTGGAAGTCCGCGGCGACTTCGGTATGAATGTGTTCAACTCCCGCGCCCTCCTCTTCCTGCGTCAGCAGGGGCTTTCCGGCGCCACCGTCTCCTTTGAGCTGCGGCATCAGCAGCTGCGGGGCCTGCGCAAATACCTGCCCTGCGAGGCCATCGTCTACGGCCGCCTGCCCCTGATGGTGATGGAGAACTGCGTCATTTCCAACAATGTGGGCTGCAACTGCCAGAATGACAACTATCTCTCTGACCGCACCGGCGCCCGCTTCCCTCTCATGCGCGTGTACGGCTGCCGCAACGAGATCGAAAACAGCAAGACGCTGTTCCTCGCCGACAAGCCGGAGTATCGCACCGCCGGCCTGCGCTGGGCCCGCCTGCGCTTCACCACCGAGTCGCCGGAGGAGTGCGTGCGCATCTTCCGCCGGTATCTGGGCCGGAACGACTATACCCCCGAGGACTACACCCGCGGCCTTTTCTACCGCGGCGTGGAGTGATATCCCGATTGCAATTCGGAATATCTCTTCAAAATAATACAAATAGTTTTCAATTTAAAGGACTGATATGATGGAACTGAAGATCAAGGCGCTGGATGCGCGCATCGGACGCGAGATCCCCGCCCCCCACTACGCCACGGCCGGCGCCGCCGCCATGGACCTGTGCGCCTGCATTGACGCACCCATTACCATTTCCGCAGGTGCGCGCGCTGTGATCTCCACCGGCATCGCCATTGCTCTGCCGGACGCCCAGCATGTGGCGCTGCTGTTTGCCCGCAGCGGACTGGGCATCAAGAAGGGCATCTGCCTTGCCAACGGCGTGGGCGTGATCGACAGCGACTACCGCGGCGAGATCCGCGTGGGTCTTGCCAACATTTCTGCCGAGGATTACACCGTCATGCCCGGCGACCGCATCGCGCAGCTGATGATCGCCCCCGTGGTGTGCCCCAGCGTTTCCTTCGTGGATGAGCTGGACGAAACGGAGCGCGGCGCCGGCGGCCTCGGCTCTACGGGACGGTGAGCGGTATGGCAAGAATCGTATTGGCCTCCGGCTCTCCCCGCCGGCAGGAACTTTTGCAGCGCATCGGCATTACGGACTTCACCGTCCGCGTGCCGGAAGCAGACGAGTCCTACGATCCCAGCATGACGCCGCAGGAGATCGTCTGCCACATCAGCCGCCAGAAGTCCATGGCCCTGTCCAGCGCCGAAGATGAGATCGTCATCACCGCCGACACCATGGTGTTTCTGGATGACACGCGTCTGGGCAAGCCCAAAGATGAGGCGGACGCCCTGCAGATGCTGACGGCGCTGCAGGGGCGGCACCACACCGTGTGTACCGGCGTGACGGTACGGCAGGGGGGACGGATCGTGACCCGCGCCGCCTCCACCGACGTCTATTTCCGCCCCGCAGAGGAGCGGGAGCTGCGCGCTTACATCCGCGGCGGCGAGCCCATGGATAAGGCCGGCAGCTACGGCGTGCAGGGCCAGGGCGCGCTGCTGGTGGAGCGCATCGACGGTGACTTTTTCAATGTAATGGGCCTTCCGGTCCTGCTTTTGAGCCAAATGCTGCGGCAGTTTGGCATTGACCTTTTCAGCTAAGGAGCCTGCATGAAAAACTTTTTCACCAAAAACGGAATCATTCTGCTCACCGCCGTCACGGTCATCGCCGTGGTGCTGTGCATCATGTCCGCCGCGGCCAACGGCACGGGCTTTGTGCACAACGCGCTGGGCGTTATCGCCTCGCCCTTCCGGGCGGCCGGCGGCGCCATCAGCGGCTGGGTCTCCGGCATAAGCGACCGGTTCGAGTCGGTGGAGTCGCTGCAGCAGGAAAATGACGAGCTGCGCCGTCAGGTGGCGGAGCTGGAACGTCAGCTGCGGCAGGCCGAGGAGCACAGCAAGGAAAACGAACGCCTGCGCGAGGCCATGGGTCTGCGGCAGCAGCGGCAGGATTTTGTCTTTGAATCCGCCACCGTGGTGGGTGAAAGCAGCTCCAACTGGTCCTCCTCCCTGACGCTGAACAAGGGCACCAACTGCGACATCGCCGTGGGCGACTGCGTCGTCAACGAAGAGGGCTTTCTGGTGGGCGTCATCACCGACGCCGGCCTCAACTGGAGCACCGTTACCACCATCATCGACACTGCCTCCCAGCTGGGCGCCACCGTGTTCCGCACCGGTGAAGTCACCGTGGCTCAGGGCGATCTGGCGCTGATGCACGAGGGTCTTTTGAAGCTCTCCTATCTCTCGGACGGCTCCACGCTGATGAACGGCGATCTGGTCCTCACCTCCGGTATCGGCGGGTATTATCCCTCTGACCTTGTCATCGGCTCGGTGCAGGAGATCCGCACCGACGACACCGGTTTGACCAAATACGCCATTCTGGCGCCGCAGGTGGCGCTGGATCAGCTGCAGCAGGTGTTCGTTATCACCGATTTCCAGATCATCGACTGAGGAAACCGCTATGACACAACGGGATTTATTTTATAAGTGGCTCTTTTACTCTCTGGTGGGTCTGTTCTGGGTGTTTTTGCAGCAAATGGTACTCAACCGGCTGGACATCTGGAACGGCGTGCATCCCTTCGTGCTGCCGCTGCTGCCCACCATTGCCGCCACACTGGAGCGGCGGCAGGAGAGCGCCTTTTTCGCCATTGGCGCCGGCCTTTTCTGTGACCTGCTGATGCCGGGCGTATTCCCCTGTTTTTATACGCTGGCCTTTTTAAGCTCCGCTTTGCTCGCCGGCCTCATTGCCGGACGCGTCATTATGCCGGGTTTCCTGTGTGCTTTCGTCTGCTCTGTGTTGGCGCTGGTGCTCACAGACCTGCTTTTGATGCTGTTTTTGAACATTTCCACTGACTTTTCCGCAGCTGTGGCCCTGTCCCTTATGGGCCAGGAACTGCTGCTGACCCTTCCCTTTTCGCCGCTGGTCTTCCTGACTCTGCGCAAGGTCTGGCGGCTGATCCGCAACGCATGATTTTCCCCATTTTCGCGAAAGGAGGCGCTTTGTGAAAGCTCCCCGTCCCCTTGTCCGACGCCTGCTGGCCATTGCCGCCTTCCTTGGCGCCGTCATACTGCTGTTCTCCGTCGTGCTGTACAACACGCAGGTAGTCAACGGCAGCGAATATCGCGCCCGCTCCCTTGCCAGCAACGCTGACAGCGAGGTGGTGGAGGCCTCCCGCGGCATCGTCACCGACCGCAACGGCCGCGTGCTGGTATCCAACCGCCTGATCTACACCCTGCTCTTCTCCGCCGAGGGCTTTACCGATGACGCCGCGCTCAACGGCGCCATCCTCCGTCTGCTGGAGCTGCTGCAGACCAACGAAGTTGTTTGGAACGACACACTGCCGGTCACCACGGAGTCGCCCTACCGGCTCACCACAACCGAATATGACGAGAAATTCGTTCTTTTTGCAAAAAAACGCCAGCTCCCCGGCAGCGATCGTGAGATCTTCGACCTGTCCATGTCCGGTCAGCAGCTGACGGATTATCTGCTCAAGCGCTACGGACTGGAGTCTGGCTACACCCAGCAGCAGGCCCGCCTCATTGCCGGCGTGCGCTATGAGCTGGAGGTGGCAGACCTTCTCGGCAGCGACTATGTGCTGGCCAGCGACGTGTCTGTGGAGCTCATCAGTCAGGTGGTGGACGGCCGCTACGACGGCGTGAAGACCGGCACCTCCTCCGCCCGCGTCTACAACACGCCCTATGCCGCCCACATTCTGGGCCGCATTGGCCCCATTTACCACGAAGAATGGGTGGGTGATGAGGATGCCGGCGTGGTGGGCTACCGCGATCTGGGCTACTCGATGAACGCGCTGGTGGGCAAGGACGGCGTGGAGAAGGCGTTTGAAGAGTATCTCCACGGTACCGACGGCCTGAAGCTGATCACCACCAGCAGCGATGGCAAGATCACCGGCGAGTTCTATGTCACCGATCCCCAGCCGGGCAACACCGTGGCGCTGACCATCGACATCGAACTGCAGGAGGCCACAGAAAAATCGCTCTCCCGCGTCATCGGCGCCATGGAAAAGAAGGACGGCCGCACCCGCGGCGGCGCCGCCGTGGCCATTGCCGTTGGCAGCGGCGAGGTACTGTCTATGGCCTCCTATCCCACTTACGATCTGTCCCGCTTTGACGAGCTGTACGACGAGCTGCTGCGGGATACGGAGGGCGCCCCCCTCTTTAACCGCGCTACACAGGGCACCTACGCTCCCGGCTCCACCTTCAAACCCTTGACGGCAGTGGCTGCACTGGAAAGCGGCATCATTACCCCCCGCACCACCATCCGTGACCGCGGTATTTACGACTACTATTCCAGCCCCCAGCCCACCTGCTGGATCTATTCCCGCTACGGCAGCACCCACGGCTATACCAATGTCACGCAGGCCATCACCGTTTCGTGCAACTATTTCTTCTATGAAGTGGGCCGCCTGATGGGCATTGACACGCTGGAGAGCTATGCCCGCCAGTTCGGTTTCGGTCAGCCCACCGGCATTGAGATCGCCGAGGTCCCCGGCGCGCTGGCCTCTCCGGAGTATGCCGCTTCCGCCGATCTGGAGTGGACCGATGGCCAGACCCTGACTGCCGCCATCGGCCAGAGCTACAATCTTTTCACCCCGCTGCAGCTGGCCAACTATACGGCCACCCTCGTGGGTGATGGCGAGCACTACCAGGCGCACCTTCTGAAGAATGTCAAGTCCTACGACAATTCCTCTCTCATCTACGCCTATGATGGCCAGCCGCTGAACACCGTGGAGATGAGCGAGAGCACCCAGAAGGCCGTGCTGCAGGGCATGCGCAATCTGGTAACAGGAAGTCTTTATTACCAGTTCCGCAATTGCGTTGTTCCTGCCGGTGCCAAAACCGGCACTGCTGAGATCGGCGGCGGCGACGTCAACGGCGTGTTTATTGCCTTCGCCCCCTATGATGATCCCCAGATTGCCGTGGCCGTGGCTATCGAAAAAGCCTCCGCCGGCGCAGAACTGGCCCCCATTGCCGTGGATATCCTCAACGCCTATTTCTCCCGCGACGAGATCGGCACCGTGATCCTCGGCGAAAATACCCTGATCCAATAACAACAAGGAGAGAGTCCCCGCTATGTCTGAGCGTTACGTTTTTGACCCCCGCGACACACGCTATAAGTCCCCCTTCGGCGCTGTCAGCTGCGGCACGGAGGTTCGCTTCACCCTGCGCCCTCTGGCCAAGGAGCAATTCGTCTCCTGCACGCTGCTGATCTGGCAGGAGTTCGGCTTCTGCAGCCAGGAGATCGACCTGCCCTCCCCCGGTGACGGTTTGTTCACCGGCACGTTCACCGCGCCCGCTGAGCCGGATCTGATCTGGTACGGTTTCCGCTTTACCCGCGCCGACGGCCAGCGCGTCTGGCTGGGCAAGACCGGCTACGGCCCCCAGCAGGCGATGATGAGCTGGCAGCTCACCGTCTACGACGGCACCACCGCCACCCCCGAGTGGTTCGGCAGCGGCGTAACTTACCAGATTTTTCCAGACCGTTTCTGCCGCCTGAGCATTCCCGATCCCACCGGCATGGTGGGTGATCGCGTGGTGCACCAGAACTGGGACGAGCCTATGGTGCACCGTCCCAACGAAAAGGGCGAGATCCTCAACAACGACTACTTCGGAGGCAGCCTGCAGGGCATCCGCTCCAAGCTGGACTATCTGCAGAGCCTGTCGGTGACTACACTGTACCTGTGCCCCATTTTTGAAGCGGCCAGCAACCACCGCTACAACACCGCCGACTATCTGCACATCGACCCCATGCTGGGCACGGAGGAGGACTTCCGCCAGCTGTGCGCCGACGCGGCCGAGCGCGGCATCCGCGTGATGCTGGATGGAGTGTTCAACCACACCGGCAGCAACAGCCGCTACTTCAACGCCAACGGCTTCTACAGCGAGCTGGGCGCCGCTCAGAGCACCTCTTCTCCTTATTATAAATGGTTCAACTTCACCCACTGGCCCAACCAGTACGACTCTTGGTGGGGCGTACATACCCTACCCGCCGTCAACGAAAACCACCCCGACTACCGCGACTTCATCATCACCGGCAAGGACAGCGTGGTGCGCCACTGGCTGCGCGCCGGCGCCTCCGGCTGGCGGCTGGATGTGGCCGATGAGCTGCCTGACGACTTTATTGCCGATATCCGCCGCGTGATGGAGGAGGAAAAGCCGGACAGCTTCCTGCTGGGCGAGGTGTGGGAGGACGGCAGTAACAAGATCGCCTATTCCCGGCGCCGCCGCTATCTGCTGGGCCACGAGACCCACGGCCTCATGAACTATCCCTTCCGCAACGCCACGCTGGCGTGGCTCACCGGCGGTGACGCCGACGCCTTCCGCGAGTCTATGGAGACCATCCGGGAAAACTATCCCCCGCAGGCCTTTAACTCCTCGCTGAACATTCTGGGCACCCACGACACCCCCCGCATCTTAACGCTTCTGGGCGTGGACAGCGGCGTGTCGCTGGACAGCAAGGACGCCCGCGCCGCCTACCGTCTGAGCCTGCGAGAGTATCAGCGGGGCATGGCCCGGCTGAAGCTGGCCGCTATGCTGGCCTTCTCCTTCCCCGGCTCCCCCACCGTCTTCTACGGAGATGAAGTGGGTATGCAGGGTTTTGAGGACCCCCTCAACCGCGGCACCTATCCGTGGGGCCGGGAAAACACAGAGCTTCTGGACTTCTACCGCACATTGGGCGCGCTGCGCAAGTCCCGCCCCTCCCTGCAGCAGGGCGATATCACCTACCTCCACGCCAAAGGCGGCGCGCTGGTGTTCCGCCGCGCGCTGGGCGAGGAGATCACCATCACCGCGCTCAATGCAGGCGACGAGCCGCTGGAGCTGACGGTGGCGTGGGACACCCCCACCGCCACGGACGCCATCACCGGCCAGAAATACTGCGTGCGGGACGGTCTGCTGCACCTCTACCTGCCGGCACAGGGCGGCAAGATCCTGATTTGACCCAAAGGGCGATGTTTCACGTGAAACATCGCCCTTTCTTTTTTGTGCGGCATGTTTCACGTGAAACATAGGGTTTTTGAAATTTTCTGGTTGAAACCTGATTTCTTTGTGATATACTTAATTTGTTATACTATTGACTACAGAAAGCGAGTGGGCTATTCGTGGCAAAAATCGTTGCAATCGTGAATCAAAAGGGCGGCGTAGGCAAGACCACCACCTGCGTCAACCTGACCGCCGCGCTGAAGCTGAGCGGCAAGCGGGTGCTGCTGTGTGACTTCGACCCCCAGGCCAACGCCACCAGCGGCATGGGCGTGGACAAATCCCTGTCCAACGGCGTGTATGACGTGCTCATCAACGGCAAGGACGTGCGCCGCGCCATCGTGACCACGCCTTACGGCGACGTGCTGCCCAGCAGCAAGGCGCTGGCCGGCGCCGGCATTGAAATGATCACGATGGACGACCGCCAGTTCCTGCTGAAGAAGGCGCTGGATCAGGTGCGCGATGATTACGATTTCATTCTCATCGACTGCCCCCCTTCGCTGGAGCTGCTGACGTTGAACGGTCTGTGCGCCGCCGACACGCTGCTGGTCCCCCTGCAGGGCGAATACTTTGCGCTGGAAGGCCTCAGCGATTTGATGAACACCGTGCGCATCGTCAAGCGCAGCATGAACCCCCATCTGGACATTGAAGGCGTGCTGCTGACCATGTTTGACGGCCGCACCAATCTGGCCATTCAGGTGGCCCAGGAGGTCAAGCGCTTCTTCCCCGGCAAGGTCTACGCCACCGTCATCCCCCGCAACGTCCGCCTGTCCGAAGCACCCAGCCACGGCAAGCCCATCACCGCCTACGACCGCGGCTGCCGCGGTGCCGAGGCCTATACGCAGCTGGCGCAGGAGTTTCTGCGCAAGAATCCCTGAAAGGAGCAATTCCTATGGCAAGCAATCCCAAAGGACTGGGCAAAGGCCTGGCCGCCCTGCTGGGCGACGACGTCATGGGCTCCCAGGAGGAAAAGAGCAGCCTGTACCTGCCCATCTCCCAGGTGGAGAGCTGTTCTTCCCAGCCCAGAAAGCAATTCGACCCCGACGCATTGGCCGATCTGGCCGATTCCATCCGCGAGCACGGCATCATCCAGCCCCTGACCGTCCGCAAGCTGCAGTCCGGCTACTATCAGATCATCGCCGGCGAGCGCCGCTGGCGCGCCGCCCGCATAGCAGGGCTCACACAGGTGCCCGCCATCGTCATCGAGGCTGATGACCGCAAGGCCATGGAGCTGGCCATGATTGAAAACCTGCAGCGCGAGGACCTCAACCCCATTGAAGAGGCCGAGGGCTATCAGGTACTGATGGACACCTACAACATGACTCAGGAAGAGGCTGCCGGCCGGGTAGGCAAATCCCGCAGCGCCGTAGCCAACGCCCTGCGCCTTTTGAAGCTGACCCCCTCTGTCCGCGCCATGGTGGAGGACGGCCGCCTCTCCGGCGGACACGCCCGTACGCTGCTCCCCCTCACGCCCGAGCTGCAGGAGGCCGCCGCCGCTGCCATCCTGAAAGGCGACCTCTCTGTCCGCCAGACGGAAGCGCTGGTCAAAAAGCTCTCCGCCGGCGAGAAGCCCGTCACGCCCCCCTCCCCTCTGGCTGTCAACTACGCCGAGGAGGCCGCCCGCGAGCTGGGCAGCAGTCTGGGCCGCGGCTGCCGCATCGTTACCGGCCGCAAGAAGGGCCGCATCGAGTTGGAGTATTATAGCATGGACGACCTGAACGACCTGCTGGACGCCCTGCACACCCTGAAAAAGAAATAATTGTTTCACGTGAAACACCACACCATAAATCATCTCAAAGGAGTTCATTATCATGCTTGATATTCGTTTTGTCCGCGAAAATCCCGAAATCGTCAAGGAAAACATCCGCAAAAAGTTCCAGAACGCCAAGCTGCCTCTGGTGGATGAGGCCATTGCTCTGGACGCCGAGAAGCGTGCTGCCGAGTCCGAAGCCAACGAGCTGCGCGCCAGCCGCAACCAGCTGTCCAAGAAGATCGGCATGCTGATGGGTCAGGCTAAGAAGGATCCCAGCAAGCTGGCTGAGGCCGAGGCCGTCAAGGCCCAGGTCAAGGCCAACGCCGACCGTCTGGCCCAGCTGGAGGAGATGGAAGCCAAGCTCTCCGAGCAGCTCAATCAGATCATGAAGGTCATCCCCCAGATCATCGATCCCTCCGTGCCCATCGGCCCCGACGACAGCCACAACGTGGAAGTGGAGCGCTTTGGCGAGTGCAGGGTGCCCGAGTTCCCCATCCCCTATCACACCGATATTATGGAGTCCTTTGACGGCATCGATCTGGAAGCTGCCGGCCGCGTCTCCGGCTCCGGCTTCTACTATCTGCTGGGTGACATCGCCCGCCTGCACGAGGCTGTGCTGGCCTACGGCCGCGACTTCATGATCAGCAAGGGCTTCACCTACTGCATCCCCCCCTTCATGATCCACGGCAACGTGGTGGAGGGCGTTATGTCCCAGACCGACATGGACGGCATGATGTATAAGATTGAGGGCGAGGACCTGTACCTCATCGGCACCTCCGAGCACTCCATGATCGGCCGCTTCATCGACCAGATCGTGCCCACCGAGAAGCTGCCCCAGACCCTCACCTCCTACTCCCCCTGCTTCCGCAAGGAGAAGGGCTCCCACGGCATCGAGGAGCGCGGCGTGTACCGCATCCACCAGTTCGAAAAGCAGGAGATGATCGTGGTCTGCAAGCCCGAGGAGTCCAAGGACTGGTACGAGAAGCTGTGGCGCTACAGTGTGGAGCTGTTCCGTAATCTGGACATCCCCGTCCGTCAGCTGGAGTGCTGCTCCGGCGACCTGGCCGACCTGAAGGTCAAGTCCTGCGACATCGAGGCATGGTCTCCCCGCCAGCAGAAGTTCTTTGAGGTCTGCTCCTGCACCAACATGGGCGACGCCCAGGCCCGCCGCCTGAAGATCCGCTACAAGGACGAGAACGGCAAGCCTCAGCTGTGCCACACCCTGAACAACACCTGCGTGGCTCCTCCCCGTATGCTCATCGCCTTCCTGGAGAACAACCTGCAGGCCGACGGCACCGTGCTGATCCCCGAGGTCCTGCGCCCCTACATGGGCGGCACCGAGAAACTGGTCCCCAAGAAGTAATTGCAATTTGTAATATTTCGCAAAATTTATACCCTTTGTATAGGAGTTGTGACTTATGAAAAAGTTTTTTGAGGAATTCAAAGCCTTTGCCATGCGCGGCAACGTGGTAGACATGGCCGTCGGCGTCGTCATCGGCGGCGCGTTCGGCAAGATCACCACCTCCATCGTCAACGACATCATCATGCCCCTGATCTCCATCCTCACCGGCGGTGTGGATTTCACCGAATGGAAGTGGGTGCTGAAGGAAGCCGTTGTGGCCGCTGACGGCACTGTCAGCGCCGCAGAGGTTGCCGTAAAGTACGGCAGCACCATTGCCATCATTCTGGACTTCATCATCATTGCCTTCGCCGTGTTCTGCCTGGTCAAGGGTCTCAACGCTCTGCACCGCAAGAAGGAAGAGCCCGCCCCCGAGCCGGAGCCCGAGCCCGAGCCCGCTCCTCCCGCTCCCACCGCCGAAGAGCTGCTGACCGAGATCCGCGACCTGCTGAAGGAGCAGAAGTGAGAAGCACCACCGAACTGTTGCAGCAGGGCCTGCAGACCTACGGTCTGGACGTCGGCAAAACAGATCAGCTGCTGACCTTTGCCGAGCTGCTGCTGGAAAAGAATCAGGTCATGAACCTGACCGCCATCACCGATCCGGTGGATGTGGCACAGCTGCATTTGCTGGACTGTGCCGCCGTGCTAACCATGGCCGACCTCAAGGGCAAAAGCGTTATTGATGTGGGTACCGGTGCCGGCTTCCCCGGCATGCCGCTGCAGATCCTGGAGCCCACGGCAAAGTTGACGCTGCTGGACAGCCTCAATAAGCGCATCGGCTTTTTGCAGGAGGTCTGCGATACGCTGGGTCTCCACACCACCCGCTGCGTCCACGGCCGGGCGGAGGAATATGCCCGGAACCACCGCGAGAAGTTTGACTATGCTACCTCCCGCGCCGTAGCGGCGCTGAATGTGCTGTGCGAGCTGGCCCTGCCCATGGTCAAGGTGGGCGGTGCGTTCCTAGCCATGAAGTCGGTGGACTGCGACGAGGAACTGCGCCAGGCCAAAAGTGCCATCGCTCAGCTGGGCGGCAGCGTGGAGGCCGTGCGGGACTACACCATCCCCGGCACCGATGTACGCCACCGGCTGGTCATCATCCGCAAGGTCAAGCCGACTCCCGTTACCTTCCCCCGCGCCTTTGCCAGAATCAAGAAAAACCCTCTCATTTGATCGAATTTTTGTTAATTTGTGGATTTCCCCTTGAAACGAGGTGTCATTATGGGTAAAATCATCGCAGTAGTGTCCGGAAAAGGCGGCACAGGCAAAACCTCCTTCACCGCCAATGTGGGCATTGCTCTGGCCGAAATGGGCTACCGCACGCTGTGCGTGGACTGCGATATCACGCTGCGGAATCTGGACCTTGCTCTGGGCCTGAGCGACAGCGCCATGATGGACTTTTGTGACGTGGCGCGCGGCCGCTGCCCGCTGGCCGAGGCCACTGTCACCCACCGCAAGTATACCCAGCTGCATCTGCTGACCGCCCCCCAGACCGCCGAAGCGCTGGAGGTCAGTCAGGGCCAGATGCGGCGTCTGGCTGAGGAGATCCGCGAAAGCTTCGATTTTTGCCTCATCGACGCACCCGCCGGTCTGGGTCTGGGCTTCCGTCTGGCCACCTTCTGCGCCGACAGCGTGGTGGTGGTCACCACAACCGACAATTCCGCCCTGCGGGATGCCCAGCGCACCGTGATGGAGCTGCACCAGTTCCCCCGCGGCAGCGTCCATCTGGCGGTGGGCCGCGTGCAGAAAAAGATGCTCAAGGCGCTCCACACCACCATTGACGACGCCATCGATACAGCAGGTCTGCCCCTCATCGGCGTCATCCCCGAAGACAGCGACGTACCCGCCGCGCTCAACCGCGGCATCGCCTTGCGGGACTTCAATTTCTACGCCGCCCGCGCCTATGAGAATATCGCACGGCGACTTGCCGGCGAAAAAGTCCCTTTGATGCGTATTTAACCCCGTGTAAATATAGAGAGAGGAGAGATCCCCCCATGAATATTGCTTTGATCGCCCACGACAACCGCAAAGAATTGCTGACCCAGTTCTGCACCGCCTATTGCGGCATTCTGGCCCAGCATACCCTGTGCGCCACTTCCGCCACCGGACGGCACATCAGCGAAGCCACCGGTCTGAGCGTGCACCGTTTCCTGCCCTTCGCCCACGGCGGCGGCCAGCAGATCGGCGCCCGTATCGCCTATAACGAGATCGACATGGTACTGTGCTTCGACGATCCCAACGTCAAGGTCACCAACGAAGACATCACCTATATCTTCCGCCTGTGCGATCAGAACAATATCCCCTACGCCAGCAATCTGGCCACCGCCGAGATGTTGGTGCTGGGTCTGGCCCGCGGCGATCTGGATTGGCGCAGCATCGTCAATCCCAAGCCCCGCCCCTTCACCACTTGACTTTTTGCGGCAAACCGCATACAATCTACGTTGGAATTTGACCGCGATGACGTCGCAGGAGTAGTTCTGTCCCACCGCCCCAGAGAGGCGCGCCTTTGGCTGTAAGCGCGCTGCGGTAAGCAGAAGGAAGACAGCGACCGAGCGGGGATGGAAACATCCGCGGCTCGCTCCCCGCAGCAAGGAGCACGAAAGGGTATCGAACGATACCGAATTTGGGTGGCACCACGAAGCATTGCGCTCTCGTCCCAAAACAAGGGGACGGGAGCGTTTTTTTGCCCCCGTAAACCGGAAATCACGAAATATCTTCACATAAAGGAGCGATCCACCATGGCGAAAATGACCCCGCGCACCCTCTCCGGCTTCATGGAACTGCTGCCGGCACCCCAGCAGCAGATGGAGCGGATCATGGAGATCCTGCGCACCACCTACTCCCGCTACGGCTTCACCCCGCTGGACACCCCCCTCATTGAAGCCAGCGAAGTGCTGCTGGCCAAGGGCGGCGGCGAAACGGAAAAGCAGATCTATCGCTTCAGCAAGGGCGACGCCGACCTGAGCCTGCGCTTTGACCTGACGGTGCCGTTGGCCAAGTATGTGGCCCTGCACTACAATGACCTTTCCTTCCCCTTCCGCCGCTACCAGATCGGCAAGGTCTACCGCGGCGAGCGTGCCCAGCGTGGCCGCTTCCGCGAGTTCTATCAGGCTGACATCGACATCATCGGCGACGGCAAGCTGGACATCATCAACGAGGCGGAGATCCCCGCCATCATCTGCCAGACCTTTACCGCTCTGGGCCTCAAGCGCTTCCAGATCCGGGTGAACAACCGCAAGATCCTCAACGGCTTCTACGCCATGCAGGAGCTGAGCGACAAGTCCGGCGACATCATGCGCACCGTGGACAAGCTGGATAAGATCGGCGCGGAGAAGGTCCGCAAGCTGCTGGTTGACGAGATCGCCCTCACCGAGGCGCAGGCCGACGAGATCCTGAAGTTCATCGCCATCACCGGCAGTAACGAAGAAGTCCTCACCGCCCTGCAGGCCTACGCCGGCCGCAACGAGACCTTTGACGAAGGCCTGGGCGAGCTGAACACCGTGGTGAAGTATCTGGCTGCCTTCGGCGTGGGCGAAGCCAACTTCGCCGTGGATCTCACCATCGCCCGCGGCCTTGACTACTACACCGGCACCGTCTACGAGACCACCCTTCTCGACCACCCCGAGATCGGCTCCGTCTGCTCCGGCGGCCGCTATGACAACCTGGCCGAGTACTACACCGACCGTCAGCTGCCCGGCGTAGGTATCTCCATCGGCCTGACCCGCCTGTTCTACGTGCTGGGTGAGCAGGGTCTGCTGAATCCCGAACTGCCCACCGCCCCCGCCGATGTGCTGATCCTGCCCATGACCGAGGACCTGGCTCCCGCCATCTCTCTGGCCACGGCGCTGCGCAGCGCCGGCATCCGCACCCAGCTCTACACCGAACAGAAGAAGTTCAAGGCCAAGATGAACTACGCCAACAATCTGGGCATCCCCTATGTGGTGTTCCTGGGCGATGACGAGATCGCCGCCGGCGTGGTGGCCTGCAAGGACATGGTCACCGGCGAGCAGACCAAACTGGGCTTTGACGAGACGCTTGCGCGCATCCACGCAGGCCTTGCTGAGAAGAATTCCGGCTGCGTGATCCTGGAAAAGTGATTCCAGTTTGCAATATTTATAAGATGTAATACGTTTCGTAATTAACATTCACCTGAAAAAGGAGATTTGAACTATGATGCAATCCCGTACCCATACCTGCGGGGAGCTGCGCCTGAGCGACGCCGGCAAGCAGGTCAAGATCGTCGGCTGGATGGAAAACGTCCGCGAAGTGGGCAGCAACTTCGCCTTTGTGGTGCTGCGTGACTTCTACGGTACCACCCAGGTGGTCATCGAGACCGAGGACATGATGGCAGCCATCCACGGTCTGAACAAGGAGTCCACCATCTCTGTGGAGGGCGTGGTGCGCGAGCGTTCCAGCAAGAACGCCAAGCTGGCCACCGGCGAGATCGAAGTGGTGCCCACTAAGATCGAGGTGCTGGGCCGCTGCCGTCACAACAGCCTGCCCTTTGAGATCAATCGCTCCCGCGAGGCTGATGAGATGGCCCGTCTGAAGTACCGCTATCTGGACCTGCGCAACCCCGCCGTGAAGAACAACATCATCCTGCGCTGCAACGTGGTGTCCGCCCTGCGTCAGGCCATGACCGAGCACGGCTTCCTGGAGATCACCACCCCCATCCTCACCGCCTCCTCCCCCGAAGGCGCCCGCGACTATCTGGTGCCCGCCCGCAAGCACCCCGGCAAGTTCTACGCTCTGCCTCAGGCTCCCCAGCAGTTCAAGCAGCTGCTGATGACCTCCGGCTTTGACCGTTACTTCCAGATCGCCCCCTGCTTCCGTGACGAGGACGCCCGCGGTGACCGCAGCCCCGGTGAGTTCTATCAGCTGGATATGGAGATGGCCTTCGCCACTCAGGACGACGTGTTCGCCGTGCTGGAGGACGTGCTGCCTCCCATCTTTGCCAAGTACGGCACCTATGACATCGCCTCCTCCGCTCCCTTCCGCCGCATCCCCTTCAACGAGGCCATGGAGGTCTACGGCTCCGATAAGCCCGACCTGCGCATCGACCTGACGGTGCAGGATGTGACCGAGGAACTGCAGAACTGCGGTTTCGGCCCTTTCGAAGGCCAGACCGTCAAGGCTATCGTGGTCAGCGACTGCAAGCTGGCCCGCAAGGCCATCGACAAGCTGTGCGCCGATGTGGAGATCCAGTCCGGCAACAAGGCCTACTGGTTCAAGGTGGACGAAAAGGGCGAGATCGCCGGCGGCATCTCCAAGTTCGTTGCCCCCCTGAAGGACGAGCTGACCGCCAAGCTGGGCCTCACCCCCGGCTGCTTCGTGGGTCTCACTGCCGGCAAGAAGCTGGCCGCCCAGAAAACTGCCGGCGTGCTGCGCAACAAGCTGGGCCAGGCCTGCCCTGAGCATATGGACACCGAGCGCTATGAGTTCTGCTGGATCGTGGACTTCCCCATGTACGAGATCGGCGAGGAGTCCGGCGAGCTGGAGTTCTGCCACAACCCCTTCTCCATGCCCAGCGGCGGCATGGAAACCCTGCTGAAAGTGGAGCGCGGCGAGGTGGATCCCCTGGACATCACCGCCGACCAGTACGACCTGGTGTGCAACGGTGTGGAGCTCAGCTCCGGCGCCGTCCGTAATCACGATCCCGACATCATGATCAAGGCCTTCGAGCTGGTCCGTCTGGGCGAAGAGGATGTGAAGGCCAAGTTCCCCGCCATGTACAACGCCTTCACCTACGGCGCACCTCCCCACGCCGGCATCGCCCCCGGTGTGGACCGCATGGTCATGCTGCTGGCAGGTGAGGCCTCCATCCGTGAGATCATCCCCTTCCCCATGAACAAGAATGCCCAGGACGTCATGATGGACGCCCCCTCCGCCGTCACGCAGAAGCAGCTGGACGAGCTGCATATCGCCATCGTCGGCGAGGAGGAATAATCCCCCGATCTTTCAAGCGGCGGACGAAAATTTTCGTCCGCCGCTTGTCTTTTCCCGCCGTTTGTGGCACACTATGTGCAAAGGATGTGACGCTATGGAAACCGAGAAACTCTACTATTCCGACGCCTACTTAACCGAATTTGAAGCCACCGTCCTCGCCTGCGAGGCCGGCAAGTCCGGCTGGCTCGTCACGCTGGACCGCACCGCCTTCTATCCCGAAGGCGGCGGGCAGCCCGCCGACCACGGCTCTCTCAACGGTGTCGCTGTCACCGACGTCCATGAAAAAGACGGCGTCATTCTCCACACCTGCTCTGCCCCTCTGGATGTGGGCAGCGAGGTCCACGGCGAGATCGACTGGACGCGCCGCTTTGACCACATGCAGCAGCACTCCGGCGAGCATATCGTCAGCGGCATGCTGTGCGCCGCCTTCCAGTGCGACAACGTGGGCTTCCACATGGGTGCCGACATCGTCACCATTGACTACAACGCCGAGATGACGTGGGAGGACGTCCTTGCCATCGAGGCCAAGGCCAACCAATATATCTGGGAGGACCACCACTTTGTGGTCACCTACCCCACCGCCGAAGAGCTGAAAACCCTGGAATACCGCAGCAAAAAGGAGCTGACCGGCCAGGTCCGCATCGCCAGCTTCCCCGGCGCCGATACCTGCGCCTGCTGCGGCACCCACGTGGATCAGAGCGGCGAGGTGGGCCTGGTGAAATTCCTCTCTTGTCAGAAGTTCCGCAGCGGTGTCCGTCTGGAGCTGCTGTGCGGCCGCCGCGCGTTGGAATACCTCTCCCGCAGCTGGGAGCAGAACCACGCCATCGGTCAGGCCCTGTCCGTCAAGGGCGAGGCCACCTATGCCGCCGTGCAGCGCCTGCAGGCGGAGCTTTCCGATACCAAAGCCCGCGCCGCCGCGCTGGAAGAGGAATCCTTCCGCCGCACCGCGGAAGAATTTGCAGGAAAAGGCGATGTGCTGCTGATCGTACCGCCCCTGCAAGGCGACGGGGTGCGCCGCCTGTGCGACGCCGTCAGCCAAAAGGCCGGCGGACGCTGCGCCGTATTCAGCGGCGAGAGCGGCAGCTATAAATATGCCATCATCCATGCCGGCCACGATATCCGCCAGCTGGTGAAAGACCTGAACACCGCCCTTTCCGGCCGTGGCGGCGGACGGGACGGCTTTGCCCAGGGCAGCGTACAGGCAACCGAAGAACAAATCCGCGCATTTTTTGAAAATAACTAAGGAGGAACTCATCATGAGCGATCTGGAACTGGAATTCACCACCCCCGAGGACGAGACTGTCCCCACCATCATGCTGATCGATGACGACGGCAACGAAGAGGCCCATCAGATCCTGAGTTGGATGGAGTATGAGGGCCGAGAATTTGCGGTGCTCTGCCCCGTAGACATCGAGGACGGCGCCGAGGTCGGTCTTGTCATCATGGAGAGCGTCAACGGCGAGTCTCTGGAGTTCGTCTCTGACGAGGCCATCACCAACGCCGTGTTCGACGCCTTTATGGAAAGCTTCGGCGAGGAATAATTTTTTCTGCCAACTATTTTCGCAAAAACCAAAAAGAAACCCCAAACTATACTTTTTGGGGTTTCTTTTTTTATTTTCCTGTGCTATACTGGTAAGGTTGTATTTTTGCCGTAAAGGATGATATATATGAAGGAAAACAAACTGGGCGTCATGCCTATTAACAAACTCATCTGGAATATGTCGCTGCCCATCATCGCCTCCATGCTGGTGCAGGCTTTGTACAACATTGTGGACAGCATCTTCGTCTCCCAAATCAGCGAGCAGGCGCTCACCGCCGTGTCCCTGGCCTTCCCCGCCCAGCAGCTGATGATCTCTCTGGCCTCCGGCACCGCCGTGGGTATCAACGCTCTGCTGGGTCACGCTCTGGGTGCCGGCAACCGCAAGCGCGCCAACGACGTGGCCTGCAACGGCCTGTTTCTGGCGGTGGCCAGCTCTCTGGCCTGCTGCGTGCTGGTGGCGCTGTTCTCCAACACCTTCTTCTCCGCCCAGACCAAGGTACAGCCCATCATCGACATGGGTAACGCCTATCTCTATATCGTGGGCTGCTGTTCCATGGGCGTCTTTGTCCAGATCACCTTTGAGCGCCTCCTGCAGGCTACCGGCCGCAGCATCCTCAGCATGCTGACCCAGGGCACCGGCGCCATCATCAACATCATCCTCGACCCCATCTTCATCTTCGTGCTGGATCTGGGTGTGGCCGGCGCCGCCTGGGCTACTGTTGTCGGCCAGGTCTGCGGTGCGATTCTCGCCATCTTCCTCAACCACAAATACAATAAGGATATCCACCTCAACTTCCGCGGCTTCCGTCCCAACGGCCACATCATCGGCGGTATTTACGCCATCGGTATCCCCTCCGTGATCATGATGGCCATCGGCTCGGTGATGACCTTCCTGATGAACAAGATCCTCATCACCTACCACGCCGCCAAGGAGACGGCCGCCACCGTGTTCGGCGTCTACTTCAAGCTCAACAGCTTTATCTTCATGCCCGTTTTCGGCCTGAACAACGGCTCCGTGTCCATTCTGGCCTACAACTTCGGCGCCCGCAAGCGTGCCCGCATGACCGAGTGCATCAAGCGCGTTGCCCTCTATGCCCTGGCCATCATGACCGCTGGCATGCTCATCTTCCAGACGATGCCCCAGCCGCTGCTGCGTCTCTTTGACGCCAATGAGACCATGATCGCCGTGGGCGTGCCCGCCCTGCGCATTATCTCCCTCAGCTTCCCCATCGCCGCCATCTGCATCGCCATGGGCGGCGCTTTCCAGGCCACCGGCAAGTCCGTCTATTCCATGGTCGTCTCCTTCATCCGCCAGCTCATCTTCCTGATCCCCGCCGCCTTCGTGCTGGCGCTGATCGGGCAAAATACCGGCAACAGCGATCTGGTCTGGTGGTCTTATCCCATCGCCGAAATCGTCTCGCTGGCGGTCACGCTGGTGTGTTACTTCCGGCTGCACCGCCGCATCCTCAGCCACCTGCCCGAGAACGGCGAAACGCCTGCGGAGGACGAATGATGCCCCAGACACAACAGATCATCGGTCAGGCTCTGGGCATTCTGGCCACCGTCATCACCGTCATCTCCTACCAGATGAACACGAAAAAATCCCTTCTTCTGGTCCAGACGGCCGCCACCACCTGCACCTGCCTTGCCTATCTCTTTCTCGGCGCCGCCTCCGGTTTCGCGCTGAATGTCGTGTGCATCATCCGCAACGTGGTCTTCTATTTCCAGAAGGACAGCGGCAAGGCACACACCCTCACCGCGCTGGCGCTGGCGCTTGCCATGGTGGTGCTGGGCATCCTCTCCTGGCAGGGGCCGGTTTCTGTGCTCATCATCGTGGCACTGGCCGCCAACACCGTTTTCCTCTCCTTCGGCGATCCCCAGCTGCTGCGCAAGAGCATTCTGGGCACCTCCTCGCTGGTGCTGCTTTACAATATTTTTGTCTTTTCCCTGGGCGGCATCGCCAACGAGGCCCTTTCCATTGTCTCTTCGGCAGCGGGCATCCTCCGCTTTCGCCGCGAGAAGAAAAACGCATAAAAAACGTCCGGCGCAGCTGCGCCGGACGTTTCTTTTTCAAATGTTATTCCGCCGTGATCACCAGGTCACCGGTCACCTTTTCGATGGAGACCTTGCCCTTGTTCACGCACTGCTCGGTGATATCCTTGCCGCCCATGGTCACCGTGATATCCACACCGGCGGTAGAAAGTCCGTCATACATGGTGCAGCTGAAGGAAGCGCCCTTCTGCACCAGCTCAGGCGTGCCTTCCATGACGATGACCTTCTTCAGGTCATAGGTCACGCTGCAGGTCTGGAAGTCCTCGGGGATATACTTGCTGTTCTCGTAGATAGCGGAAATCAGGCAGTTGGTAATGGCATCCATACCGGCTGCGCTGGGATGCAGCACATCGTCGGCAATATATGTTGCGCAGGATGTGCTGTCGGCCGTGATGCCGCTCTCACGGTAGATATCCACCAGATAAGCGCCATTCTTTTCCGCAACGGCTTCAATACAATTGTTAAAAATGTCGATCTGCGTCTTGTCTCCCAACAGGCTCTTGCGGTCCAGAATATTGAGGCAGTAAATCTCGGCGTTGGGATAGCGGTTCTTGATCTTGGTCAGCATCAGGGCGTAGGCCTCGCAGAAGGTGTCCGGCGTCTCATTGAGAAGATTGCTGTAGTCCACGTCTTCCGGCTTGCCGCAGGCGTCGCCGCCTTCCACAGTCGTGAAGTCATTGGTTCCCATGAAGATCGCCACGATATCGGGCTCACGGCCATTGACATCGTGCAGGTTCTCCGAACGGATACCGTAAGCCTCCGAATCGGGGCCCTTGTTGGAAAATAGCGTGCAGCTGCCGGACCAGGAGTTGTTCACCAGGATCTCGGCGCCCAGCAGGTCTGCCGTCTGCTGCCACCAGGTGTCGCTGCGGGTCATGTCATAGCGGCCCTCGTGGTAATAATAGGTGTGCTCTGCCAGCGTGGGGTTGATGGCGGGATTGTTGTTCACCGTGTCGAAGGTGGAAATACTGTCACCCATCACGGAGATCAGCTTGCCGTCCAGCAGGGTAGCCATGTCATAGGGCTCCACCTCCGGCTCTTTTGCAGCCGGCTCACCGCAGCCAGCCAGTGTCAGCACCATGACCAGCGCCATCACGGCGCACAGCCATTGACGAACGGTCTTTTTCATATTCCCTCTCCTTTTCCTTTCTGTGAAAAAACGGCCGACGCAGCACGCACCGGCCGTTTTCGGTTGTTTTACGCTTCTGCCTTGATCTTGATGTCACCGGTCACCTTTTCAATGGTGATGATGCCGTCTTTCAGGCACTTGTCGGTGATGTCCTTGCCGTCCATGCTGACCTCGATCACCATCTGCACGTTGCGTCCGGCAAACAGGCTGCAGGTGAAGGGCTGGCCCTTGGGAACTACCTGCGTGGTGCCTTCCGTGACGATCACGTTGTTCAGCTTATAGTCCACATCGCAGGTTTCAAAGTCATCGGGGATGTAGGCGCTGTTCTCCAGAATGGCAGACACCAGACAGCCGGTAATGGCATCCATGCCGTAATTGCTGGGATGCAGCGTTGCGTCGGCAATATGCACGGAGGTGGACAGCTTGGTGGCGTCAATGCCGCTGTCCTCATACAGGTTCACCACATAGGCGCCGCTCTTCTCGGCAATGGCCTTGATGAAGCCGTTGAAAAAGTCCATACGGCTGGCGTCCTTGTTGTCGTTGCGCTCCAGAACCGTCATGCAGTAGATCTCCGCATTGGGATAGCGGTGCTTCATGCGGGCCAGCATCAGGGCATAGGCCTCACAGAAGGTCTCGGGCTTCTGGAAAGAGCCGTCGGCCGCCACCAGATTGTCGTAGTCGATCTGGTTGGGGTTGCCGTACATGGTGCTGGCGGAGTTGAAGTCATTGGTGCCCATATACACAGCAATGATATCCGGCTCCACGCCGTCGCGGTTGTGCAGGTTCACGCTGCGGTCACCGTAGGCCTCAGAGCCGATGCCCTTCTTGGGCAGCAGCGTGCAGCTGCCGGACCAGGAGTTATTCACCAGGATCTCGGCACCCAGTGCATCAGCCGTCTGCTGCCACCATGTGTCCTTGATCTCCATGTTAAAGTAGCCTTTTCTATAGTAGAACGTGTTGTTGCGCAGGGTGGGGTTCACCATGGGGTCATTGCAGACACCGTCATAGGTGGAAATACTGTCACCGATGACAGAGATCTTCTTACCCTCCAGCAGCGTCTTGGGATCCTGTACCTTTTCGCCGCAGCCGGCCAGCGGCAGCACCAGAATCAGCGTCAGCAGCGCTGCGATCCAGCGGATGTGCATCTTTTTCATATCGTTCTCCCGCTCCTTTTCTTTTGCATAAATCAGCAAAAAATTGCTTACCTTTATTATAGCAACCGCATAATTAAAGTCAATACAGCAAAAGAGAACGCCGAAAATTTTCGGCGTTCTCTTTTTGTAATGCTTAGTAAGCCAGCTTCTCGCGCAGATAGCTCTTCAGCTCGGAAATCGGGATTCTCACCTGCTCCATGGTGTCGCGCTCACGGACGGTGACGCAGTTGTCGCCTTCCTTCTCGGCGTCGCCCACGGTGTCGAAGTCCACAGTGATGCAGAAGGGGGTGCCGATCTCATCTTCGCGGCGATAGCGCTTGCCGATGGAACCGGTCTCGTCGAAGTCGATCATCCACTCCTTGGCAAGATCTGCGTAGACCTCGCGGGCCTTCTCGCTGAGCTTCTTGCTCAGGGGCAGCACAGCGGCCTTGAAGGGAGCCAGCGCGGGGTGGAAGTGCATGACCACGCGCTTGTCGCCCTTGGCCTCGTCCACCATCTCCTCGTCGTAGGCTTCCACCAGGAAGGCCAGCACCACGCGGTCAGCACCCAGGGAGGGCTCGACGACGTAGGGGATGTAGTGCTCGTTGGTCTCGGGATCGAAGTAGGTCATGTCCACGCCGGAGGTGTTCTGGTGCTGGGTCAGGTCGTAGTCGGTACGGTCGGCCACGCCCCACAGCTCGCCCCAGCCGAAGGGGAACATAAACTCGAAGTCGGTGGTAGCCTTGGAGTAGAAGCACAGCTCCTCGGGATCGTGGTCGCGCAGGCGCAGGTTCTCGTCGGCCATGTTCAGGCCCAGCAGCCAGTCATGGCAGAAGTTGCGCCAGTACTGGAACCACTCCAGATCGGTACCGGGCTTGCAGAAGAACTCCAGCTCCATCTGCTCGAACTCACGGGTACGGAAGGTGAAGTTACCGGGAGTGATCTCGTTGCGGAAGGACTTACCGATCTGGCACACGCCGAAGGGCAGCTTGCGGCGGGTGGTGCGCTGGACGTTGTTGAAGTTGACGAAGATGCCCTGTGCGGTCTCGGGACGCAGATACACGGTGTTCTTGGCGTCCTCGGTGACACCCTGGAAGGTCTTGAACATCAGGTTGAACTGACGGATGTCGGTCCAGTTGTGCTTGCCGCAGCTGGGGCAGGCGATTTGATGCTCGGCCACGAAGTCGGCCATCTCCTGCTGGGAGAAGGCGTCAATGGGCTTGGGCAGGGTGAAGCCGTTGGCGGCGCACCAGTCTTCGATCACCTTGTCGGCGCGGAAGCGCTCCTTGCACTCCTTGCAGTCCATCAGAGGATCGCTGAAGCCGCCCAGATGGCCGGAAGCCACCCAAGTCTGGGGGTTCATGAGGATGGCGCTGTCCTGACCCACGTTGTAGGGGTTCTCCTGCACGAACTTCTTCCACCAGGCCTTCTTCACGTTGTTCTTCAACTCAACACCCAGAGGGCCGTAGTCCCACGTGTTGGCCAGACCGCCGTAGATCTCGGAGCCGGCGAAGATAAAGCCGCGGTTCTTGCAAAGAGCGACGATCTTTTCCATCGTCTTTTCGGTGTTTTTCATCATGATGTGTGTCTCCTTTTATCTCAATTTATTTGATACCCAGAAATTCTTCGATCTGCTTCACCCGTTCGGTCCGTCCCATCCAGGTGTAGTATTCATACCAAACCTTCAGCGCGTGCAGCGAAACCGCCTCGTCAAACACGTCCACGCAGGCGTCCACTTCCTCCACCTGCAGCGGGCACACGTGCTGTCCGTCCGCCGCGTTCACCACGAAGCCGGCGATCAGGTCGATCTCCACGCCGTCCACGCTGAACTGCAGGAAATGGTGGCTGCCGAACCGGTCATCCTCCGCCGCCGGCAGCAGCGTGCCGTGGCGCAACAGGATCTCCTTGGCCACCTCGATGTCCTCCTCGCACACCATCAGGTCGATGTCGCGGAAATCGGTGACGATCCGGCGCAAAAACAGCATGGCCGAGGCGCCCACCGCCCAGAGAATATCGCTCTCGTTCAGGTCGGCCGCCAGCTTGGCCAGCACACGCAGTTTCTTCTGTTTTTCTTCCATAGGCTCCTCCCCAAATAAAAAACGCCCCAAGCTGCCTTGCAGCTCAGGGCGAATCGTATGGATCCGTGGTTCCACCTGAATTTGGACTTGCGTCCACACTCGTAAGCCTTAACGCGGCTTCTGCGGCGGGCATTTCCTCCCGCGGCTCGCGGGGCGCCACCCCCGGTCACAGCCTTTGCACTTCGTAAAGAATAGCATCTTTTTTCCCCTCCGTCAAGGGGTAATCCGCGGCAAAATGCGCCAAAACCGACCTTATTCCGCCCGCAGACCGCCAATTTTCTCCCGCATGGCAAAGAGGAGCGCGATCAGGCTCTCGTGATAGGGGATAAAGGTACCGTCCGAAAGCATCTGCGCCACTTCTGCCTGTGTGGCCCACTTTGCCTCGGCCACCTCTTCACGCTGCAGCCGCAGCGCACGGATATCCACTTCGCCACGCAGCAGGTAAATGTCGTCAAATCCGTGGTCAAAGGTCAGGCTCATGCAGGGCGGCTCACCCTGCAGATCCCAGCAAAGACCCAATTCTTCCTCCAGCTCCCGCACGATGGCCTGCGCACTGGTCTCACCGGCGCTGACTGCGCCGCCCACCGTCAGATCCCACAGATTGGGCCAGCCTTTCTTGAAGGGCTGGCGCCGCTGGATCAGTAGCTTGCCCTCCGCGTTGAAGAGGGCCGCATGCACGATCAGGTGGTATTCCCCGTCACCCAGCACCGTACCCCGCACCGCGGTGCGGCCGGTCAGCGTGCGCTGCGCCGTGTAAATGTCGATGTATTCCATCCCGTCCGCTCCTCCCGAAATAAAATTAAGGCACATTCCTTTCGGATTGTGCCTTAATCTGGTTTATAGGTTTGGTAATTAGCCAATGTTGTTCAGCTTCAGAGTCATAGCGCTCTTCTTGTGAGCTGCATTGTTCTTGTGCAGCAGGCCCTTGGCGGCGGCCTTATCAACGGCCTTCACTGCGACCTTGTAAGCGCCCTCGG
>SVMH01000075.1 GCA_015067525.1 Oscillospiraceae bacterium | reverse complement strand
CCTCACGGGTCTGATGCAGATGTACGATCTGCCGGATATGCTGGTGGGCTTCATCGGCGGCTGCGTCGGCGAGGTCAGCGCGCTGCTTCTGATCCTGGGCGGCTGCTACATGATTTGGCGCAAGGTTATCACCTGGTACATCCCCGTCAGCTATATCGGCACCGTGGCGGTGCTGACCTTCCTCTTCCCCCGTGGCAACGATCCCCTTACCTGGATGCTTTACCAGGTGCTGGGCGGCGGCCTGATGCTGGGCGCCTTCTTTATGGCCACCGACTACGTCACCAGCCCGGTCAGCCACCTGGGCCAGGTGATCTTCGGCGCAGGCTGCGGTCTGATCACCGTGTTTATCCGCTATTTCGGCTCCTACAGCGAGGGCGTGTGCTACGCCATTCTGGTCATGAACCTGACCGTGTGGATGCTGGACAAGTCCATCCGTCCCACCCGCTTCGGCGTGGTGAAGGCGCCCGCGGAGAAGAAGGAGAAGAAGGGAAAGGAGGCTGCCGGTAAATGAGCAACGAACCTGTTGTAAAGGAAAAGGTGGATCTGGATCCCCGCTATATTTTCCGTCTGACCGGGATTCTTTTGGCCATCTGCGCTGTTGTGAGTCTGCTGCTGGCGGTGGTCAACAGCGCCACCGAGCCCATCATCACGGCGATGCAGGCGGAAAAGACCGCAAAGGCCATGGCCCAGGTGCTGCAGGCCGAAGAGTATGATCCCGTGTCCGTGTCTGTGCCCGGCGTCACCGCGGTGAGCGAGGCCAGGACCGGCGGCAAGCGCGTGGGTCATGTGGTGGAAGTGACCACCAACGGCTTCGGCGGCGCCATCAATATGGTGGTGGGCGTGGATGCCGACGGTGCGGTCACCGGCGTGTCTGTCATCAAGCACACCGAGACCGGAAATATCGGAACCAAGGTGGTGGGCGACAGCGCTGTTCTGGGCCGCTTTGCAGGCATGAGCCTGGACAAGGGGGAGATCACCGTCAACTCCGGCGCCAACCGCTTTGACGGGGTCACCGGTGCCACCGTCAGCTCCAAGGGCGTGGCCGCCGGCGTGAATGCCGCTCTGGCCGCCGTGGCACAGCTGGGTTAAGGGAGGAGGACGCATATGAATTTTGGCAAACAACTGAAAGAAGGCATCATCACCAATAACCCTGTTCTGGTGCAGCTGCTGGGTCTGTGCTCCACCCTGGCCATCACCACCTCCGTCTCCAACGGACTGGGCATGGGCGTGGCGGTGCTGATCGTGCTGACCTGCTCCAATGTGGTCATCTCCCTGCTGCGCAAGGTCATTCCCGATCAGATCCGAATCGCGGCCTATATCGTTGTCATCGCCGGCTTCGTGACCATGGTGGATCTGCTGCTGCAGGCCTACCTGCCGGAGATCGCCGAGAGCCTGGGCATCTTCATCCCGCTGATCGTGGTGAACTGTATCGTTCTGGGGCGGGCCGAGGCCTTTGCCAGCAAGCACGGCATTTTGGCCTCCGCGGTGGACGGTATCTGCCAGGGCATCGGCTACACCCTGGTGCTGCTGGTGATCTGCGTCATCCGTGAGCTGCTGGGCACCGGTGCCGTAAACGGTGTGCAGATCTTCCCCGCCCAATATGCCGCCATGATGATGACACTGCCTGTGGGCGGCTTTTTGACCCTGGGTGCTGTCATTGCCGCTGTGCAGTGGGCACAGAGAAAGAGCAAGGGAGGTAAGTAAGGATGGATATCACGAAGCTTCTTTCCATTTCTCTGGGAGCTATCCTGGTGAACAACTTCATTCTGGTTCAGTTTTTGGGCATCTGCCCCTTCATGGGGGTATCCAAAAAGACGGATACTGCCATCGGCATGGGTTTTGCGGTCATCTTTGTTATGGGATTGGCCTCCGCGCTGTGCTATCCCGTGAACGTGCTGCTGGTGAAGCTGGATCTGGCTTATATGCAGACGGTAGCCTTCATTCTGGTCATCGCCGCATTGGTTCAGTTCATCGAGATGTTCCTGAAGAAGTCCATCCCCACCCTGTACGAGGCGCTGGGCGTGTACCTGCCGCTGATCACCACCAACTGCGCGGTGCTGGGTGTGGTGCAGCTGAATGTGCAGAACGGCTATAACTTCATTGAGTCCGTTGTCTACGGCGTCACCGGCGGAGTGGGTTTTCTGGTGGCCATCGTGCTGTTTGCCAGCATCCGCGAGCGGCTGGAGTTTTCCGAGCCACCCAAGGCCTTCGAGGGATTTCCCATCGCCATGATTACCGCGGGTCTTATGGCGCTGTGCTTCATGGGCTTCAGCGGCCTGCAGGTCTGGTAAAAGGAGGCGGATGAAATGAATATCTTATATGCTGTTCTTGTTTTGGGCGCGCTGGCCGTTGTGTTTGGTTTGGTTTTGGCCATCGCCTCCAAGGTGTTTGAAGTGAAGAGCGATCCGCGTTTGGCCGTGGTGCAGGACTGCCTGCCCGGGGCCAATTGCGGCGGCTGCGGCTACCCCGGCTGCGCGGCCTGCGCCGCGGCCATCGTGGCGGGTACCGCTCCCGTCAACGCCTGCCCCGGCTGCAGCGGAGAGAACACGGCCCGCATTGCCGCCGTCATGGGCGTTGAGGTGACCGCTACCGAGCGGCGCGTGGCCTTTGTCCGCTGCAACGGCGGCAGCCGAGCGGGGCACAAGTTTGAGAAGTATGTGGGAGTGGACGACTGTGTGGCCGCCATGAAGGTGGCGGGCAACGGCACGCTGGACTGTGCCTTCGGCTGCCTGGGTCTTGGCACCTGTGTCAGGGCCTGCAAGTTCGATGCAATCCATATCAACGACCGCGGCGTGGCCGAGGTGGACCGGGATAAGTGCACCCACTGTATGCTCTGCGCCGCCGCCTGTCCCAAGAAGGTCATCGTCAGTATTCCCTACGCCACCGACATCGTGGTCCCCTGCAGCAACCATGAGAAGGGCGCCCAGGCCAAGGCCCACTGCGCCGTCAGCTGTATCGGCTGCAAGCTGTGTGAGAAGAACTGTCCCGCCGGTGCCATCACCGTCACCGACAATGTGGCCAGCATCGACTACAGCAAGTGCACCTCCTGCGGCATCTGTGTCACCAAGTGCCCCAGAAAGCTGATCCTGAATCTCACCGATAACGGCAAGGTGGCTCCTGTGGCTGTTGCTAGATAAAAACAACAAAAATGCCTGCACGCTGTGCTGCGTGCAGGCATTTTTTATGGGTTGGGGTCGTTGCGCCGCCGGTTCACCGCCGGCGGCAGGATGGGGACTTGCCCCAGCACACCGCAGTCCGCCATCATATTCCGCTGCGCCATCATCTCCCGGATCTCGGCGGTGAGCAGCGCGTCCTCCTTTGTCAGATCTGTTCTCATCCTTTCCTCCTGTTTCACGTCTATCACCTCCCCCGTTATCTTGCCCCGCGAAGGTCTCCTTGGTCGCCGGATTTTGAATTTACAATTTGTTAAAAATGGGGGAAACAATTCGTATTGACTTTACCTGCCAATGGTGGTACACTTCCTTTAGCACTCGGGGCAAAGGAGTGCTAAAGCGGCACTAAAGGAGTGAAGGCATGGAATTGACCGCCCGCAAAAAGCAAATACTGAAGGTGGTCACGGAGAAGTATATCGATTCCGCCGAGCCTGTTGGCTCCAAGTTCATTGCCCAGGCCATGGGCGGCAGCGTCAGCTCCGCCACCATCCGCAACGAGCTGGCTGATCTGGTGGAGCTGGGCTATCTGGAGCAGCCTCACACCTCCGCCGGCCGTGTTCCCTCCCCTAAGGGCTATCGGCTCTATGTCAATGAGCTGATGGAGCGCAAGTCCGTTACCGACGAGGAGGCCGAGAAGATCGACTCCGCGCTGCAGGGGAAGATGAAGGAGTTGGACAGTGTCATCGCCCAGGCTGGTCAGATGGTCTCTTCCATCGTCAGCTATCCGGCCTACGCCGTGGCCTCCGGCAAAAGCTCTGTTACCGTCCGGCGCTACGATCTGTTGGCGGTGGATGCGCGCAGCTTCATCGCCGTGGTCATGACCGGCGACAACCGGGTCAAGAGCCAGCTGATCCAGACCCAGCTTCCTGTCAGCGATGAGCATTTGCCCGCCCTGAGCAATCTGCTCAATACCCACTTTACCGGCCTCAGCCCGGAGGAGATGGGAAATAAGCTGATGGCTCTGGCCGGTCAGCTGACGGCAGAGCTCTTCATGCCCCTCTCCCAAACCATCGAGTATGCTACCGAAGTGATGGACAGTACCCGCCGCAGCCAGGTGTTTACCACCGGGCAGAGTCAGTTGTTCAAGCAGCCTGAGTTCCAGAATTTTGACAGGGCCAACGACCTGATGAATCTGCTGACGGATCAGAAGGACGCACTGCCCGTGCTGGACACCAACACCCCCATGCAGATTCTCATTGGCCCGGAGAATGTGAACGAGGCGCTGAAGGATGCCAGTGTGGTGGTGGCCAGCTACGATATCGGGGACAATATG
>SVMH01000074.1 GCA_015067525.1 Oscillospiraceae bacterium | reverse complement strand
GTTGGCCATGCGATAGGTGCTCTGACCGATGGAGCTGAGCACGTTGAGGATGCGGCTGTCCATCTTGCGGGGATAGGTCTGGCCGCAGACGTCGAAGCACTTGTCAAAGCCGAAGGCGGCGCTGATGCGGCGGTTCATCTCGTCGATCTTCTCGCCGTCACCCTCGAAAAGCTCCATGAAGCTGGCCTCGGTGCCGGTGGTGCCGCGGCAGCCCAGGAAACGCAGATTGTCAATGACAAAATCCAGTTCTTCCAGATCGGCCAGGAAATCCTGCAGCCACAGTGTGGCGCGCTTACCCACGGTGACGGGCTGAGCGGGCTGATAGTGGGTGTAGCCCAGGGTGGCGGTGTCTTTGTAGCGCAGGGCGAATTCGGCCAGATTGCGCATCACGGCCAGCAGCTCGCCGCGCAGATACTGCAGGCCCCTGCGGTAGATCACCAGATCGGCGTTGTCGGTGACATAGCAGCTGGTGGCGCCCAGATGGATGATGCCGGCGGCGGAGGGCGCCGCCTTGCCGTAGGTGTAGACGTGCGCCATCACGTCGTGGCGCACTTCCTTTTCCCGTGCGGCGGCCACGTCAAAGTCGATATCCTCGGTGTGGGCTTCCAGTTCAGCCACCTGTTCGGCGGTGATGGGCAGGCCCAGCTCGTGTTCGGCCCGGGCCAGTTCCACCCACAGCTGACGCCACACATGGATGCGCTCCTGCTGGGAGAACAGGCGCAGCATGTATTGGGAGGCGTAGCGGGAGGACAGAGGGGATTCATAGCGGTCTTTTGCCATATTGGACCGTCCTTTCGTCAGAAAAAGTGGTCAGCGCAGAATGATGCTGTCGCGCTCGGGGCCAACGGAGACGTAGCCGATGTGGCAGCCGATGGCCTGTTCCACATACTCCACGTAGCGCCGGGCAGCCTCGGGCAGCTTGTCCCACTCGGTGATCTTGGAGATATCGCACTGCCAGCCGTCCAGATATTCGATGACGGGCTTGGCCTTGTTCTGCAGGGTGGGGAAAGGGAACTCATCGGTGAGCTGGCCGTCGATATCGTAGCGGACGCACACGGGGATCTTGTCCATGTAGCTGAGCACGTCCAGCTTGGTCAGGGCGATGTTGGTGGCTGCCTGCATCTGCACGCCGTAGCGGGTGGCCACGATGTCGATGGGGCCAACGCGGCGGGGACGGCCGGTCTTGGCGCCGTATTCGCCGCCGGCCTCGCGCAGCTTTTCCGCCTCGGGGCCGAACCACTCGCAGGGGAAGGGACCCTCGCCCACGCAGGAGGAGTAGGCCTTCACCACGCCCACCACCTCGTCGATGCGGGCCGAGGGCAGGCCGCTGCCCACGGGAGCGAAGCAGGCCAGGGTGTTGGAGGAGGTGGTGTAGGGATAGATGCCGTAGTCCAGATCGCGCAGCGCACCCAGCTGAGCCTCGAAGAGGATGCTCTTGCCCTCAGCTTGTGCCTTGCGCAGCACGGCGCCGGTGTCGCAGACGTAGGGGCGGATCTTGGCGCCGAAATCGTCGATCCATGCCATGACCTCATCGATGGTGTAGGTCTTGGCGCCGTACACGCGATCCAGCGTCAGGTTCTTCCACTCCAGAATATCGGCCAGATGTGCCTTGAGGTACTCGGGATAGAGCAGCTCGCCGGCCATCACGGTCTTTTTCTGGTACTTGTCGGAATAGAAGGGGGCAATACCCTGCTTGGTGGAGCCGTACTTCTTGTCGGCCAGACGGGCCTCCTCCAGAGAGTCCAGATCCCGGTGCCAGGGCAGCAGCAGAGAAGCGCGGTCGCTGATCATCAGGTTCTCGGGGGTCAGGGGCACGCCCTGGCTCATCACTTCCTGCATCTCGATCCACAGGTTCTCGCAGTCCATGGCCACGCCGTTGCCCAGAATGTTGATCACGCCCTTGCGGAAAATACCGGAGGGCAGCAGATGCAGGGCGAACTTGCCCAGCTCGTTGACCACGGTGTGACCGGCGTTGCCGCCGCCCTGATAACGGACGACCACATCATAATCCTGGGTCAGCAGGTCCACCATGCGGCCCTTGCCCTCGTCACCCCAGTTAATACCAACAATTGCACAATTTCCCATAGTAAAAACCCTCCGGTTATAAAATACAAAAGTAAAGGACACATAATCCTACAGAATACATTATAAAGCAAGATGGAAAATAAGTAAAGCATAAATCCGAGAATGCAGTCAGAAGGAGAGTTAATACATCGTTAAAATAGGGCTTGCCCGCGGCGCGGTTCTTCCGTATAATAAGGGAAAAAGATGCTATAAGGGAGAGCGCCATGAACATCAACTACACCCCCGAGCTGCTGGAGTACATGAAAAAAAAGAATAACCACACCATTCTGGTGGAGCTGGTGGAGATCAACAACACCGATGTGGAGGTGATCGACCTGCACGTCTACCTGCCCCATAAGAATCAGCGGGAAAAATTCATCACCGAAAAGAAGTACCGCGTCGTCACCACCGAGGTGGGCGAGGTGCTGCTGCCCCGCTATCCGCTGCAGATGGATGAGGAGATCACCTTCGGGCTGAAAAAGTTCTGGATCTTCCGTTCTCTGAGCTATAGCGGCATCAAGGTGTGAAATCCGGCCTTGACAACGCCCTGCGCGGGGGAGTATAATCGCGGCAAGTAAAAAACGAAAACCGATGAAGCGGAGATAAAGGCGGCAATGCTCTCAAAGAGAGTCCGGGGTGCTGGGATCCGGGCAGAAAACAAACCGTCAAATGGACCGCCGAGGGCGCAGGGGAACGGCCGGAAGGGCCAAGTATGCTGCGACGTTACGGCACACGTCAGCTGCCGGGGATATGCTGGTATCCTGCCAAGCGCGCGGCCTTGGGGCTGCGAATCAAGGTGGCACCGCGGATCAGACGATTCGTCCTTGATAGACTCGCAAGAGGTCTGTCAGGGGCGTTTTTCTTTTTCCTGACAGCAAGAAGGAGGAAACCCCATGATACTGCTGACAAAGCGATGGCGCAGCTGACGGCCATCCAATATCATCATAAATAAAACGACTGAACATTAAGCAGGAGGCTATACCATGATTATGAACGGTGTTGATTTTGAAACTTATCTGAAGCATTATCCCGATAAGAACGGTTATTTTGGCCGGTTCGGCGGCTCCTATGTGTCCCCCGAGCTGCAAAAGGCCATGGACGAGATCACCGAGGCCTATTTTACCATCTGCCAGTCCCGCAAGTTTATCGCCGAGCTGCGCCGCATCCGCAAGGAATTCCAGGGCCGTCCCACCCCCATTTCTCATCTGGAGCGGCTCAGTAACGAACTGGGCGGCGTGCAGCTGTACGTCAAGCGCGAGGATCTGAACCACACCGGCGCCCATAAGCTCAACCACTGCATGGGCGAGGTGATGCTGGCCAAGTATATGGGCAAGAAGAAGGTCATCGCCGAGACCGGCGCCGGCCAGCACGGCGTGGCTATGGCCACCGCCGCGGCCTACTTCGGTCTGGAGTGCGACATCTACATGGGCGCGGTGGATATCAAGAAGCAGGCGCCCAACGTGGCCCGTATGAAGATCCTGGGCGCCAACGTGGTGGAGGTCACCCACGGCCTGCAGACGCTGAAAGAAGCGGTGGATGCCGCCTTTGACGCCTATACCAAGGATTATCACAACAGCATCTACTGCATCGGCTCCGTGGTGGGTCCGCATCCCTTCCCGCTGATGGTGCGCGACTTCCAGCACGTGGTGGGCGAGGAGGCCCGCGAGCAGTTTGTGGAGATGACCGGCCACCTGCCCGACGCCATCGTGGCCTGCGTGGGCGGCGGCTCCAACGCGGCAGGCTTCTTCTCCGGCTTCCTCAACGACCCCGTGGACATCTACGGCATCGAGCCTCTGGGCCGCGGCCCCAAGATGGGCGACCACGCCGCCAGCCTGCAGTACGGCTCCGAGGGCGTCATGCACGGCTTCAACTCCATTATGCTCAAGGACGAAAACGGCGAACCCGCCCCTGTCTACTCCGTGGCCAGCGGTCTGGACTACCCCTCCTCCGGCCCTGAACACGCATTCCTCCATGAGCTGGGCCGCGTCAAGTACGACGTGGTCAACGACGATGACACCATCGAAGCCTTCTACAAGCTGGCCCGCAAGGAGGGCATCATTCCCGCCATCGAGAGCGCCCACGCCGTGGCCTACGGCATGAAGCTGGCCAAAAAGATGGGCACTGGCTCCGTCCTCATCAACCTGTCCGGCCGGGGCGATAAGGATATGGACTACGTGATCCAGAACTACGGCATTCGTTGATTCTCTCTTCTCCAGATAAAAAGGAACGTCCGGGGCATTTGCCCCGGACGTTCCTTTTATAATTTCTTTTAAAACAGCTTCAGGACCAGCATAAATGCGGTCAGAAGGAAAAGGAATCCAAAGTTGAATACAGAAAACAGCTTAATGTAATAGCCGGTCTTGCCGGGGTTGTGGGCAGTATACTGGCTGAAGGTGATCAGACTGGCCAGAGAGGCAATCAGCGTGCCCACGCCGCCAATGTTGACGCCCACCAGCAAGTCTGCATAGTTTCCGGTAAACTGCGACAGCAGAATCGCAGAGGGGACGTTGCTGATACACTGGCAGGACAAAACGCTGAACAGCAGGGTGCTGCGCTCCAGCAGGGCCGAGAATGCATAGCGGACCACATCAATGCGTGCCATATTTCCGGCAAAAACAAAGAAGAACACAAAGGTAAGCAGCAGCGGATAGTCCACCATCTTCAGT
>SVMH01000019.1 GCA_015067525.1 Oscillospiraceae bacterium | reverse complement strand
TGAGCTCCAAGGATACCACACCGGCCCAGATCAAGGCGGTCTTTGACCACCTGCTGCAGGAGAAGCCCTTTACCGGCTTTACTGTGGGTATTGAAGACGACGTTACCGGCTTGTCCCTGCCGGTTGGCCCTGCTGTGCCGCTGCAGCACAAGCGTATGGTCAGCTGCAAGTTCTGGGGTCTGGGCAGCGACGGTACGGTCGGCGCCAACAAGAACTCCATCAAGATCATCGGCAACAATACTTCGCTCTATACGCAGGCATACTTTGAGTATGACACCAAGAAATCCTTCGGCATTACCCGCAGCCATCTGCGCTTTGGCGAGGAGCCGATCCTCTCTTCCTATCTGGTCAAGGAAGCTGATTTTGTGGCTTGCCACAACCAGTCCTTCCTGGATAAGTACGATATTGTGTCGGAGCTGAAGAGCGGCGGCACGTTCTTGCTGAATTGCCGCTGGTCGGCTGAGGAGCTGGAGGATAAGCTGCCTGCCGCGGTTAAGCGTGGCCTGGCGGAAAAGCAGGCCAAACTGCGGATCATCGACGCCAACGGCATCGCCCGCGAGCTGGGTCTGGGCGATCACGCCAGCATGGTGCTGCAGGCTGCCTTCTTCTCTCTGGCCGACATTATCCCCATGGGCGAGGCCATCGGTTACATGAAGGAAGCGGCTGCCAAGACCTTTGCGAAAAAGGGCGAGCGGGTGGTGCAGATGAACCTCTCCGCCATCGACCGCGGCGTGGAAGGCGTTGTGGCTGTGGCTGTTCCGGAATGCTGGAAGGATGCGGAAGATGTTTCTGCTGCCCCGGCCAAACCGGCTCCCGATTTTATCGAACAGATCCTGCGCCCCTGCAATGCGCTGAAGGGCGACGATCTGCCCGTATCTACGTTCCTGCGCTATCAGGACGGCACCATGCCGCTGGGTACCACGGCCTATGAAAAGCGCGGCATCGCCACCCGCCTGCCGGTGTGGGACGCCACGGCCTGCATTCAGTGTAACCGCTGCTCCTTTGTCTGCCCCCACGCCGTTATCCGTCCTTATCTTCTCGATGAAGCAGAGGTCGCTGCGGCGCCCGAAGGCTTTGTCACCGTACCGGCCAAGGGCGTCAAGGGCCTTTCCTTCTCACTGCAGGTCAGCGATATGGACTGCACCGGCTGCGGCAGCTGCGTGGCCTCCTGTCCCATGAACGGCAAGGCACTGCGGATGGAGCGTGTCGAGCGTGAACTGACGCTGACGGAAGCCTGGGAATATGGCCTGACGATCACGGACAAGAACGCGTTTAATGCCAGCACCGTCAAGGGAAGCCAGTTCCGCCAGCCTCTGTGCGAATTCTCCGGCGCCTGTGCCGGCTGCGGCGAGACGCCCTATGCCAAGCTGCTGACCCAGCTGTACGGTGACCGCATGTATTGGGCCAACGCAACCGGCTGCTCTCAGGCCTGGGGTGCGGCCATGCCGTCCATCCCGTATACCGTCAATAAGCAGGGAAGAGGCCCTGCGTGGAGTAACTCCCTCTTTGAAAATAACGCCGAGTTCAGTTTGGGTATGTATCTGTCTGTCAAGCAGCAGCGGCATAAGACCCGCGCCTGGCTGGAAGAGCTGAAGACCATTGAGCCTATGCTGGATGAAGTTATCGGCGAGTGGCTGGAGGCCTTTAACGACTTCAACGCTTCTCTGCCTGCCTCCGAAAAGCTGCTGGCCACGCTGAAGAATATGGAACTGACCGATCGCGCCGGCGAACTGCGCAAGCTGATCCTGCGCCATCCGGAGCATCTGGCAAAACAGCCTGTCTGGATGTACGGCGGCGACGGCTGGGCCTATGATATCGGCTTCGGTGGTCTTGACCACGTGATCGCCATGGGCGAGGATATCAACATCCTGATCGTGGACACGGAAGTCTATTCCAATACCGGCGGCCAGAGCAGTAAGGCAACGCCTCTGGGTGCTGTGGCACAGTTCCAGGCGGCCGGCAAGAAGACCGGCAAGAAGGATCTGGGCAAGATGATGATGGCTTACGGCAACTGCTACGTGGCAAGCGTTGCCATGGGTGCCGACTCCGCCCAGCTTCTCAAGGCCATCACCGAGGCGGAAGCCTATCCCGGTCCCTCGTTGGTCATCGCTTACGCACCCTGCATCAACCACGGCATCAAGGCCGGTATGGATCAGGTGCAAGCCGAGATGAAGCGCGCGGTGGACGCCGGCTATTGGCCCCTCTATCGTTACAATCCCGCCAAGGCAACCGGTAAGTTCACGCTGGATTCCAAGGAGCCCACCATGAGCTATCAGGAGTTCCTGGCCGGCGAGGTTCGCTACGCATCCCTGCACCAGACCTTCCCGCTGAACGCCGAAACACTCTTCGCACAGGCCGAGCAGCAGGCGAAGGAGCGCTATGAGAGCTACAGAAAACTGGCGGAGCAGGAGTAATCGCAAGGAAAATATGATGGATCATTTGCAAGAATATAAGCGCAAGCTGTGTACGGCGGAGCAGGCTGTGTCTGTGGTGCAAAGCGGCGACTGGATCGATTATGGCTGGTGCGCCTGCACACCGGAGACGCTGGACCGTGCACTGGCCGAGCGCTGGCAGGAGCTGCATGATGTGAAGGTTCGCGGCTCTGTGCTGACGTTCCGCCCCGCCATCTTCTCTGTTCCCGACACGGCGGAGCACTTTACCTGGCATTCGTGGCATTTGAGCGGTCTGGAGCGCAAGCTGATGGATGAGGGTATCGCGTGGTATATTCCGCTGCGCTACTCCGAACTGCCCCGCTATTACCGCGAGGAAGTAGAACCCATCCACGTGGCCTTGTTTCAGGTCGCGCCCATGGACGACGAGGGCTACTTCAGCTTCGGCTTGAACGCTTCCCATCTGCAGGCGCTGTGTGAACGGGCGGAGATCATCATTGTGGAGGTCAACCCCAATCATCCCTACTGCTTCGGCGGCGAGGCGACCAAGATCCATGTCAGCGATGTGGACTACATCGTGGAGGCGGTGGATCAGCCCCTGCGCCAGCTGCCTGCCGCAGCGGCCAGCGATATTGACCGTAAGATCGCGGAACTGGTGGTCTCTCAGATCCCCAACGGCGCCTGCCTGCAGCTGGGTATCGGCGGCATGCCCAACGCCGTGGGATCGCTGATTGCCCATTCGGATCTGAAGGATCTGGGCGTCCACACGGAAATGTATGTGGATGCGTTCGTGGACATCGCCATGGCCGGCAAGATCAACGGCAGCCACAAATCCATTGATCGGGGCAAGCAGGTCTATGCCTTCGGCATGGGTACCAAGAAGCTGTACGACTATCTCCACCGGAACCCCGAGTGCATGGCGGCCACGGTGGACTACACCAACGATGCCCGCACCATCGCCCAGCTGGAGAACTTCATTTCCATCAACAACGCCGTAGAGGTAGACCTCTTTGGCCAGGTCAACGCCGAGAGCTCCGGCCTGCGGCACATCAGCGGCAGCGGCGGACAGCTGGACTTCGTACTGGGTGCGTATTTGTCCAAGGGCGGCAAGAGCTTCATTTGCTGCTCCTCCACCATGACGGACAAAAACGGCAACGTGCGCAGCCGGATCCGCCCCACACTGATGGAGGGCTCCATCGTTACCGATACGCGCTGCAACCTGCACTATCTGGTGACGGAGTACGGCATGGTCAACATGAAGGGCGCTTCCACATGGCAGCGGGCCGAGCGCCTCATTTCCGTGGCGCATCCGGACTTCCGCGATCAGCTGGTGGCGGACGCCCAGAAGATGAAGATCTGGCGGCAGTCCAACAAGCGCTGAAAGCTAAGCAAATAAAGCGAGCAGACGTGCCCTTCCGAGGGATTGTCTGCTCGCTTTTTTTGCAAGGAAAGTTGGCGCATGGGGCGATTCCCGGATGCTGCCGTACAAATCTGATTGCACAACGGGCAAAGATGGTTTATAATATTGGTGGTTAGACCAGAGGAGGTGAGGGGATGGATCGAAACGAACGGGCAGCGGAGCTGGCGGGGGAAGTGATCGCGCTGGCGCAGAGCACGCTGATGGTGCATCTCCGCTTTCTGGATCGGGCGCTGGCCTGTTTGAAGCCGGTTTCCCACGAACAACTGTGGTTTGCATCGGACGGTCTCCACCTCTACTATGAGCCATGGTACGTGCTGGGGAAGTACAAGTGGGAGCAGAACGCCATCAACCGCGCTATGCTGCACACGCTGCTGCACTGTGTGTTCCGCCACAGCTTCATCGGCAAGGAGATCCACCAGCCCCGCTGGGATCTGGCCTGCGACATCGCGGTGGAGTCCGCCATCAGCGCCATGAAAGAGCCGTTTCTCGCCGTCCGCCGGACGGAGCAGCAGACGGGGCTTCTGGCGCTCTTATCGCAGGAGCTGCCGGTACCCTTGACGGCGGAGCGGGTTTACCGCTGGCTGGGCGAGCAGGAGATCCCCGAAGAAGAGCTGATATCCCAAAGAGAGCCGTTTTTTGCCGACCAGCATGACCTCTGGTACGGGACTTTTTCCACCAGCGGCAAGCCGGACACGGATATCGACCTGAAAAAGATCTGGGAGGACATTTCCCAGCGTATGCAGGTGGAGATGGAGACCATGGCCAAGGACGATGATTCGCCTCTGGTGCAGAGCCTGCGGCAGATGAACCGCAAAAAACAGAGCTACACCCAGTTTCTGCGGCGCTTCGGCGTGTACGGCGAAGTGATGCGCGTTTCGGAAGACGAATTCGACTATACCTATTACACCTACGGCCTTTCTACCTACGGAAATCTTCCGCTGGTGGAGCCGCTGGAATACCGCGAGCAGAAGCGGCTGCGGGAATTTGTGATCGCCATCGATACCTCCGGCAGCGTCAAGGGCGATGTGGTACAGTCCTTTGTGCAGCACACCTACGACATTTTGAGCCGGCAGGAGAACCTCTTCACCAAGGTGGAGATTCACATCATTCAATGCGATGACCGGATCCGGGAGGATGCGCGCATCACCTGCGCCGAGGAATTTCGGCAGTATCTGGACACCATGGAGATCAAAGGCCTGGGCCAGACGGATTTCCGGCCCGTGTTTCGGTATGTAGACGAACTGCGGCAAAAGGGTGAGCTGACGCAGCTGAAGGGCCTGATCTATTTCACGGATGGTCAGGGCACATTCCCGGCCGCAAAGCCCCCCTATGAAACGGCATTTATTCTCCACCACGATGGGTGGGACACGCCACCCATCCCGCAGTGGGCCATGCAACTGACATTAACGGAGGATGAGATCCTTGATCAAAGATTTGATTGTGAATGACGGAACGCTGGTGATCCCGCCGGATCTGGGCAGCATTCCCGACAGCTCCTGCGCCGGCAGGGAGGATATTCGCCGGATCGTATTTCCACCAACCGTTTACAGCATCGCACCGGAGGCCTTTGCCGAGTGTACGGCGTTGGAGGAAGTGGTGTTCCCCGAGAGCTTCCTCCATGTCAGCGCGGCGGCTTTCCTGAACTGCGCCGCTCTTTCCCGTGTGGTACTGTCGGGAAATCTGGTGAGCATCGAAGAGGGTGCTTTTTTAGGCTGCACAGCACTCAGGCAGCTCGAGCTGCCCGAGACACTGGAGCATATCGGAGAGATGGCCTTCTGGGGCAGCGGACTGGAGGAGATCGTGATCCCGCAGCGCACGGAGCGCATCGCCGAAAATGCTTTCTGGGACTGCGCATCGCTGCGCCGGGCGGATGTACTGGGTGCCGGTACGGTGATCGAAAAGAATGCCTTTGGCAACTGCCCGTCCCTGACAGAGGGGTACATCGCCCCCGGTTTTCCGCAGGATGACTCGGCACCGGCCCAGCTTCTCTACACGCTGCTGTGGTGCACCTGTCCAGAGCGCCACACGCCGCAGACGGCGGAGCGGGCAAGCGTCTTCGTGCGGGCCAAGGAAGACCTCATCATGGAGAAGATCATGAAAACCAACAACACGGCGGCTTTGGCGGGCCTTGTGTCCCGTAGCCTGCTGGATCCTACCCATATTGACGAATACATCCGCATCTGCGCGCAGGAGGGAAGCACCGAGCTGACAGCGCTGCTGCTGCAGGCGAGGGGAAGTGCCGTTCGGGCGGAAGAGGAGTTTGTACTATGAACATTGCACAGGCAAAAGAGCAAATCTGCCGCGCCATGCAGGCGTACTTCAAAAAGAATCCATACGGCCGGTTCCGTATCCCGCCGGAGGCGCAGCGCCCCGTTTTCCTGCTGGGCCCTCCCGGTATCGGCAAGACTGCCATCATGAAGCAGGTGGCCGATGACCTGGGCGTGTGCCTGCTGTCCTATTCCATGACCCACCATACCCGCCAGAGCGCGTTGGGTCTGCCGCTGATCGTCAGCAAGGAGTATGACGGGAAGGAATACAGCATCTCCGAGTACACCATGAGCGAGATCATCGCCTCGGTGTATGACATGATGGAGGAGACTGGTCTGCGGGAGGGTATTTTGTTCCTCGACGAGGTCAACTGCGTGTCCGAGACCCTGGCGCCGGTCATGCTGCAGTTCCTGCAGTACAAGACCTTTGGCCGTCACCGTCTGCCCGAGGGCTGGCTCGTGGTGGCTGCCGGCAACCCGCCGGAGTATAATCGCAGCGCCCACGACTTCGACATTGTTACATGGGACAGACTCAAGCGCGTGGATGTGGAGCCGGATTACGCCGCGTGGAAAGAATACGCCCTGAAGAAGGGCACCCACGCCTCTGTGGTGACCTATCTGGATATCCGGAAGGAGAACTTCTTCCGCGTAGAGGCCACGGTGGACGGCAAGCAGTTTGTGACGCCCCGCGGCTGGAGCGACCTGAGCGATATGATCCGCATCTACGAGGAGGACGGACTGCCGGTGGACCGCGAGCTCATCGGCCAGTATCTGCAGGCCCCCGACATTGCAGAGGACTTCGCCATCTACTATGAGCTGTACAACAAGTACCGCTCGGACTATCAGGTGGCCTCCATTCTGGCGGGAACGGCGCCGGAGGAGATCCGCCAGCGCGCCGCGCAGGCTCCCTTTGATGAGCGATTGAGCCTGCTGGGCCTGCTGCTGGACAGCGCCTGCGGCGAGGTGCGCGCCGTCATGGAGTGGGACGATGTGGTGACGGCCCTTCACGGCATCCTCAAGGAGGTGAAGGCCGGCGCATCTATGGAAGAAAAACTGGAACAGCAGCAACAGCAGATGGAGCGGGATCTGCGGCGCGGAAGCCTTTCCCCCGAGAAGGAGGAGCGGTATCACCGGATCTTTGCGTTCCTGCAGAGCCACATCAAGGCCGGCTCCGATTTCGACGCCGTCCGTGCCGCCTTCGGGCAGGAGGTGGCATCCATGCGCGCTGCGGCACAGGAGGCTGGCGTACAGCTGGAAAACCTGTTTGCCTTCGCAGAGGCTGTGTGGACCGGCGGACAGGAGTTGCTGATCCTGGTGACGGAGCTGACCGTACACTATCACGCGGCCCGATTCATTGCCCGCTACGGCTGCGACGCCTACTATCGGCACAATCAGGAGCTGATGTTCTATCAGCGCAAGACCGCTATCATCCGAGAACTGGAGCAGCTGAGTCAGGAGCTGTAACAGCAAAAAAGACGCCCCCGAAGCTCTGTGCTTCGGGGGCGCTGTGCTGTTTGGATTACTTCAGGTATTCGCCGGGAACTTCGATGACCATGTCGGACAGAGCGAAGGTGCAGCAGGGGTGGATGTAATCGTTCACCACGTCGCTGTGGCGGCGGCCCTCGTTTTCAGCGGGGGTGAAGTACTGGCCGGACACCAGCTTGGAGCGGCACCAGCCGCACTCGCCGCTGCGGCAGCGGGAGGGAGCGGCCACGCCGGCGCGCTCGATGGCCACCAGAATGGGCTCGTTGGCAGAAGCGTCCACCACATACTCGTTGGGACCCTGACGGATAGTCAGCTTAAAGGTCTTGTCCTTGCACTCAGCAGGATAGCCTTCCTGCTCCCAGACCTTCTTGGTGACGCCCAGCATCTCGCGGCGGACGTTCTTGCCGGGCAGGCCCAGCTTGTCGATCTCGCCGCTGACAAAGCGGTACATGGCCTCGGGGCCGCAGATGAACACACTGTAGGGATCCTTGGCGTACTTCTGAATGAGCTCGGCGGTGATGAAGCCGTGCTCAAAGCCTTCCTTCTCCTCGTCGGAGAGAACATGGACCACCTTGACCTTGTCGCAGGCGGCGCAGATGGCGTCCAACTCTTCGCGGAAGAGGATGTTCTCCTCCGTGCGGCTGCCGAAGATGATGGTCAGGTTGAAATCCTCAATGCCGTCACGGATGGCGTAAGCCATGGACAGGAAGGGGGTGATGCCGCTGCCGCCGGCCAGAGCGACCACGTTCTTGGCGTCACGCAGACCCTCATAGTAGAACTGACCCTCGCCGCCGGAGGCGATCACGCCGTCGCCCACCTTCAGATTCTCCAGCAGCCAGTCGGCCACGAAGCCGCCGGGATTGGTGCGCACGGTGATGGCCACCTTGCCCTCCAGCGTCCACTGGGGAGAGGAGCTGATGGAGTAGGGACGGGTGACAAAGCTCTCACCGATTTGCAGCTTCAAGGACAGGTACTGACCGGCGCGGAAATAGGCCAGAGGCTTGCCCTCGGCGGACTTGAAAACAAAGGTCTTGGCGCCGGCACCGGGATGATCGATGATCTCGCTGACCACCAGCTTCTGGTGATCGGGGTGCAGGAGCTTGGCGTTGTTGTTGATGGCAAACTCGCCCTTGATCTCCTTGGCGGGAGCTGCCTGAATGGCCTGCTCGCGAACCTTTGCCATATTTTTGAACTTCAGCATATCCAGTACGCCGATCAGGCCAACTTTAACATTCAGTGCCATTACTGGTTCCCTCCTTCTTCACTCAGATCCTTCAGGGCAAGACGGGCCATCAGCTGGCCGCACAGGTAGGCGGCGCTGTAGCCGTCGCCGCGGGGGCCGGCTGCGCCGATGGGACGCAGACCCTTAATGGGATAGTCGGGATCCAGCATCATCATACGGGCCATCATGCCGTCCCAGTCAGCGGTCTCGTGACCGTACACAGCGCCCTCGGGGGTACCCAGATAGCGGGCGAAGGTCCAGGGCGATGCCACGGACATCTCTTCGATGTAGGGGGCGATGTCGATGCCGGCCTTTTCCTTCAGGCTCTTGAGGAATTTTTCCACAAAGCGGTTCTTCAGGGCCACATAGTCCTGCTGGCTCAGGTTGTCCCAGTCCTTGGGAGAACCCATGGAGGTAAAGCTGCAGATGCAGGTGCCCTCGGGGGAAGCCTTGGGGTTGGCCACGTTGTAGCACAGGAAGATGCTGTAATCATTGGTCTCGATGCCGCCCATGATATCCTTGTACTCCTGTGCGGAGTCGGCGGTACCCTGCAGGAAGATGCTGTAATCCTTGATGCCCAGCTCCTCGGCGGTCTTGTTCAGGCAGAAGTAAGCGGTGATCATGCGGCCGCCATATCTGCCGTCGCGGGCGGCGGACAGCTTCTTCTCACGCTCGGGGACCAGATCCTTGGGCATCATCTTGCCGTAGATGATGTCGGGGTTGATGTTGGCCAGCACGTAGTCGCAGTCCACCTGGCCCAAGTTGGTCTTCACGCCGCAGCAGCGGTCGCCGTCAAAGAGGAACTCCTCGGCGCGGCAGTTGAACCAGATGTCGCCGCCCAGCTCGCGGATGCGCTCGGTCATGGCAACGCTGATCTCGTGAGAGGTATAGGTGGGGATATAGGCGCCGCGGCTGACGTACTTGTGGACCATGGCGGCGTAGTGGATGAAGGCCAGATGCTCCATGTCCACGCCCAGATAGGACCAGTAGGTGGACAGGATGTCCTGGCACTTCTTGGGCAGCTTCAGCGCGTCAAACACCTTCTGGGTGCAGTAGGCGCCGGTGCGCAGCATGTTGGGGTATTTTTCCTTCAGTACGTTGGAGTCGGCATGGCCGGCAGAGGCGGAGATATAGGCGATACCGTCCAGCACTTCCTGGAACAGTTCAAACAGCTCCACCATCTTGGGACGGCTGCCGGGGACTTCGACTTCCATCTGGTCGATGAAAGCCTCGATGGTGGAGGGCATGGTCACGTCCAGCTTCTGGCCGTCGCTGCCCTTGGTGATGACGCGGAAGCAGTCGGGCACGCGCACCCAATCCACCTTGATGCCATAGAGGTCCATGATGTTGCGGACGTCGCCGGGGTTATCCAGCGGGCCCACGTCGCACAGTTCGTGGAGAGAAGGCTCGATCTCAAAGCGGCCTCTGCGGAAGCTGGTGGCGCAGCCGCCGGGGAGGTTGTGCTGCTCGATCAGCAGGACTTTCTTGCCTGCCATTGCTGTTTGGATCGCCGCGGACAGACCAGCGTTACCTGCACCGACGACGACCACATCGTATTTTGCCATATATACGCCTCCTTAAAGAATTTACTGGTGGTTAAACCAAGCTTGTATAAATTTTAACATATAATTTGCACGCTTGCAATAGCTTTGGGGCAAGTTGGGCAAGCTTGCCATACAGAATTTTTTCTGGTATGATGATACTATCATAAAACTGAGGTATGACTGCGATGAAGATGGCATTTGATAGAACCAAGGCGGCGTCCCTGACGGAGTCGGTGGTGCAGACCCTGCTGGGTAAGATCCTCTCCGGCGACCTGCGTGCCGGCGACTGGCTTCCCACGGAGCGGGAACTGGCTGAGCAGCTGGGCGTCAGCCGCAGCAGCGTGCATCTGGCGGTGCTCGAACTGGCGGGAAAGGGCTTTCTGGAGACCGTTCCGCGCCGCGGTACGGTGGTGTGCGACTACCGCAAGCACCCCACGCCGGATTCGCTGCCGCTGCTGATGAGCTACGGCGCTGTGGAACTGGAGCAGGCACTCTTTTCTGATATGATGGAGACCCGCCTCCTGCTGGAAACGGAGTCTGCGCGGCTGGCCTGTGACAACATCTACGAGAATACCTTCCGCGAGATGCAGCAGCTGCTGGAGGACCTGCAGCAGCCGCAGGCCGACGTGGCGGGCATTCTATACGGCTTCCACTACCGGCTGGTGCAGGCCTCGGGAAACAGCATTTACAGCATGATCTTCCGCGGCTTTGAACCGGTGCTCCGCAGCCTGATCACGCTGCACTACCGTGTGCAGGCAGACGATCTGCCGGAGTCTGTCCGGCATCATCAGGCGCTGCTGGATGCGATCGGCAGTAAGGATCGCGATTCCGCCGCCCGCATTGCCCGGGAGATCATCCTGCACGGCATCAGCGCCATCGAGACGCAGTATGACTGGGCGGAAGAGAAGCAGTAATACGGCAGGGAGGAAGGATACAGCATGAAACTGACAGTACTGTGCGATAATAACGCCCGCATTGACGCCTATTATCTGGCAGAGCCAGGCGTGTCCTATCTGCTGGAGGACGGCGACGCCAGGATCCTCTTTGATACCGGCTATTCCGACGTGTACGTCCGCAACGCCGCCAAGCTGGGGATCGACCTGACCGACCTGACGGCGCTGGTGCTCTCCCACGGCCACGATGACCATACCGGCGGCCTTGTCCACCTGCCGCCGCAGCCCAAAAAGCTGCCGCTTTACGCACACCCCGCCGTCTTTGGCCGCAAGCGCTATCACGGCGATGAGATCGGCGCGCCATACACGGTGGAGGTGGCGGCAGAGCGCTTTGACCTGCGCCTGAGCGAAAAGCCGGTGCAGCTGAGCGAGCATCTGACGTTTTTGGGCCAGATCCCCCGGATCAATGACTATGAAAACCAGTACCCTGTGGGCGAGCGTCTGGTGGACGATCAGTGGCAGCCGGACTTCCTGCCGGAGGACAGTGCCATCGTCTACCGCGGCGCCGAGGGATTGACCGTCATCACCGGCTGCAGCCATGCCGGCATCCACAACATCACGGAATATGCCAAGCAGGTCTGCGGCGATGAGCGGATCTGCGGCATCATTGGCGGCTTCCATATGCTGACGGTGAACCGCCAGACGGAGGAGACGGTGCGCTGGCTGAGCAAGCTGCGGCCCAAAAATCTGCGCCCCTGCCATTGCACCTGCTTCCACGCCCGCGCGGCCATCCACAGCTGCGTACCCATCGGCGATACCTGCGTGGCCGACGTGCTGGAATTCTGAATAAAAAAAGTGTGCCGACATAAGTCAGCACACTTTTTCTTTACCGTTTGCGGCCCCGCAGATAGAAGCCGAAGAACATGCCGCATACACCGCCCACGATGTGGGTCAGCTGCGACACGCTGTCGCCGCCGCGGATGCCGTCCATGATCTCGCCGCCCAGATAGAAGATGACCACGAGGATCAGCGTGATGGGGATGCCGCCCTTTTTCATCTCCGTGAAGGAGGACAGGACGATCATCATAAATACGATGCCGCTGGCGCCCAGCAGGGCAACGGAGGGGAAGAAGATGAAGTTCACAAGGCCCGTCACCAGCGCCGTGACGGCGATGGTCATCAGCAGCGTCCTGCTGCCGTACTTTTCCTCCAGCGCCGGTCCCACCAGCAGCAGAAGCAGCATGTTGCCCATGTAATGGCTGTAGCCGGAGTGGCCCAGCACGTGGCCAAAGAAGCGGATGTAGGTGAAAGGATCGGCCAGAGACGAGCGGTAAACGCAGAAGAGCTCCGAGGTGGTGAAGCCGCCGGTCACGCCGTCAAGGATCAGTGCCGCCAGACTCAGCAGCGCAAAGCTCAGCACCACAGGGGCATTGAATCGGATCACAAGCTTTTTCAAAATGTCAGCCTCATTTCGTATTTTTTAATATCATACATGATGCGGCCGGAAAAGTAAACAGGAAGAGACCCGCAAAAGCGGGTCTCTTGTCAGTTCATGGCCAGCGCTGCCGCCTTCAGGTCGGCATCGCCCTCGTAACGGATCTCCACCACGCGGTTGCCGTCAAGAAGTACCACATTCTGCTTGTCGGCAGGCCGGTAATCCTGATAGATGAACATGGGCGGTACACCCTCATAAAACCATGCGCCCTCATGGCCGGGGATATGCAGTGTTTCGGCGCCGGAAAGACGCGCCTGTTCTTCGGCGTAGCGCCGTGCCAGCCAGTCCCAGCGCGCTTCGTAAACGGTGACCTGATAGCTGTGCACGTAACGGGTGTCGCCGCGTTGTGACCATGTGTATTCTTCACTCAAGCCGTGGTGATAGTGAATTACGCCGTCCAATGCGTCGTCGGAACCGCCTTCGGGCATGAGTTCCGGCGCGCTGTAAACTCGGTATGCGTCCTCGGGCACATCCATGGGTTCGCCTATGCCGAACTGGGAAGAGAACGGCGCGAGAAACAGCGACAAGTAGAACAGCAGATGCAGCGCGACCGTCCAACGCTTGGTGCGGTATCCGGCCTTTTCCCGCTGGCGGGTATGGTGGGTGCGCTCCAGAAGCGTCCGTCGCTTGAGCTGGCGGTAGGCGCGGTATTCTGCGAAAAAGACAAAAGCGATATAGACGAACAAAAGCGGCAGGGAGAACAATTTGACCAGAGGCCGTGTGAGAAGTGAGTAATAGATGCCGTGCTGAACGTACATTACCACCATCCAGACGATGGGGACTGCGCAGAGAAGGCAGAGGAAAAGATAGATGGCCCAGTTGCGCCGCTGCGCTTTTTTCAGCGCCAGACGAAGATGCTCTTCGTCGGTGTTCAGCTCCACAGCATCTTCCCGTGCCGCACGGTAGATATCCAGATGCTCCGAGAAGTCGGTGACATGCTCCCAACCGAAATCGCGGTATTCCTCCCGCCGTACTTTGGTGTTGGCATACTGATCTTCCAGCACGTCGATGCGGTGCCGCGCGTTTTGGGGCTCCGTTTTGCAAAAGACGAATTGGCCGCCTTTGTGCTCCTGCAGCAGATAGCCCCGCGTTGCCATGTCGTCCAGCCAGCCCTCAATGGCGTCGATCTCCCACAGAGAGTAGGGACATGCGCGTTTCAAAGTTTTCATGGTGACCTCCCATCTGTCGAACGGTTGGTTTATTTGGTGGCCAGCGCTGCCGCTTTCAGGTCGGCCGGGCCGGTGTATTCGATCTCCACCACAAGACTGCCCTGCAGCAGGATCAGGTTCTGGGTGTCCGGTGTATCCAGATAGTGCCGCTTGCTGATAGGTGTGCCGCGGTAGAACCATGCACTTTCGTGATTTGCCACTTCCACCACTTCTGCATCAGCAACGTGCGCTTGCTCTTGGGCGTAGCAACGGGCCAGCCACGCGCCGCGCACCTCGTAAATGCTGACGTAATAATTTCTGCCGGTGGCGGTCTGCTGGGGGAAATAATACTCGTCGCTCAGTGCGTGGGGATAGAGCATGGCGTAGTCGTTGCCTGTACCAATGACGGCTTCCGGCAGGAACTGCTGTATACTGTAACGCTCATAGCCGGTGTCGGCGATCTCCATGTGTTCCCGCAGGTCATAGTCGTCCACAAGGAGGGGGACCAGCAGGATCGGAAGCAGCAGCAGACGGACGACGGTGTCTGTCCGCATTTCCCGTCGCCGTTGCGCTTCCCGCTCGCGGGTGTGATAGGTGCGTTCCAGCAAAGAGCGGCTCTTCATCTCCCGATAAGAGCGCCACAGCCGAATGTCGCCAAAGATAACGAGAAACCACCACAGCGGGATCGGCAGAAGATCCCAGAGACTTTTTGTCAGGAGCTGACGGAAAAAGCCAAAGCGACAGATGGAAGCCACCAGAAAAACCACCGTGGCAATGCAGAGAAATTCGCCGAAGATCAGCGTGTTGCGCAGTCTGCGCTGGGATTTTTCCATCACGCTGCGCAGCGTCTCTTCGTCGGTGTTCAGTTCCACCGCGTCTTCCCGCGCGGCGCGGTAGATATCGGTGCGGGCATCCACATAGCAGATGTGCTCCCAGCCGAAGTCGCGATATTCCTCGTGCCGCTTGTCGTGGTCGGCGAGCCGCTCGTGTACGTCAAAGCGGTGGCGCAGAGTCTGCGGCTCGTCTTCGCGGAAATAGTAGTAGCCGCCGCTGTAATGGGTGAAGATCAGCCCCTGACTGGCCATGTCGTCCAGCCAACCCTCAACGGCATCGATCTCCCAGGGCTGATAGGGGAGAATTCGGGATATGGTTGCCATACAAACACCTCCTGATCAGGAACTGGTGATATAGGTCAACAAAGCCCAAAGATAGGTGACGACAAACAGAACGACTAGGCCGAGCCACAGGCCACGCCAGAAGATCCACCGCCTTGCCCGCTGGGCGGTATGTATTGCGATTCTGCCTTGTTTTCTATATTTGAGCCATGCGACGAGAGTTTGACCGATCGTCAGAATCACAGCCAGCGTGAATGTTGTTTGCGCCAGCAACAGAGATAGATATATGGCTTCAAAGCTCTCCGCATACCAGACAAACACATCCGGGATGTCTCGAAGGATGAACCACCAAAGGTTAATGCCCAAGAGCAGGCACAGCAACAGCCGATTACGGATGGTGCGTTTTACCAGACCGTCCAGCAGATCGCTATCGGTATGCAGCTCCGGGGCGCTGGGGTCTTCGGCGCGGTAAACCTCTGCGTACCGGGTATAGTAGCTGCAGAACTCCCAGCCGAAGTGACGGTAAGTTTCCGCGCGCTCTTCCTCCGTGGGGTCGAACTCGCTGCGGCGGGGGTCCACGCGGTAGCGGGCAGGGGAGGGAGACCGCTCAAAGGTGCAGACAGGACCGAACTTGGTGCGAAATTGCAGCCCCTTTTGGCTCATCTCATCCAGCCATCCGGCGATGGCATCCACTTCAAAACATTCGTAAGGTGCCAGCTTCCAAACAGACTTTCTCATGTACCGTCGCTCCTTTCCTCTGCCTCCAGATCTGCCACACACCGGCGCAGACGGTCACATTCGGCTTCGTACATCTGATGACCCTTGTCGGTGAGCTGATAATTGCGGCGGCGGCCCTCTGCGCTGATCTCGCGGATCATATCTTCCTCCGTCAGCTTGGCCAGAATGGTGTACAGCGTGCCGGGGCCCAGCACCACGCGTGTATTGGTTTTGGCGCCGATCCAATCCACGATCTCCACACCGCACAGCGTACGACGGCGCAGCGCCATCAGCACATAGAACATGGGCTCGGACAGCGTGTCAAAAGCTTTGCGGGGCATGCCGAATCACTCCTTTTCGAGATGAATATCGTTTAACGATATATCCTGCTTTCAGCATAACATCGTATTACGATATTGTCAACAGAAAGGTTATTTTCTTAACCTGCAAAAAAATCATCGAAAAAGGGGTTGCAATATGGAAAATTCCGTGTTAGGATAGCTTCGTCAACTGAATAGGCCCTTTGAACTGTGCAGGATCGCAAGAGACTGAGCAGGGAGGGGACTCTGGAGAAGCCCATTGAGTTGGGTGCCGAAGGTGCAAGGCCGCAAGGTCGAATCTCTCAGGCAAAAGGACAGAGCTGTTCATTGTTCTGCGCGGGCAGACAGTGAACACTGTTTGGCTCCAGAGTTGCTGTTTCAGTCAGCAACTCTTTAATTTTTGGAGGAAAAGAAAATCATGGAAGCTGCAATCTTAAAAGTCGTTGCAACGATCAACGCGTACCTCTCGGACTATATCTTGATCTTTCTGCTGATCGGTACCGGTCTGATCTTTACGATCCGTACACGTTTTGTGCAGATCCGCTGTTTTGGCGAGGGTATGAAGAAGGTGTTCGGTAACCTGTCCCTGCGCGGCGGTAAGCAGAAGAGCGGTATGACCTCTTTCCAGGCGCTGGCCACTGCCATCTCCGCTCAGGTCGGCACCGGCAACATCGTTGGCGCCTGCGGCGCTATTCTGGTGGGCGGCCCCGGCGCCATCTTCTGGATGTGGGTCATCGCTTTCTTCGGCATGGCCACCATCTACGCAGAAGCAACCCTGGCCCTGAAGACCCGCAAAGTGGACGAAGACGGCACCATCCACGGCGGTCCCGTGTACTATATCACTACTGCCTTCAAGGGCCCCTTCGGTAAGTTCCTGGCGGGCTTCTTTGCTGTTGCGTGTATGATGGCCCTGGGTTTCATGGGCAGTATGGTCCAGTCCAACTCCATCGGTTCTTCCTTTGAGACTGCTTTCGGCATTCCTTCCTGGATCGTCGGTGTGATTCTGGTTGTGATCTGCGGTATCATCTTCCTGGGCGGCGTGCAGCGTCTGGCTTCCGTTACCGAGAAGATCGTGCCCGTCATGGCCGGTATTTTCCTGCTGGGTGGTCTGATCATTCTTGTAGCCCGCATCCAGTACATCCCCGCCACCTTCGGTATGATCTTCAAGTATGCATTTACTCCCAGTGCCATCATCGGCGGTGGTGCCGGCGCAGCCTTGAAAATCGCCCTGAGCCAGGGTGCCAAGCGCGGCCTGTTCTCCAACGAGGCTGGTATGGGTTCTACGCCTCACGCACATGCTCAGGCTAACGTGGCTCATCCCCATGACCAGGGCGTTGTGGCCATGATCGGTGTGTTTATCGACACCTTCGTGGTGCTGACTCTGAATGCTCTGGTGGTCATCTCTACCCTGTATACCGCTGATGGCCCTCTGGCTGGTGGTTATACCGGTGCGGTGACTGAGATCCTGAATAAGAACAACCTCGCGCAGACTGCTTTTGGCTCCGTGTTTGGCGAGCAGGTTGGACCCATGTTCGTGGCAATCTGCCTGTTCTTCTTCGCATTCTCCACGGTTCTGAGTTGGAACCTGTTTGGTAAGATCAATGCAACTTACCTCTTCGGCAAGAAGTTTGCTCCTGTCTATACTGTTATTGCGCTGGTGTTTATTTTCCTGGGTACGCTGCTGCAGAATGACTTGGTGTGGGAACTGACCGATATGTTCAATAACCTGATGGTGATCCCCAACGCCATTGCGCTGATTGCGCTGTCTGGCATCGTGGTGGCATCCTGTAAAGAAGCAGCTGCGAAGAAGTAAGCAACATATAATGAAAGGAGGCCAATGCGCTGCATTGGCCTCCTTTTTTGAGAAAAATACAGAATCCGAAAAAATTGTGCTTGACATTTGACTCGCATTACGGTATACTAATCAAGTCGGCAGCAAAACCGACAGCATATGGGGGTATAGCTCAGCTGGGAGAGCGCTTGAATGGCATTCAAGAGGTCAGCGGTTCGATCCCGCTTATCTCCACCAAAAAGACCTGAAATCGTAAGATTTCAGGCCTTTTTTGCGTTTAATGCTGCTTGGGATTGAAAGATTCAAGTAGATCTTCAATATACTTGGAATACCACGGCTTACGGTACGCCGTTGGTTTCACGCGGACGACTGCTGATTCCGGTGCAGGTGCTGCGTATTTGCTCTGTGAAGGGAATCAGCCAAACAAAATCTGATTCTTCTTTTCCCAGCGCTTGCGGAAGCCAGCGCCGCAAGCGCTGCCGGGGAGGATGCGGTTGCGCCATATGCGGAAGAATTCTGCCTCCTCGGCGAGACAGGTGCGGGAAAAAGCGGGGAAATCAGTGGCGGAGGTCTGCGCCGCCTGCAATAGCCAACGCTGCTGGATCGTGTCGCGCTGTGTATAAAACTCTTTGGGGAGGCGCTTGCCCAACAGGCTGCGGCGGAAGTGCTCTGCGTCCAGCCAGTAAGCTGCTCCATCCGTGCTGCCGGAAGAGGTGACAGGTAAAACAGCTTCACAGCCAAACAGCCACGGCTTAAAGAGTGATACGCAGGGCGCGCTGCTGCCGGTGGTCCACACGATTGTACGATTTGCCTCCAGAGAAACTACCATACTGGCAGTGGTATGGTCACCGATCATGCCGCCATAATGCATGCAGGCGCTGGAAACTGTGCCTTTGGCGAACGGGTCTGCCACACCGTGATCGTGACTGCGCAAGGCAGCCATGCAGCCGGCCAGCGGTTCCTCTGCGCCCAGAAAGCGCGCGGTCTGTGCCTTACGATGTCCGGAGCCGGAAAAAGTAGTGTAAATGGGCTCAGTGTGCTTTTTGCAAAAATCGCAGACGGCGCCGCTATATCTGTCACCGTCAGCGCCAATGGACAGACGGTTGCTGATGCTGACCGATGAGTACTGCTTGCAGACCCACTCCTTACCACAGGTCTCCAGCACATAAAGCGCGGTGCGATCCATAATCAAAAAAGCGTTGTCGTAATAGAAATCGTGGTCGTATCCGCAGTTACCGCCCTGACCGTATTGCTGCAAGAGCTCGGTGATCAGTGAAACGGCGTCCTGAGCATTCCGACAGCGTTCCAAAGCCAAACGCAGCAGATCCATACCCGTCAGTCCGGTTTTACCGTAAGCGCCTTTTGTAAATACGGCTTCGTTGCCGATGCACAGACCAAATTCGTTAACGCCGATTTCCGCACCCCACATCCACCCGGGGCGGGAGAGAAGGACAGAGTAGGTTTCGCTGGCCTGTGGAACCGTGATGTACGTGCAGGCCAGTTCGCCGGACAGGCCGCTGCGGGCCGGATAGAATTCTGTCAGCTGTATTTCATTGGGACTTCGGTCACTGTTTTTGGCAAAAACTGCGCTGCCGGACAGGAGTCTTCCCAGCGTATCGCACATAGAGCCACATCCTCTCTCATATGTTCTGACATTATTATACCAGTAAATGGGGGGGAATACAAGGAAAATGAGGAAATTTGTGAATGTTTTAACGACAAATGATCGTAAAAGGCATATTGACAGAGTATGTGATTTTTGCTACAGTAGGAACGGAATTTGGATAAACTGGCAGATTCTTAACACTTAATAAGAACTACTTAAAGGGGCGACAGTAAACCGTGGCGGTGCTTATGCTGTGGCCCTGTTCTGCGGAGAGAGATAAAAGGCGGATGTGGTATGAGTACATCAAAGAAGAAGTTTCAGTTCAGTTTATTTTTGGTGACGATCGGTATTGTCTATGGTGACATCGGCACGTCGCCGCTGTACGTAATGAAGTCCATCATGGAGGGCAACGGCGGCCTTGCCAATATCAACGAAGATTTTGTTATCGGCGCACTGTCGCTGGTGATCTGGACGGTGACGTTGCTGACCACCGTCAAATATGTGCTGATCGCCATGAAGGCGGATAACCACGGTGAGGGTGGAATCTTTTCCATCTATGCATTGGTTCGAAGCCACGGTAAATGGCTGGTGATCCCTGCGATTTTGGGTGGCGCGGCTCTGCTGGCTGACGGCGTGCTGACGCCTGCGGTGACGGTGACCACTGCAGTGGAAGGTCTGCGCAGTATCGCGGTCATGAATCAGTTTTTGGGAGATGGGCAGTGGACGGTCGTTCTGATCACGCTGGCGATCATCTGTATCCTCTTCTCTGTGCAGCATGCCGGCACCAGCAAAATCGGCAAGGCCTTCGGCCCTGCGATGCTGCTGTGGTTCTCTTTTTTGGGCGTGACCGGTGTGATAACGCTGCTGCAGTATCCTGTGGTTCTGAAAGCGTTCAACCCTGTTTATGCGGTGCAGGTGCTGTTCAGCTCCTACAATAAAGCAGGGTTCATGATTCTGGGCAGCGTCTTTCTGGCAACGACCGGTGCCGAAGCGTTATATTCCGACATGGGCCATGTGGGACGGGAAAACATCTATTTCAGCTGGCCCTTTGTAAAATCCTGTCTGGTGCTGAACTACATGGGTCAGGGTGCGTGGATGATCCGGAACATGGGCAACGAGGCGCTGGCCTCCTTGCAGGACATGAACCCCTTCTTCCAGATGCTGCCGGAGGGCCTGCGCCCCGTGGCGGTGATCCTCAGTGCTATGGCTGCGGTGATCGCGTCTCAGGCGCTGATTACCGGTTCTTACACACTGGTTTCCGAGGCGATCCATCTGGATCTGCTGCCTCATCTGGAAATGAGCTATCCTTCGGACACCAAGGGACAGCTGTATATCGGTTCGGTCAACTGGCTGATGTGGATCGGCTGCACGCTGGTGGTGCTGTATTTCCGCAGTGGCCACAAAATTGAGTCTGCTTACGGTCTGGCTATTACCATTACCATGCTGATGACCACGCTGCTGATCTTTGCCTATCTGCGGAAGGTGAGAAAGCGCAAGCTGCTGCCTTGGGTGGTTTTGGCTGTGTTTGGCACCATTGAGGTGATCTTCTTCGTCTCCAGTCTGGGCAAGTTCCTGCATGGCGGCTATTTCACAGCACTGCTGACGCTGCTGATCCTGATTCTGATGGTGATCTGGTATCGCGGTACTCAACTGGAAAACCGTTTCCGCATCACGCTGAAGCTGCGCGACTATATTCCGATTCTGGAACGGCTGCATAAGGATGAATCCCTGCCGTTGATGGCCAATAATCTGGTTTTCCTGGTGAAGGATGACGATCCGGAGCTGATCGACCGTGATATTCTCTTCTCCATCGTCGACAAAGACCATAAGCGTGCGGACGCTTACTGGTTTATCAGCATGAATGTGCTGGAAACGCCCGGCGACATGACCTACGAAGTGGAGACCTACGGCACAGATTTCATTTTCCATATCCGTATCAATCTGGGTTTCAAGTGCAGCCAGCATGTCAACGTCTACTTGCGTCAGATCGTGCAGGATCTGCAGGAGAAAGGCGAACTGCCCTTACAGGACAGAAAGTACTCCATCTACGGCAGCTTTAATGTCGGTAACTTTAAGTTCGGCGTGATCCATAAGATCGTGCCTGCCAAGTGGGGCGTACTGGGCTCTCTGGACGCCAAGATCCTCAATGCCAAGTATGTCATCCGCAAGTGGGCCGGCTCCAAAATGACATGGTACGGTCTGGACACGGCCACACTAATTGTGGAGAATGTGCCGCTGGTGATCGTTCCGCCCAAGCAGAACGAGCGTATCAAGCGTGTTGAGAGGAACGAGAAAAACAAAACGCAAAAACACTGGTAAATACACAGCATCAGCCCCCGAAGCAGGTCGCTTCGGGGGCTGAGTTTCATTTTTCCATCTTGAAAGGTGGATCGGCGGGGTAGACGCCTTCGATCTTCTGCATGGCGCGCTTGAGCGCATCCTGCGAGTTTTTCCAGGGGGCGGAGGTGTTGCGGTAATCGTACTTGGCGATGAGCCAGTCCAGATCCTCCTTGACGCGCAGCAGATGCTGTTCCATCAGGGGGAATACGGTTTCGTAGAACCACTCGTACTGGCTGTTGGGCAGCCGCTCCTCGGCAGAGGCCAGCAGTTCGCCGAAATGCCGCAGGCAGAAGCCCTTGCAGGACTCCACCTTGGCGCGGAATTCCGCCTCCTTGGTCAGCACGCAGAAGGTGTGGTAATAGCGGTCCATGTTGTAGCTGATCTTGTCACAGACGAAGCAGGAGCAGGACTGCTGCCGGATCCGCTGGGGCAGATCGGAGGCTTCGCCGCCCTTTCGCTTTCCCAGCAGGTTTTTCTTGCCGGGCGGTGCGAACTTGGCCGCGTCTTGCTGGAACTGCTCGAGAAGACGGGCGTAGTGGGTCTGCAGGATCAGCGCGCCGCCAAGGGTGTTGCCGAAATCATAGAGCTTTTTCATATGCTCACGGCAGAAACCGGCCTTGTCGGTGGCAAGACGCACATCCGGCTCCATATAGCTGGCGCCGGGGCCGGCCACATAGCGGATGGTGCGCTGTTCCACCTGACGCTGCAGGTAGCAAAACGGGCATTCGTCGCCGGAGTCAAAAGCCTCGTTGACGGGGATGGTGTGGAGCTGTTCCTTCATGGTGCGTCCTCCTTGTGTCTTTGCACCAGTATAGCCTGTACAGCGGAAAAACACAAGGGAAAACACTTGCGAAAAATGCAAATCGGTGCCATACTAAACAGGATATCATTCGTACGAGGAAATGTGATATGACCGAGTATTTTTCCATTCAAATGCCCGAAGATGAGATCCGCGCCATCAGCAGCATTGGCCTTGCCCATTTGGGCGACGCTGTGTATGAGCTGCTGGTGCGCACCTACCTGTGCGCCCACGGGAAAGCCACCGGCAAGGGGCTGCACCGCGCTACGGTGGAACTGGTGCGTGCACCGGCACAGGCTGAGGCCGCAGAGAAGATCCTCCCCGTGCTGACGGAAGAAGAGCAAGCGGTCTTTCGTCGCGGCCGCAATGCCAATGTGCATTCCATTCCGCAGCACGCCAGCCGCTCCGAATATCAGCAGGCCACGGCGCTGGAAGCCCTGTTTGGCTGGCTGTATCTGCGGGGCGAAAAGGCGCGTATTGAAGAACTGTTTGCCCGGATCATGGAGGAGTAAGAAATGCCGCTGGATGCCATTTGCCTGCGCGCTGTGGTGGAGGAGATCCGCCCCCAGCTGGTGGGCAGCCGAATTGAAAAGATCCAGCAGCCGGCCCGCGACCAGATCATTCTGCTGCTGCGCGGCAGCCGGCGTTTGCTGCTCAATGCCGGCGCCAACCAGCCGCGCATCCACCTGACGGCCCAGCTGCGGGACAATCCCGCCCAGCCGCCCATGTTCTGTATGCTGCTGCGCAAGTATATCGGCGGCGGCCGCATCGTGGATGTGGAGCAGGCGCCACTGGAGCGCGTGGTGACGCTGACCATAGACGCCATGGACGAACTGGGTGAGATGAGCCAGTACCGACTGGTGCTGGAGTGCATGGGCCGCCATTCCAACCTGATTCTGGTGGCGCCCGACGGCCGTGTCATCGACTGTATGCGCCGCGTGGACTTTGAAATGTCGCAGCAGCGGCAGGTGCTGCCGGGTCTTTACTATCACTTGCCGCCGGCGCAGGAGAAGCTGTCGCCTCTGGCGGTGGAGGAGGATGAATTCCGCCGTCTGCTGGATGCGTGTCCTGCCGAAACGCAGCTGGACCGCTGGCTGCTGGATACCTTTACCGCCATTTCGCCCCTCGTGGCGCGGGAACTGGTGTACCGCGCCTGCGGCAGCACCGACGCGCGCATCGAGGAGGAACAGGGGCGGCTGTGGGATGCATTTTGCACGTGGCAGTGCGCCGTCAATGAGGGGCGGATGCGCCCCCAGACCCTGCTGCGCGATGACAAGCTTTCTGACTTCACATACCTTCCGCTGCAGCAGTATGGAGCCTTTGCCCGCTGCCGCGAAGAGGAGAGCTTCAGCGCGATGCTGGACGGCTTCTACGAGGGCCGCGAGCAGGCCGAGCGTGTGCGCCAGAAGGGTCAGGACCTCCTGAAGACCGTCACCAACGCACGGGACCGCGTGCGCCGCAAGATCGCCCTGCAGGAGAAGGAGTACGCCCAGACGCAGGACCGTGACAAGCTGCGCATCTGCGGCGAGCTGCTGACCGCCAATTTCTACCGCATGGAGCGCGGCGCAGGCAAGATCACGGTGGAAAACTACTATGAGCCGGACTGCCCCTGTGTGGAGATCCGACTGGATCCCCGCCTTTCTCCGCAGGAGAACGCCGCCAAGTATTTCAAGCAATATAACAAGGCCAAGACGGCGGAGAAGATCCTGACCGAGCAGCTGCAGCGGGGCAGGGAAGAACTGACTTATCTGGAAAGCGTGCTGCAGCAGCTGCAGCAGGCGGAGGCCGAGCAGGATTTCAACGACATCCGCGCCGAGCTCACCGACGGCGGCTATATCCGCAGCCGCGGCAAAAAGCAGCCCGGCTTCCAGCGGGCCTCCAAGCCACGGGAATTCCGTTCCTCCGCAGGTCTGCGGATCTTGGTGGGGCGCAGCAACAAGCAGAACGACCAGCTGACGTGCAAGGTGGCGCAGGGGCGGGACATCTGGCTCCACACCCAGAAGATCCACGGATCCCACGTGATTTTATGTACCGAAGGCGCCGAGCCGGACGAAAAGAGTCTGGAAGAGGCGGCTGTGCTGGCGGCTTACTACTCCCAGGGCCGTGAGAGCGGCAAGGTGCCGGTGGACTATACGCCGGCGCGCTATGTGAAAAAGTCGGCGGGCGCCAAGCCCGGTATGGTGATCTATACCACGTATCAGACCATGTACGTGGCGCCGGACGCCGAGCTGGCAAAGAGGCTGCATGTGAAATGAGAAAGAGACCGCGTCCAAGCGGTCTCTTCTTTTGTTATGCCGGGTCGTCTTCACGGAACAGCAGCGTAATGCACCACAGACCTGCGATGCCGACCAAAGAGTAGATGATGCGGCTGATCACAGCCGTCTGGCCGCCGCATAAGAACGCCACGCAGTCAAAGCCGAACAATCCCACGCCGCCCCAGTTCAGGGCGCCCACGATGGTCAGCACCAGAGCGATGCGGTCCACGATCTTCATAATGAAACCTCCTGAAAAAGATTCTGTACCCTATGTTTCCGCAAATGGCAGGTTTTATACAAAAAGCATTGAAAGCACGCCCGATTTTCCCGCAGGCTTATGAGCGCTGACGATTGAAAAGAACGGCGGAAATATTGTATAATCAACATGCACCATAATGCGACACGCAAGGAGGAGCAACATGAACGAAAAATTCCGGAAGCTGGGCTTTTATCCCGCCGATATCCTGCTGCCGAAGGATTGTGATATGACCAAGTGGGCCGTGGTGGCCTGCGACCAGTTTACCTCCGAGCCGGAGTATTGGGCTGCGGTGGAGGAAACCGTGGGGGAAGCCCCCTCCGCGCTGCGTCTGATTTTGCCGGAGGCACGGCTGAAGGACGACAACGTGGATGAACAGATCGCCGCCATCAACGGGACGATGCAGCGTTATCTGGATGAGGGCATTTTCACCTGCCTGCAGGAATCCCTCATCTATATCGAGCGCACCCAGTCCGACGGCCGCGTGCGCCACGGACTCATCGGCATGGTGGATCTGGAGCAGTACGATTTCACCCCCGGTTCCGGCGCCCTGATCCGCGCCACGGAGGGCACGGTGCTGGACCGCATTCCGCCCCGTGCCAAGGTGCGCCGCGGCGCTCCCATTGAGCTGCCCCACGTCATGCTGTTGATCGATGACCCCAAGCGCACGGTGATCGAGCCGCTGACGTCTGCGGCCGACGGCATGGAAGCGCTGTATGACTTTGATTTGATGCAGCATGGCGGCCATATCCGCGCCTTTGCTGTGAGCAAAGCGCAGCAGGACGCTGTGGCGGACGCGCTGCTGCATCTGACCGACAGGGAAGAGCTGGAAGCCAAATACGGCGCCGGTGACGCCGCACCGCTCCTCTTCGCTGTGGGTGACGGCAACCACTCGCTGGCCACGGCCAAGGCCTGCTATGAAGAGCAGAAAAAGGGCCTCACGGAAGAGGAAAGCCGCGCGCTGCCCGCACGCTATGCGTTGGTGGAAGTGGTGAACAACCACGATGACGCCCTGCAGTTTGAGCCCATCCACCGTGTGCTGTTCGGCGTGGATCCGGAGCACCTGATGCATAAGTTCCGCCAGCTTTTCCCTAATGCCTACGAGGGCCGCGGCGAAGGCCATACCATCGGCGTGGTATACGAGGGTTATGAGGCGTGCGTGACGGTTCCCGACCCCATGATGCAGCTGGCGGTGGGTACGCTGCAGAGCTTTCTGGATCGGTATATCCGGGAGTTTGGCGGCGAAGTAGACTATATCCACGGCGACGATGTGACGCGCCAGCTGGGCGCCGAGCGGGACAATATGGGCTTTTTGCTGCCTGCCATGGGCAAGGAGCAGCTCTTCAAGACCGTTATGGCAGACGGTGTGCTGCCCCGTAAGACCTTTTCCATGGGCCATGCGCAGGATAAGCGCTATTACATCGAAAGCCGCCGCATCGTGAAATAACGCGGCGCGAGAGGTGATGTTATGTGGATGATCTGGTGGCCGGCCTTTATCCTGCCGGTACTGATGGTGCTTCTGGGCCTTTTGGGCCGCGGTATTCCCGGTTTTCATTATCACAGCTTCAGTGGCCCCATGGATGAGGAGCGGCAGCAATTTGCCGACAGGCAGCTGCGGCAGCTGCTGTGGCAGGTGGGACTGGCCTTTGCTGCACTGGCTTTCATGGTGATGAGCAGCGTGCGGCTGCTGCCGGCAAATGTGCAGCAGTGGCTGCTGTATGGCGCAGTGGCGCTGGAATTGCTGGGCGCTGTTCTGTTGATGTTGCCCATTGAGCGGGCGCTGAAGGAATATTTTGACGACGAAGAGACTGAAGATAAAGGAGACCGTGCATGAGAGTAGTGGAACTGGCACCGGCCAAACTGAATCTGACGCTGGATGTGGGTAAAAAGCACCCTGACGGCTATCACGATGTGATCTCTGTCATGACCGGCGCGGCGCTGTGCGACGTGATTACGGTGGAGAGCGGCGCAGGGGAGGGAATCACCCTGACCTGCAGTGACCCTGCACTGGCCTGCGATGAGGCCAACCTTGCATACCGTGCCGCGCAGCTGTTTTTCAGCCATTTCGGCATCGAGTGTGACGGCGTGCACATCCATCTGGAAAAGCATATCCCTATGCAGGCGGGTTTGGGCGGCGGCAGCAGCGATGCGGCAGCCGTGCTGCGCGCCCTGCGGCAGATCTATGCCCCCAACATGACGCTGCGGGAGCTGGAGCGCATCTCCATCCGTCTGGGCAGCGACGTGCCGTACTGCATTTGCGGCGGCACCACGCTGGTGCTGGGCCGTGGCGAACAGCTGATCAAGAAGGCGTCCATGCCTGCGTGCTGGCTGGTGCTGTGCAAGCCGGAGGAGTCCTATTCCACCGCTGCTATGTACCGCCGCATCGACGATGAGCAGCCCCAGTGCACCATCGACACGGAGGCCATGCTGCAGGCGCTGAAGGAGAAGGATCTGCATGCTGTGGCGCAGCGCATCGGCAACATCTTTGAATATGTTCTGCCGGAGAACAGCGCCGTACCCTCCATCCGCCGGCGGCTTTGCGAGCTGGGCGCTGTGCGCGCCTGCATGAGCGGCAGCGGCAGCGCTGTGTTCGGCCTTTTTGCTGAGGAAGAAACGGCTGTGTCCGCCTGCGAGGCGATGAAGGAAGAATTCCCCCACACTTGGCTGGCCAAAAGTGTATAAAATGCAAAAACACCGTCCACAATGTAGTCAAATCTACATAGGACGGTGTTTTTTATGAAGACAAACAAACTTAGATGCGCGGAGCTGGCGCTGCTCATGGCAGTCGCGGTGACGGTGCTGTGGGGAGCCTGGTCGCTGCAGGAGCAGGATGTGCTGGAGCGCAAGATGATCCGATTGCATGTGATCGCCCATTCCGACACGGCGGAGGATCAGGCGCTGAAGCTGCAGGTGCGCGACAAGGTGCTGGCACAGGCCACCGCCATTCTGGAAGAGAGCGGCGACATAGCGCAGGCGGAGAAACTTCTGCAACATGCGCTGCCGCAGATCGAGGAGACCGCACGGCAGGAGATCGCGGCGCAGGGCTATGCCTATTGCGTTTCTGCCCGTCTGGAGCAGACGGAATTCCCCACCAAGGAATATGACGGATTCGCCCTGCCCGGCGGCGAATATCTGGCGCTGCGCATCATCATCGGCGACGGTGCGGGGCAGAACTGGTGGTGTGTGGTGTTTCCGCCCCTTTGTACCGCCGCGGCTACGGATCTGGAGGAAACCGCCATCGCAACGGGACTGGGGGAGGATGACATCTCCCTTATTACGGAGGAAAATCAGGGCTATGTGCTGAAATTTCGCTCGCTGGAGCTGTGGGAGAGTCTGCGGCAATGGCTGAAAAAGCATTAAAAGGACGGCAGGTGACTGCCGTCCTTTTGTTATTCGTCTTCATCGTCCGGTGGGATTGTTCCCTCGGATAACTGACGCCAGTAGTCCTTGTTGCGTATTTCATCGACAATGATGCAGGTACACACGGTGATCAAAACGGCAAAATAAATGACAAGTCCAATGACGTCCAGTACCAGAAATAAGCAAAACCCGATGATCAGACTGGCAAAAATCGCCAGACCATAGTTGACTTTTTGCAGCTTGGGTGGTTTGCCGACCTCTGTGCCATACAGCAGCTGTTCCGGTGCGGCACCCAGCACTTCGCCCAGTCGCTTGAGCGTATCAAAATCGGGACAGGAGCCGCCGCGCTCCCAACTGGACACGGCCTGCCGTGTGACGTGGAGCTGCGCGGCCAGCTCTTCCTGCGTCAGCCCCCGTTCCTTGCGCAGCGTGCGGATGTTGTAAGCGATGTTCTGCATTATTTCACCTCACTCCTCGTCTTCGTTATCCGGTGGAAGTCCGTCCGGATGCTGTTTGTAGTAGTCCCAGTTGCGCAGCTCATCAATGATGGTACGGCCGTAAAAGACAATCATGATGCAAAGGTAGATCTGGCCAACGAACAGACTGCCTTCCAAATAGCCGTAGCTGAGACCGAAGAGATATGTACAAAAAAGGTATCCTGCCAGCGCCAACAAAATGGGGCCAATATACCGCACGCGGCGGTAAGGCGCCTTTTTGCCGTCGCCTGCCCGATACAGCAATTGCTCCGGTGTGGCACCCAGCACTTCGCCCAGTCGCTTGAGCGTGTCAAAATCGGGGCAGGAGCCGCCGCGCTCCCAACTGGACACGGCCTGCCGCGTGACGTGGAGCTGCGCGGCCAGTTCTTCCTGCGTCAGCCCCCGTTCCTTGCGCAGCGTGCGGATGTTGTAAGCGATGTTCTGCATAGTCCTCACCTCATGCACATCATACCATGACCGGTGCAATTTGTATAGCAAATCATTTTTGCACCGCTATTTTGCATTGGCAAGCGGCTGTAAATCCGCTATAATGGGAGATAAGAGAGAATTTCGGGACAGGGACTGTGATACCCTGTCAGCAGAAAGGGGGAGGAGCTATGCTGTCTATCTGGGTCGGACGGGCCGGCAGCGGTAAATCGGACCGCGTGCTGCGGACTATGGCGCAGCGGCGCGCGGAGCGCCGGCAGATCCTGCTGGTACCGGAGCATATTTCCCATGAGGCGGAGGTGGACCTGTGCCGCGTGCTGGGACCTACGGCTTCCCGCGACGCGGAGGTGCTGAGCTTCCGCAATCTGGCCACCCGCGTGCTGAGCGAAGCCGGCGGTCTGGCGGATTTTACGCTGGATAACGGCGGTAAGCTACTGACCATGCGTCTTGCCCTGCAGGAAGTGCACAGCAAGCTGAAGGTCTTTGGCCGGCCTAGTCAGCGCGCCGCCTTTTTGCAGCAGCTGGTGGAGCTGGCGGACGAGTTTTACGCCTATGAGATCGCACCGGAGACGCTGTGGCAGCAGGTGGCGGACCTGGATGACGCCATGGGCGACAAACTGCGCGACATCGCGCTGCTGTACGCCGCCTATGACGCCAAGCTCCATAACGAGGCTTTTGACGCGCGTTCCCGCATGCAGAAGCTGCGTGACCACTTGGAGGAGAGCTGTTATCTGGACGGTGCCGACGTCTATCTGGACGGCTTTTCCTACCTCAATCAGCTGGAGGAGAGCGTTCTGGAGATTGCCCTGCGCAAGGCCGAGAGCGTGACCGTGACGCTGCTGGGCGACCGGAACGACAAAGAACTCTTCCGGAATGCCCAGCGCCAGCGTGAGCGTCTGGTGCGTATGGCGCGGCGCTGCGGCCAAAAGTGCGAAATTCTCCACCTGACTGACAAGGGCAGCGATGAATTGGCACATCTGGAAATGCACTTCTTCGGAAGTGACGACGCATGGGTTGGGGAAGTGGAGCAGATTGCGCTCTACGAGGCCGGTACTGCCTACACCGAGTGCGAGTGGGCGGCGGCACAGATCCTGCAGCTGGTGCGCAGCGGTGCCTGCCGTTTCCGCGACATCGGCGTGGCGTCGCGCAATATGGACATCTACGGCCCCATTCTGGACAACGCCTTTGCCCGGGCCGGTATTCCGGCCTATATCAGCCGCCGCAGCGACCTGCTGGAAAAGCCGGTCATCACCATGCTGCTGGGTGCGGTGGATGCGGTGACCGGTGGGTTTGAGTATGAGGATATGTTCCGCTATCTCAAAACCGGCCTTGCCGGCATCAGTGAGGATGACTGCGATCTGCTGGAAAACTATGTGGTGCGCTGGGAGATCCGCGGCAATATGTGGCTGCGGGAGAAGGAATGGACGGCGCACCCGGGCGGTTACGGTCTGGATCTGAACGACCGGACGCGTGAGCAGCTTGCGCGCATCAATGCCGTGCGCGAAGCAGTGGCAAAACCGCTGCGGACACTGCATGAGGAGCTGAAAACAAGTAAAAGCGCAAAGGGTAAGGCGGAAGCGCTTTACATGTTTGCGCAGCGCAGCGGTGTGCCGCAGGCGCTGGAGGAGAAGGTAAACGAGCTGCTGGCGGCCGGTGAGGTGCAGCTGGCGGAGGAAACGGGCCAGCTGTGGGAGATCCTGTGCGGCGTGCTGGACCAGTTTGTGGAGATCCTGGGCGAGAGCGAGCTGAGCGGTGAGGAGTTTGCCAAGCTCCTGCGTCTGGTGCTGACGCAGTACAGCGTGGGCACCATCCCCGCCACGCTGGATCAGGTGAAGGTCAGCGAGATCACCCGCAATGACCGCCACCGTGTCAAATATCTCTTCCTGCTGGGGGCCAATGACCATCTGCTGCCCGCACTGGACAGCGGCAGAGGCCTGCTGGACGATGCGGACCGCGAGATGCTGCAGCAGCGGGAGATCCTGCTGTCCGACGCCGGTGTGGACCCGCTGGATCAGGAACTGGAATACATTTACGCCTGTCTGGCCCAACCCTCGCAGAAGCTGTGGGTCAGCTGGGCCTCCACCGATCTGAACGGCACGCAGCTGCGGCCGTCCTTTGTGGTCAATCGTATGGCAAAGCTCTTCCCGGCACTGCGGGTGGAGCGCGAAGACGGCAGCTATCGCACGCAGGTGGCGGCCTCGGCGCTGGAGCTGGCCGGTGAAGAGCCGGATGGCCGGCTGTGGCAGTATCTGGCGTGCAGTGGGCGCTACGATACGGTGCTGGAAGCCATGCGCCGGGCGCGTGCCATGCAGCGCGGACGGTTGTCACCGGATGCGGTGCGTACCCTGTACGGTCACTCCATCCGCATGTCCGCGTCCCGCATGGATACCCTCAAGCGCTGCCATTTCGGCTATTTCATGCAGTACGGCCTGAAGGCGAAGGAGCGCCGCGCCGCCGGCTTTGAAGCGCCGGAGATCGGCACCTTTATCCACTATCTGCTGGAAAATGTGACGCGCGACGTGATGGAACAGGGCGGTTACGGCGCCGTGGAAAAGGACGAACTGCGCGCCATGGTGCGTCGCTATGTGAACCGCTATGCCGACGAGTGCATCGACAGCTACCAGGAAAAGAGCGCCCGCTTCCGCTATCTCTTCTCCCGTCTGCGCTCGGCGGCGTGGGCCATGATCGAGAATATTGCCGACGAACTGGCCAATTCCGATTTCCGACCCATGGCGTTCGAATTGGGCTTTGGCGGCGGCGGTGAGCTGCCGGCCATTACCATTCATGAAAACGAAACCACCTTGTCGGTCAGCGGTAAGGTGGACCGCGTGGACGGCTGGATCCATGAGGACAAGCTCTATTTGCGCGTGGTGGACTATAAAACCGGCAAAAAGAGCTTTGATCTTACCGATCTGCGCTATGGTCTCGGCATCCAGATGCTGCTGTACCTCTTCACGCTGGCGGACAAAGGACAGAGCTACTTTGGCCGCGAAGTGGTACCGGCAGGTGTACTGTATCTGCCGGCCCGTGATGTGATCCTGCGCGCCGAGCGGAATATTTCCCCGGAAAAGCTGAGCGACGCCATGCGCAAGGAGCTGCGCCGCAGCGGTATGGTGCTCAGCGAGCCGCAGGTGCTGCAGGCCATGGAACACAGCGCATTGGAATCTCCGTCCTATCTGCCGCTGCGCATCAGTAAGGACGGCGGCATCAGCGGCGGCGTGGCCACGGCGGCGCAGCTGGGTAAGCTGGGCGGCTATGTGGACCGCCTGCTGCATCAGATCGCCCGCGAACTGGAAAGCGGCAACATCGACGCCGATCCCTGCAGCCGCGGACCGCAGGACAGCGCCTGCACCTATTGCGAGTTTGCCAGCGCCTGCTACTTTGAAGACGGACGCGGCCGCGACAGAACACGGCACCTGCGCAAGACGGACGAGGCGGAATTCTGGCAGTTTGTGGACGGTGCGGAAGGGAAGGAGGTGCCCCATGGCGAACATACAGCTGACTGAAGAGCAGAGTCGGGCCGTATATGACCGCGGCGGCAGCCTTCTGGTCTCCGCAGCCGCCGGCAGCGGCAAAACCAAGGTGCTGGTGGAGCGTCTCTTTACCCAGATCCGCGAGCAGGGCTGTGATGTGGATGATTTCCTCATCATTACCTACACAAAGGCTGCGGCGGCGGAGCTGCGGGGCAAGATCGCCCAGGAACTAAGCCGCCGCGTGGCGGAGGAGCCGGGCAACGCCCATCTGCGCCGCCAGATGTATCGGGTCTATCAGGCGGACATCAAGACGGTGGACGCCTTTTGCGCCGGATTACTGCGTAAAAACGTACATTTGCTGCAGGGCAACGGTCAGCACAGCCTGACGCCGGACTTCCGCGTGCTGGATGAGCCGGAGAGCAAGCTGATGAAGCAGCGCGTGCTCAGCCGCGTGCTGGAGGAGTTTTATGCCCGGCTGGAGCAGGAGAACAGCGACGAGCGCCTGCTGGCCGAAACGCTGGGCGCCGGACGGGATGACCGCGCGCTGGAGGCGCTGGTGCTGGAGCTGCATGGTAAGATCCAGAGTCATCCCCATCCGCTGCGGTGGCTGGATGGGGTGCGCGCATCGTGGGAAGCGCTGCCGCAGGAGCTGGCCGGCAGCGACTATGGACGCGTCATGATGGATGACACGGTGCGCCGCGCGCTTTTCTGGGCGCAGAAGCTGGAAAAAGCCGTGGCTGCCATGGCTGATCACCCCAAGCTGCTGGCAGCCTATGGCGACCGTTTTGCACAGGTGGCGGCGCAGCTGCGCCTGCTGGAATCGGCTGCCGCGGACGGCTGGCAGGCCATGGGCCGCGTACATGTGGAATTTCCCCGCCTCGGCGCGGTGCGCGGCGAGGACGGCGACACGCTGAAGGACACGGTAAAACGCGTCTGGGAGCAGTGCAAGAAGGACGTCCGCGCCTTTACTGCCATCTATGCGGCGGAGGAAGAGGAACTGCTGGAGGATCTGCGATCCATGGCGCCTGCCATGCTGGCCCTGATCCGCCTGACCGGCGAGTTTGCACGGCAGTATCAAAACGAGAAGCTGCGCCGTAATGCGGTGGATTTCTCCGATCAGGAGCATTACGCCATCGAGATTTTAACGGACGGCGACGGTCGGCCCACGGAGTTGGCAAAGCAGACGGCCCAGCGCTACCATGAGATCATGGTGGATGAGTTTCAGGACACCAATGAGGTGCAAAATTACATCTTTCGCGCCATTTCCCGTCAGGAGCAGAACCTTTTCGTGGTGGGCGACGTGAAGCAGAGCATCTACCGCTTCCGTCTGGCCGATCCCACCATCTTTTTGGAGAAATATCTGGCCTATGTACCGGCGGAGGACGCGCAGGAGGGTGAGGCCCGCAAGGTGCTGCTCAGCCGCAATTTCCGCTCGCGCCAGACGGTGCTGGACGCCACCAATTTTGTCTTCGGCAACATCATGTCCCGCGCTGCGGGCGAGATGGACTACGGCGAGGAGGAGCGGCTCTATTGCGGCGCCGCGTATTATCTGCCCCGCAGCGATGCTGAAACGGAGTTCCACCTCATCAGCGTTGCGGATACGCAGGAGGAGCGGTTTGACTGCACGGAGATGGAGGCCCGCTTCATCGCCCGCCGCATCCGTCAACTGCTGGACGAGGACTATCCGGTACAGGACGGCGAAAATATGCGGCCGGTCCGGCCGGAGGACATTGTGATCCTGATGCGGTCGCCGCGTGCAAGGCAAAAAGCCTTTACAGCGGCTCTGGCAAAAGAAAATATTCCCTGCAGCACCTCGGAAAACGAGAACTTCTTCGCCACGATGGAGATCGCGGTGATGTTCTCCCTGCTGCAGATCATCGACAATCCCCGGCAGGATGTGCCGCTGATCTCCGTTCTGCGCTCGCCCCTCTTCGGCTTTACGGCCGACCGGCTGGCCCAGATCCGCGCGCTGCTGCCGGAGGGGGACTATTACGACGCGCTGGTGCTGGATGAATCGGACGACAGCCGCGCCTTCTGCGCCGCGCTGCGCACGCTGCGCCGGATGAGCCGGGAGCTTTCGGTGGACCGGCTGGTGTGGGAGATCTACAGCCGCCTTCATGTGCAGGCCGTGTTCGGTGCCATGGAGGGCGGTCGGCAGCGCAAGGAGCATCTGACCGCCTTTTACGCCTATGCCGGCCAGATGGCCGCGGCGGGGAAGAAGAGCGTCTTTGATTTTGTGACGCACCTGCGCCGCCTGCTGGAAAATGACAGTGCGCCGGTACTCAATACCCAGACTTCTTCTGCCGGTGTGCAGATCATGAGTATCCACAAGTCCAAGGGCCTGGAATTCCCTGTGGTGATCCTGGCGGATCTCCACAAGAACTTCAATCAGGACGATTTCAAACGCCCCGTGCTGGTGCATCCGCAGCTGGGACTGGGCTGCGAGCGGGTGGAACTGGAGCGCAAGATCCGCTATGACACCGTCAGCAAAAAGGCGCTGGCGCTGCAGCTGCGCCGCGAGAGCATGGCCGAGGAAATGCGTATTTTGTACGTTGCTATGACCCGTGCCAAAGAAAAGCTGATCATGGTGGACTGTATGCGCCATGCGGCAAAGCATGTGTGCGATCTCATCAGTCTGACGCAGCTGCCTGTGCCGCCGGAGGTGGCGCTCAGCGTCAATTCGCCCGGTGACTGGATCCTGCTGCCCCTGCTGGCCACGCAGGAAGCCGCTGCGATCCACCGCTGGGCCGGCATGGAGCCGGAGCAGTTGGGTCTTACCGGCGGCGGATGGGGCGTGCATCTCTGGGAGAATCCCACGTCCGCAGCTGCCGGTGAGGGAGAAGCGGCGCAGACGGGCCGGACAACGGTTTTGGGCGATCTTTCGGGCCTCAAGAAGCAATATGCCTACGAAAAAGCCTGCGCGGTGCCTTCCAAGGTGACGGCGACCCAGCTCAAGGGCCGTGAACTGGACGAAGAGATCGCGCAGGGAACGGGCGGCAGGCACATGCGGCATATTTCCATCACCCAGCCCCGCTTTTTGCGGCAGGACCGCGGCCTGACCGCCGCCGAAAAGGGCACCGCCATGCATCTGGTGATGCAGTATCTGCCCTTCGACACGCTGCCGGAGCCTGAGGCGGTGCGCGCGCAGGTGGAACTGCTGGTGCAGCGCCGGCTCCTGACGTCCCAGCAGGCGGAGGCTGTGGACTGCGGCAAGCTGGCGGCATTCCTTGCTTCGCCCCTGGCGCAGGAGATCCGCACAGGGCACAACCTGCTGCGGGAGTACCGCTTTGCCCTGCTGGTACCGGTGTCGGTGTACGATAAGACCGTGGACAGTGCGGAGGAAATGATGCTGCAGGGCGTGGTGGACTGCTGCTTTGCAACGGACGCAGGCCTTGTGATCGTGGATTTCAAGACAGACCGCATCCGCGCAGGGGAGGAAGCCCAGCGTGCCGAGGTGTACCGCCCGCAGCTGGAAGCCTATGCCCATGCGCTGGAGCAGGTGCTGGGCAGGAAGGTGTGCCGCAAGGTGCTGTACTTCTTCGCAACGGGCGAAGAGGCGGCGCTTTGACAGCGTCAGGCCCCAAGATTCTGCGGATGGCACAAAATAAGAGGTCATATTTTGTGATTTCTGCAAAAAACTTTGAAAAAACACTTGCATTTTATTTTGACATATGCTATCATACCAGTTGCCTTTGTGAAAAGGACTCATGTACCAGAAAGGGGTGAACAAGAGCAATGAAGGAAGGAATCCATCCCAATTATCAGCAGACTACTATTAAATGCGCCTGCGGTAATGTGATTGAGACAGGTTCTACGAAGAAGGATATTCGCGTG
>SVMH01000073.1 GCA_015067525.1 Oscillospiraceae bacterium | reverse complement strand
ATTTTTCATCATTATATCAGAACCTACCATAAAACGGGAGCACACCATCACATTTTTTGCACCGTCGGTCACATGGTTAAAACCGCCCAGGCCGATGAGCTTCTTACCCTTCTTGATGCAGTTGACGTTGCCGTGCCGGTCGATCTCCAGGGCGCCCACCGCTGTCATGTCCAGACCGCCGCCCTCATACAGGCGGAACATGGCGGACTGCTCCATAAAGACATCGGGATTGGCCACGATGCCGAAGTTATAGCCCACAGGCATGCCGCCGCCCACGCCGCACTCCAACGTGATAGCAGTGTCCTTGGACAGATTGCCCATTTTGTATGCCTCATAGCCCAGCAGCATGGGGATGCCCACGCCCAGGTTCATAATGCGGAAGTCCGGCTGCACCTCCATGGCAGCACGCTTGGCGATGACCAGGTCGGCAGGCTTACGGCTCTTGGAGTTCTCCAGCAGCAGCTCGTCCACCAGAGCGGGGATGTCCTCCTCGGGGATGCGCTCCTTGCCGGCGAATACGGGGTTATAGTCGTAACGATCCATCATGACCTGACCCGGCTCCTCATAGACCACATCCACCAGGAAGCCGGGGATCCGGACAGCATGGGGATCGGCGTACTCGTCGCTGAAGCGTTCCACCTGAACGATGACAATGCCGCCGTTGTTGTGGGTGGCAATGGCCGGAGCCAGGGGATCCATGATGCCGGCCTCTTTCTCCATGGTGATGTTGCCGTTGGGGTCGCAGGTGGTGCCCCGCAGAACGCACACGTCGGAATAGATGCTCCGGTAGAACAGATACTCCTCGCCGTCGATGACAGCCGGCTCGGCAAAGGCCTTGCTGGAACGCTCATTCATGCCGCAGCTGCCGACGCGGGGATCCACGCAGGTGCCCAGACCCACCTTGGAATAGAAACCGGGCTGACGGGCAGCGGCACAGTCGTACATCTGGGCCAGGATGCCCTGGGGCAGGGCGTAGGCAGAGATCTCATTGGCCATGATGGCCGGTGCAAAAGGCGCAATGGCGATGTAGTGAGCCACCACGATCTCGTCGATCATGCCGGCGTGCTGATGCTCCGCCATATCGTTGAACTTGTCATAGCTGGACGTGGCCATGTACTTGATGCCCTTGGGATGTCCAGTGGCAGCAAAGCTGTCTGCCAGCGCTTTATAGAACCGCTCCGGCACCGCAATACGGACCTGACCGTTAAAGCATACCCGGTCGCCGTCTTTGACCAATTTGACCGCTTCATCTGCTGTCATACGTTTAAACATACCTTCGACCTCCTGCGCACGATGTGTCTATTGTCGTCATGGAAATTCATGGGTTGTGCATGTGCCTAAATTATAAGATGCTTTCAAAAGACTGTCTCCGCAGGAGCTTTCTGAAAATGCGCAAAACTTTCGTTAAATCCCCAAAAACACGCATGATATCTGCAGATGTCATTGACCCTTTTGGTCAAATTATATAAAATAGCGTTACATTCTGACGGTTCACAGCCGTCTTTTCTGTTATGAAACAAGGAGGACTTATCCCTATGGACGCAAGAGAAGTTCTGAAACACGTAGATCACACCGAGCTGATGCAGACCGCTAAGTGGGAAGACATCAAGAGACTGTGCGACGACGCTGTTTACTACAGCACCTCCTCTATCTGCATTCCCCCCGCCTATGTGAAGCAGGCCGCTGAGTACCTGGGCGACAAGATGCCCGTCTGCACCGTCATCGGCTTCCCCCACGGCTACAACACCACCGCCTGCAAGGTCTTCGAGGTGAAGGACGCCATCGCCAACGGTGCCAAGGAAGTTGACATGGTCATCAACATCGGCTGGGCCAAGGACGGCAAGTTCGACGAGATCACCGCCGAGATCGCCGCTCTGAAGGAAGCCGCCGGCGACAAGATCCTGAAGGTCATCATCGAGACCGGCCTGCTGACCGACGAGGAGAAGATCGCCCTGTGCAAGTGCGTCACCGACGGCGGCGCCGACTTCATCAAGACCTGCACCGGCTTCGCTGCCGGCAAGGCCACCGTTGAGGACATCAACCTGTTCAAGGCTCACATCGGCCCCAACGTGAAGATGAAGGCCTCCTCCGGCATGACCTCCATCGACGAGGGTGCTGTGTTCGTGGAGATGGGCTGCGAGAGACTTGGCTCCAAGCTGCTGGTCAACATCGCCAAGGCTGACGGCGTTGCCGTTGAGGGTGGTTATTAATCCCTCTGCCGCATATCCGGCAAACCTAAGCTGATGCCCCATAACGGGGTAAGGAAGTGAAATAAAAGAAGCTCTCATTTGTTGCATAGCCAAAAACGCTATCTGACAGGTGAGGGCTTCTTTTCCTTTTTTCACTCCAATTTTTAATTTCAAAGGTGGTTTTATGGAACTTCCGCTTCAATTTTGCGGCGTGCTGGTCGTTCTGGCTCTGATCGTCGGCATCGGCGTCTGGTCCGGCCGCTACATCAAAAACGGCGCGGACTTTGAATACGGCGACGGAAAATCCGGGACCGGCTTTGTTTCCGGCATGATTATGGGCACCCTGATCGGCGGCTCCAGCACCATCGGCACCGCCCAGCTGGCCTACACCCAGGGACTCTCCGCCGCGTGGTATTCCATCAGCTGCGGTGTGGCCTGTCTGTTAATCTCCCTGATCTATGTCAAGCTGTTCCGCCGGGCCAAACTCCCCACTCTTCTGGGCATCAGCGCCCACGAGTTTGGCTCCCGGATCGAACTTCCCTCCGCCGTCCTGGTCTGCTTCGTGGTGTTCATCGCCATCATCCCCCAGCTGATCGCCTCTACCTCCGTGCTGCCCGTCATCTTCCCCGGACTGAGCGTGTCCGCCTCCGTGGTCATCACCGCCGTGCTGATCCTGGTCTACATCGTATTCGGCGGCGCTTTGGGCGCCGGTCTTCTGGGCCGGGTGAAGGTGATGTTGCTGTATGTGGCAGTATTGGCCGGGCTGTTCATCGTGATGCAGAGGGGCAGTATAGCCGGGCTGCGCGCCGGACTGGACAGCAGCTACTTTGATCCGTTTCAGGCCGGCGTGTTCAAGGAGTCCAGCAAGGCCGTGTCCGTCATCATGGGCGTGCTCTCCGCCCAGCTGTATATGCAGACCGTGGTGGCCGCCAAATCTGAGAAGGCCGCCCGCCGTGGTACCTTCCTCTGCGCAGTGATGATCCCACCGGTGGGTATTGTCAGCGCCCTCATCGGCATGTTCATGCGGGTCAATCATCCGGATCTTCCCAACTCCAAAGATGCCTTCACGCAGTTTGTTCTCCTGTATATGCCCGACTTTTTCGGCGGCATCGTGCTGGCCACCCTCCTGCTGGCCATCGTGGGCGCCAGCGCCGGCTGCCTGCTGGATCTGGCCACCATCATCCACCGGGACATCGTGTCGCCTCACACCCACCGCTACGACGATCCGAAGCGCTCCCTTCGCCTCAACCGGCTGTGCATCATGTTCTTCCTGGTGGCCGCCGGTCTGCTGAGCACCGGACTGCTGGGCGACGGAGTGCTGTTCTTCACCACCGTTTCCAACGGTCTGCGGGCCTCCGTCATCTTCATCCCGCTGATGTGCGCCATGCTGCTCCCCGGAAAGGTGGACCGCCGCTGGGCCTTTGCCTCGGTCTTCGTGGGCGCCGCCATGTGCATGGTGTTCAGCCTGTGGAACGTGCTGCCTGTGGACGGCACGGGCGCAGGCGTTCTGGGCAGCGCTGCCTGCTGCGCCATAGGCATGGTGGTGCAAAGCCGCCGGAACAGGACGCTGCACCGCTGAACCTGGGTCTGCACACTTTTCAAAGGCCTCAAAGCATGCTATACTGCTTGTGAACAAAACAGAAAGGGGGAAGTCCTCCATGCGAACCATCGAGATCATCACCGCCAACGGCTTCCCCTTTAACGGGACGCTGGGCATCAAGTCCCACGCCCACGCCTTCTACCAGATTTTTTACACCACCGAGGGCTGCGCCAATTACGTCTATGAGGGGAAATCGCTGGATGTACGCCGCGGCTCCTTCCTGTTTGTGCATCCCAACCGGGAGCACGGCCTGCCGGTGGATCAGCCCGGCTCCCGTGTGCTGGACATCAAGTTCAACGTCCGGGACGAGGAGCTGGCCGCCCGCCTTTCCCCGCTGCCGCCGCTGGTGACCTGCACGGAACCCATGCAGACACTGCTGGCGCTGGCTGACAGCGAGGCGCAGAAAAAGGACGCCTTCTACAGCAACACCCTCAGTACTCTGTTGGAAACACTGCTGTACATGGCGCTGCGGGAGTCCTGCCCCCAGTACCGCTCCTCCGGCGTGGGCGTTTTGAACATGCTGGACTGCGACTATACCAAGCTCAGCGAGTGCGTACGAAAAACACTGCTGCGCATCGAGGGCGCCATTGTACAGGGGCCGGATCAGTCCGTTCTGAACGAGACGGCCCAGGCAGTGGGATACAGCAAATCCTATATGTGCCGCCGCTTCTCCGAGGAGATGGGCATGACCGTCCTGCAGTACATCACACTGCTGCGGATGGACAAGGCCAAGGAGTTACTGCTGAACTCCGAGAACTCCATCAGTGAGATCGCGGAGCTGCTGTACTACAGCGATCTGACCCGGTTCTGCAAGGTCTTCAAAAAGCACACCGGCCAATCCCCCACCCAGTATCGCCAGCAGCCGGCCCAGCAGCACACCTCGCTGGTGTACTCCTACCGAAAATTCATTGATTCATAATGATTGGCACAAATAAATATCCCCCCGCCTAGCGGGGGGTATTTCAGTTTCGGGCAAAGCCCTAATATTACTGGCTGCGCACAAGTGCGCTTTTTGTGGGCCTGCCAGCCATGCACGGATTACTTGCTACCCGTAA
>SVMH01000072.1 GCA_015067525.1 Oscillospiraceae bacterium | reverse complement strand
GCACCCCATTTGCACCCCAGGGAAAGCAAAATGCACCCCACCCAAAAGTGAGATGCACCCCATTTACGGGACTCTATTAAACCTGTTCGTTATTCCCAGTTGTCCCACGCGTCGGCATAAACATTGAAACACAATGCCCCCACGCCCTCCGGGATCCGCCGCTCCAGCACGCTGTCGAGCCATGCGCTTACCTCACGATACATACTCTGCACCCTCTACTTCTTTTATAATGGCACAGCATACCACAAACCGACTGCAAAAGCTATGGCTGATTTGACAAAACTTTCACGTTGTTTTTGTGCATATCCGCCACAGCCTTTTAGACAATGTTCACAAAGCCTCCCCGCGGCACGCCGGAAAGTTTTTTTCTTCCTCATATTGACAAAATCCGCAAGGTGTATATAATGAGCCTTGATAGGTGTCATGACACCTAATCCTATGATTTGTGAGGTGTGCTATGGAAAAGATCCGCGCATTTTGCAAGCGCAAGAACATTGTGTTCTCTGCCAAACGTTACTTCATCGACGCCATGAGCGCCATGGCCCAGGGCCTGTTCTGCTCCCTCCTGATCGGCACCATCATCAAGACGCTGGGCCAGCAGCTGGATCTGCCCTTCATGACGGAGATGGGCGGCTTTGCCACCGCTATGGCGGCGCCGGCTATGGCCATTGCCATCGGCTACGCGCTGCAGGCGCCTCCTCTGGTGCTGTTTTCTCTGGCGGCTGTCGGTCAGGCAGCCAACACCATGGGCGGCAGCGGCGGCCCTCTGGCCGTGTTCTTCATCGCCATCATCGCCGCCGAGATCGGTAAGGCCATCAGCAAGGAAACCAAGATCGACATTCTGGTGACGCCCTTTGTCACCATCTTCGCCGGCGTGTGCGTGTCCTATGTGATCGCGCCCCCCATCGGCTCCGTGGCCAACGCTTTCGGCACGCTGATCAACACCACCACCCAGCTCCAGCCCTTCTGGATGGGCATCGCCGTGTCGGTGCTGGTGGGTATCGCATTGACGCTGCCCATCTCCTCTGCCGCTATCTGCCATACGCTGGGCCTGGTAGGCCTCGCCGGCGGCGCCGCTGTGGCGGGCTGCTGCGCCCAGATGGTGGGCTTTGCCGTCATGAGCTTCCGCGAGAACCGCTGGGGCGGCATCGTCTCCCAGGGTCTTGGCACCAGCATGCTGCAGATGGGCAACATCGTCCGCAATCCCCGCATCTGGATCCCCCCCATCCTGGCCTCCGCCGTCACCGGACCCATCGCCACGTGCATCTTTAACTTCCAGATGAACGGCGCACCGGTGAACTCCGGTATGGGCACCTGCGGCATGTGCGGCCCCATCGGCGTGTGGACCGGTTGGATGGCACCCAGCGAAAAGGCTGTGGAAATGGTCAATGCCGCAGCTATCAACCCCACGGCCATGGACTGGATCGGCATGCTCCTCATCTGCATCGTCCTGCCTGCCGTGCTGACGTGGCTCTTCGCCCTGCCCCTGCGCAAGATCGGCTGGATCAAGGACGGCGATCTGAAGCTGGACCTCTGAATCTGACGCAAAAAGAGCCGGAACCAACAGGTTCCGGCTCTTTTTTATTCCTTGAACAGCAACAGGTTCCCGTCTGCGTCAAAGGGGACGGGGGCGAAGTCCTCCGTCACCTCGATGGGCATCACGGCGGCCTTCACCGCGGCGGGTGAGAGATACACCTCGTCGAGATACTTGGTGCTGCGGATGATGACCATGCGGATGTCGTCGTGGTTCACCTGACCGCACAGCTTGACGCAGGCCTGAAAGACCTCACGGTCGTTTCCGAGGATCATGGGGATGCGGGTACTGGACGGCTCGGTGGAGGTGAGGGTATTGACATAGCAGGTCTCCAGGTCCACCTTCTCATACATATGGCGGGGCATGAAGTCGGCAAGGCCCATGCCGTTGGCATTGCCCTCTGACCGCTCGGTCACGTTCAAAACGCCCAGCTTGACCGTCTCCGGGCCTCCGGAGGCGGCGCGGGTGTGGAAGCGGCCCACAATGTTGGTATCCATGCCGGTACCGCTGATCTCTTTGCCGATCTGGCAGACGATGAGCACGTCAATGGTGTCCAATGCGATGCGGGGCATCATCTGCCATGCTCTTTTCAGCAAAAGCGGCTCTTTTTCCAAAATTTCCTCACGCTTCAGCACGTGCAGTTCCGCCAGACGGCTGTAGCCGTTTTCGATGGTGGCCACGCCGCAGAGGATGGGCAGTCTGGCAAGGCCGATGGCGCCCACGGCGGCGATGTTCTCCGCCATGTTCTCATAGCGCAGGAAGTGGGTCATCTCCGCGCCCTTCTGCTTGGCAAGGCCGATGGCCAGCATTTTCATCAGGCCGCTCTCGTACTTTCCCCGGAAGGATGTGTGGGGTTTGACGCGGTTGAAGAGGATGATGCCATCGGCGGCGCAGGCGTTTTTATCAATATAGACCGGCAGGCCACGGTCGGTGGTGCCGATCTGCGTCACTTCCATGGAGGACACCACCGGCGCGCCGATGGTTTCCTCGGTGATACCGAAGCGGCGCAGCACCTCGGCCTGCCCCTCCGCCGTAGCGCCGCCGTGGCTGCCCATGGAGGGCACCAGAAAGGGTTCTCCGCCCCGGCTTTTCACAAAGTCCACGATGGTACGCAGGAGAGGCACATATTGGTCGATGCCGCGGCTGCCGCAGGTGATGGCGATGCGCTGACCCGGCAGGATGGGGGCGCAGGTCGCCTCCAGCTGTTGGCGCAGGACCGTTTCCGGGTCGGGAAGGACCGTATCGCAGAAGAACTGGCGGGTCTTAGCCACCGGAGGGATGGGATAGGGGCGCAGCATTTCACTGACGGCGGACATACGGACTCCTCCCTTTCCGAGAAAAAAACTTGACAGATGCTCAAAAACGACTATAAAAGAATTAAGAACGTTTGTCAAGGAGGGACGGCCATGGTGCGCATTGCCATTGTGCAGCTGGGCTACGAGTCCAATACCTTTTCTGTCCGGCGGGCGCAGCTGGAGGATCTGGGGCCGGACGGCTGGATCGCGGCCGACACGGTCGCCGCACGCTTTACCGGCACCCACACCGGCATCGGCGGCGTGCTGGACGGCGCCGCGGCGCTGGACGCGCAGGCCGTGCCCATGGATCTTCTCAGCCGCAACGGCGCCTTCAACGCCGGCAGCATTGTGGATGACGGCGTCTGGCGTGAGGCCGTGGAGCGCATCTGCGCCCAGCTGGCAGCCCGCGCATCGGAGTACGACGGCGTCTGCGCCGCCATGCACGGCGCGGCCTGCACCGACACGCTGGACGATGCCGACGGCTACTTCCTGCGCAGGGTGCGCGAGACGGTGGGCAGCAAGCCCATCACCGCCTTTATGGATCTCCACGCCGTGGTCACACCGGAGATGCTGGAGATGACCGACGCCCTTTTCGGCGTGAAGACCTATCCCCATGTAGACTTTTACGAGATGGGCCGTCTGGCGGCCGAAACGCTGGTCAAAACGGTGCGCGGTGAGTGGAAGCCCGCCGTGGCGCGGGTACCGCTGCCCATGCTGGTGCAGGAGGCCTTCTCCACCACGCAGCAGGGCATCGGCAAGGAGCTCCGTGCGTACGTTGCAGACTACGCCGCCGCCCACGGCTTGGTGGACGCCACCTTTTTCCACGGCTTCTCCACCTCCGACACGGTGCACGCCGGCGCCTGCGTGGTGGCGGTGCGGGAAAGCGGCCCCGTGCCGCAGGCCGAGGCGGTGGAGATGGCGCGGCACATCTGGAGCCTGCGCCACCGGTTCGACCAGCCCTGCCGCGATGCCGCGCAGGCGGTGGACGCGGCGCTGGCGGCGGTGCGCGGCGGCTACGCCGTCATCAACGAGACCTCCGACAATCCCGGCGGCGGCTGCCCCGGCGACGGCACGCACCTGCTCCGTGAGCTGCTGCGGCGGGATGTGGCGGGCAGCATCTTCAGCGTGATCTGCGATCCGGCAGCGGCCGAGGCCTGCCACAAGGCCGACGTGGGCGCCAAGCTCCGCCTCTCCATCGGCGGCCACAGCGAAGCGCTGTTCGGTGAGCCGCTGGAGCTGGAGGTGGAGGTTCTGGGCCTGAGCAGCGGCGCCTTTACCTGCGCCTCGCCCATGTACCCCGGCCTTGCGCTCAGCTACGGCCCCACCGCCCGGGTGCGGCGGGGAAATGTGGAGATCGTGCTGGCCACCCGGCGGATGCAGACCTACGACGACCGGCCCATTCTCATCACCGGCGGCCGGATGGAGGACTACCGCATCGTGGCGCTGAAATCCAGCAACCATTTCCGCGCCTATTTCAAGGACACGGCGGACGCCATCATCACCGCCGACACACCGGGCCTGTTTCCGGCGGACCTGCGCAAGCTGAACTATCGCAGCGTGCGCCGCCCCATTTTCCCGCTGGACGCGGATACTGTATTTGAAGTGTAAAAAACGACCCTTTCGGGTCGTTTTTTATGTTTTCTGCTCCTTGGCGTACTGCCCCGGCGTCATGCCGGTGATGCGGCGGAAGGTACGGATGAAGTGGGCATTGTCGCCAAAGCCCGCGGCCTCGCCGGCCAGCCGGACACTCATTCCCCGCCGCAGCAGCGTACCGGCATAGCGGACGCGGCAGAGGATGACATACTCCATCACCGTAAAGCCGGTGGCCGCCTTGAACCGGCGGCACAGGGCGGACTTGCTGAGGAAAAACTGTTCTGCCAGGCTGTCCAGCGTCAGTTCCTCTGTCAGGTGGGCGCGGATATGGGACACCACGGCGCTCATCACACCGTCATCAGCCGCCGGCAGGGGCAGCGATGCAGGAGCGCTCCACTTTTCCACCACCAGCGCCAGCAGCTCCACAAGGGCGGCTGTGCGGCGCAGCTCGTCGGCGTGCCCTGCGGCGCTGCCGGTCAGCCGTTCAAAAAGACGGCT
>SVMH01000071.1 GCA_015067525.1 Oscillospiraceae bacterium | reverse complement strand
ATCTTCCGCAGCAGCGCCGCCGCGTCCAGTCCCATGGGCTCCAGTGCCTCGTACAGTGCGTTAAAATCCCGGTTCATCGTCAGCATCCTTTCCGTATATCAGAGGGGGTGTTTGTTCGTTTTTATGGCTGTAGTATACGATATGTTATGTACGATAATCGGGACAAAAAGCCAAAAGAACCGTTGTTATACAACGGTTCTTTTGGCTTGATATACTATTTATTGGACACAGTGTTTCACACAAACACCACCTGTACCAGCAGCATATAGCACACCGTCCCTCTGAGATTGACTTATCCACCCCTCTCTGGTATACTAAATTATATTCAGTTTCACGAGGTATCCGCCATGAATTTAATCGGAGAACTCAATAGAGAATTATATACAAGGTTGGGCTTCGAGGTATCAACATCGGATGTCATCATCACTGATGAACGAATTGCACACATTGAAGCTCGGCACCCCTCTGATTATGCGCGTTTTTGCTCCTATATCCCTGAAATGATAGCACATCCTGACTATGTCATTGCTGCCAATAAGCCAAACACCGCAGTTATATTAAAGGAAATTACAGACGGCAAAGAACGCTTCAAGCTGATCTTGCGGTTCCGAATGACCGATGATCCGGAGGGGTACCTAAACTCTATTATTTCATTCTGGTGCATTGGCACCACCACTTGGGAAAAAACCTTGCGCAACAAGAAAATCCTTTACAAGCGCGAATAAAGCGGATATAATATACATAGAGATAGACAGAGAGCCTTTGAGGTGAAAATTGCGTCGTCATACGCCGCATGCCTTCGGGCAATGGGCAAAAGAGATGTCGGGAGTGACGCTCCGGCCAAAGGTTCTCGTTTCTCTGCTTTCGCACAAAAAACCTGCCGCAGCTACTCGCTGACGGCAGGTTTTCTTTATCAAAACACCACCTGTACCAACACCATATAGCACACGGTCCCGCCGAAGACGCTCAGGAGGGTGTTGTGCCGCCACAGGTGCAGGGCCGCGACGATGAGCACGGCGATCAGCTCCGGGAGGCCGTGGGTGGGGCCGAGGACGGGCGTATTGCGCAGACAGTAGACCACCAGCATGGCCATGATGGCATAGGGCAGGACGGTGCCCAGGTAGGTGATGATCTGCGGGCGCTTGCGGCCCTCGGGGAAGACCCAGAAGGGCAGAAAGCGCAGGGCGGCGGTCACCAGGGCGATGACGCCAATCTGGATCAGCATATAGACAGACTCAGTCATGGGCCACCTCCAGCTTCTTCCGCAGCAGGGTCAGCGCCAGGGCGATGGCGATCATGGCCGGGATCAAAAACTTGTCCGCGCCGAAGATCAGCAGACTCAAAATCGACAGCCCCAGACCGATCAGCGCCGGGCTGTGTCTTTTCGTGGCCTGCCACTGGTCGATGAAGATGACCACGAACAGCGCCGTCATGGCGAAGTCCACGCCCGTGGTGTCAAAGGGCAGGGCCATGCCCAGCAGGGCGCCGATGACGCTGCCCGCCACCCAGTAGCAGTGGTTGACGATGGACACCATGTAATAGTAGGTCTTGCGCCCGGCCTGCGTCTCGTCGGTGCAGAGCAGGGAATAGGTCTCGTCCGTCAGAGAAAAGATCAGATAGGGCGTGCCTTTGCCCATGTTTTTGTATTTGTCCAGCATGGACAGCCCATAGAAAAAGTGGCGGGCGTTGATCATCAGGGTCATCAGCGCCGTGCTCAGCAGCCCCGCGCCGGTGGTCAGCAGCTCCACGCCCACGTACTGCATGGACCCGGCGTAGATAAAGATGCTCATCAGAGCCGTCCAGCCCAGACCCAGCCCGCGGCTGTGCATCAGCACGCCGAAGCCGATGCCCAGCACCAGATAGCCCGCCATGACCGGCAGCGTCGCCTTCACCGCCCGGCGGAACAGTGCTCGTTTCTCCATTTTCTTCCCTCCAGAGGGTAAAACGAAACGGGAGAGCGGATGCTCTCCCGTTGGTTTTCGCATTCTTACTGAACGGCGATGACCTCGCGGCCATTGTACTTACCGCAAGCCTTGCAGGCACGGTGGGGCAGACGATAGGCGCCGCACTCGCACTTAGCGAGTCCGGGAACGTCCAGCTTCCAATGGGAGCTGCGACGCTTGTCGCGTCTTGCCTTGGATACTTTTCTCTTCGGAACGGCCATGATGACACCTCCTTGATGTGATTCGGAGCAGAAATGCTCTTAGTCGGTATTTTTGTTGAGCAGCTGCGCCAGTGCAGCCAGTCGGGGATCGGCCTCTTTGACGCATCCGCAGGGACCGTCATTGAGATTTTTTCCACACTCGGGACAGAGTCCGGCGCAATCCTCCTGGCAAAGCAGCTGCATATCCAGCCCGAACACGAACGACGTCAGGATGATGTCGTCCAGGTCTGCACAGTCATCCTCCAGCAGGAAGGTCCATTCGTCCTCTTCCTCCTGGATCTCGGTGGTCAGCACCGCGTGCAGAGGGATGGTATAGTCCCGCTCAAAGGGTCGGGCACACCGGTCACACGTGCAATGGAGATTGGTACGGGCCTCGCCGCTCAGCTCCAGAACACCGTCGGAACCGGCAACGTTGCGAATGACACCGGATGCCTCCACTGGCTCCGCCACCGGGCACTGAGCGCCGATGACCAGATCGTGGAGATCCATTGTGTGGGTGAAGGGCACAGAACCGGGGGCCTGAATGATCTTGTTCAGCCGCAGCAGCACTGGTCTCCACCTCCGCAAAGTTCCTCACTCATAGTCGTGCCTGACTATTATACTGGAATTGCAACCTGATGTCAACGAAAATTTCGCGTTTTTCCGAAAAACTTGTGCTTTTCGATATTTGGAAGTGCCTTTGCTCTCAAAACACAAGATATAGTCCTCAAACCGCAGCGTTAGGCCTCTCTCAGGGCCAATGCGCGGATGAATTTGCTCTGGATCTCCTCCACCAGCCCATAGGTTTCCACTAATCGATGGGCAATGGGGGGCAGGGATTCACTGTCGCCGAAGAGCAGCTCCAGCTCCAACTCACAGATAGGCGCTTCGTTGCCGCCGCCGCTGAGGATGCCCTCGTCGGCTGCCAGCTCGATACGCACACCGCCGGGCAGATACAGACAGGTGCTGCGCCGCCGGAAGTCCGCGCCGCAGATGGGCACCAGCGGCTTGTCCGCGATGAGCTGCTTCAGCTCCTCGGGCGCGCCCTGCTCCACCAGACGCTCCACGGCGTCCTCGACCCGTTCCGCGCGGCACTGCCACTCGCGGCGGGTGAAAAAGCCCTTTTCCTCGCTGGCGTTGGGAGTCTTCATGGCCACGATCCGCGTGCCGCCCTCGTCGCGCAGGCGCAGGGTCCAGCGCCGGGTCTGCAGCGCGCCGTCGGCCGTATCGTAATAGGTGCTCTGCATCTGCCGAATCTCAAACTCGTCCTGCATATGCTCCGTCAGCTGCGGGTCCTGCAAAATCTGGTCCATGACCTCGTGGGAGGGTACGGTCAGCTTCATCTCGATCTCGGTTGCCATGGTGATCACCTCGCAAAAACTGCCCTTATTTTACCACGTTTGTCCCCGGAATGCAATCCGCCGCAGGCCGTCGAAAAAATTTCCCGGACCCATTTCCCACGACATTTCCCGACAGGTGCTCGTGGAAATTCGTGGTAACATGGAGCAAAACCGAGATACAGAGCAAAAGGAGGCGGCGTCATGGGCGCTTGGCAGGAGAGATTGGGGATCATACGGGGCGTGTTCCACGCCACACGCTGGGAGGCGGCGCAGCCGCTATTGCGACTGGGGCTGCGCTGCGGCGGCAGTCTGCTGGCAGGCGGCATTTTGGCAGGGGCTGCCCTGGGCGGGCAGCCGTTGTTCCTGACGGTGGGATATATCGCCGCCTGCGGCGGCGGCGTATTGGGGCTGGCGGCACTGGTGGGCACGCTGCTGGGCAGTGTCGCTCTATGGGGCGCCTTTGGCGCGCTGGAACAGGTCGCAGCAGCGCTGCTGTGTTTTTGCGTGCGATTCGTCCTCCGGGACCTGCGCATTGCCCGCAGCCGTTGGCTGGGGCCGGTTTGCGCGGCGGGCTCGGCCCTGCTTCTGGGCATCGTCGCCTTGTGGGCAGGGGACTTCGGCGCTGAGGCGCTGGCGATGTCCATCCTGCGGGCTGCGCTGGCGGCCCTCAGCGCAGCGGCTCTGCCGCGGGAGGACCTGATCGGCCGACTCTTCGGCATGGCGGCACTGGTACTGGGCGGTGCTGCGGTGCCGCTGCCCTCCGGGATGCAGCTGGGTGGCCTGCTGGCGGCGTGGTGGACCGCTGCGGCAGCCTTGGAGCGCCGAGCGGGTCCGGCCAGCGCCGTTGCGCTGGCCTCCGGCGCGGCCATGGCACTGCACAGCGGTGCGCCCTGGCCGCTGGCGCTGGGTGCCGCCTGTCTGGCTGTCCACGCCGTGGGACAGGAAAAGCTTCTCTTCCGGGCGGCGCTCTGGCTGCTGACGGCCCTGAGCACGACGCTGCTGTTGGGCGGTCCATCCCTTCCTACAGCGTTGGAACTGACCCTCGGAACGCTGGTGGGCGTCCTGACGCCGATACATACGCCTGCACAGCCGCAGACGCAGCCCTCCCGCCTGCAGCTGGCTGCAGAGGGACTGCAGGCACTGAACCGCTGCGCCGAACAGCGGGAGGACAGTGGTCCCGGCGACAATGCGGCCATCTTTGACCGGGCAGCGGAGCAGGTCTGCCGCGTCTGCGGCAGCTTTGCCGAGTGCTGGGAGCAGCGCAGCGCACAGACCATCGAAGCCCTGTCGCAGCTGCCGTCCTCGCTGTTGGAACACGGCCGCATCCGCAAGGACGAGCTTCCTGCCGCCTTTTTGGAGCGCTGTCGCCGCCCGGAGGCCTTTACCGCCGCGCTGAATCACCAGCTGGAGCTGCGGCTTTGCCGCAGACAGGGCTCCGTGCGCCTGGAGGAGCTGCGCCGCATCCAATCGGCCCAGACTGCCGTGGTCACGCGGCTGCTGACACGACTGGCTGCGCCGGAAGCAGCGCTGCAGCCGCCGCGCTACCGGGTCAGCATGGGTGCGGCTGCGG
>SVMH01000018.1 GCA_015067525.1 Oscillospiraceae bacterium | reverse complement strand
CCCGGTAATTGACTAAACCCGGTACTTCGCGCAAGCTTCTAGTCGCACATTTCTGTGCTCCCGTCTGGTGCTTTTCGTTTCGTTCATTGTTTAATTTACAAGGTACACGTCCCATTCGCGGAACAGTTCTATGCTACCACAACTTTCCGCTCTTGTCAACACCTTTTTTCAAAAGTTGTCGATTTTTTTGGACCCGCCGTCCGTTCTCGCAGACAGCTTTGATAGAATACCATGACACCCCCGTTTTGTCAACCCTCTTTTTTCAAAAACTTTCTCCTTTTTAAGTATTTGTGATAGCTGTCAAAACCACCGCTGATCGCCCTGCGCTGCTTGTGCCACCTGCACCATGTTGCACCGCTTTGTCGTTTATGCTATACTATATATAATATATATAAGGAGGCCCTCGCCCATGAGCCGTTACCAGTACCTGCTGTTTGACGCCGACAATACCCTCTTCGACTTTGAAGCCGCCAACCACAACGCCTTTGCCCAAACGTGCGAATATTGCGGCCTGACCTATACCGAGGAGCTGTACGAGTTCTACGAATCCATCAACCGCCCCCTGTGGCATCAGTTGGACCGCGGTGAGGTAACCAAGGAGTTTCTGGTGGTGGAGCGGTTCCGCCGCTTCTGCGCCGCCATGGGCGTGGACGCCGACCCCGCCGAGTGCAACCGCATCCAGCTCGCAGGTCTTGGCAGCAGCACCGCCCTCCTGCCCCACGCGCTGGAGGTGGTGGAGACGCTGAGCCGCACCCACAAGCTGTACATCGTCACCAACGCCGTGGCCTCGGTGCAGCGCGCCCGTCTCGCCGCCAGCGCCATCGCGCCCTACATCACCGCCGCCTTCATCTCCGAGGAGGCCGGCGCCGCCAAACCCAGCAAGGCATATTTCGACTATGTCTTCGAGCGCATCGACGGCATCACGAAGGATAACTGCCTCGTCATCGGCGACAGCCTCTCCAGCGACATCAAGGGCGCCAACAACGCCGGGCTGCCGGCTTGCTGGTACAACCTGAAGGGCGAGGCCCGACCCGACGATGTGACCGTGGACTACGAGATCCGCGACCTGCGGGAACTGTATGATATTGTATAAGGAGGACGCGATATGGCCTTTTCGGTTCTTCCCCTGTTCCTTTCGGCAGGTTTCATCCTGCTGATCATCTTCGCCGTGCTCTGGATCAGCCACCGGTAAAAGAACAAAAACCACCCCATATCGGGGTGGTTTTTTTCATTCGCTGTAAAAGCAGTCTTCCCGCCATTTGGCAGGATTGGTGTCGATATATTCCCAAATGCGCTGATAATCGGCCTCGTCACGGACGATGTGGTCATGATAAGAGCGCTGCCAGATGTTTTCGCCGCAAATTCGATTACATTTACGTTTGAACAAAGACACAAACAGCGGAACAGCCGCATTCGTAGGGTTCGGCGCTTGCGACGAACCGGCACACTCACCTTCCCTCACGAACAGGAGCAGGTGGATATGGTTGGGCATAATGGCTGTCTTTTCCACCTTTACCGTTTTGTACTCCTCCATTTGCAGCAGAATACCCTGTGCAGCCTTTCCACGTGCTGTCAACTGCACCAAACGCCGCCCCCTACGACCGTTCCAAGGAGCCTTTCCTTTCCCCGGGTACACACCGTCACGAAATACGCACCCGATGAGGAATAGTCCCAATCCGCCAGCCGCGGCGACTTGCGCTTCGGCAAAACATCCATTACAAAAACATCTCCACTTCCCCGCGGCGGGCATACATCTCCTCCAGCTCGTGCTGGTGGTAGAGGTAGCCCTCGTCGGTGAAGTATTTGGCCCCCGTGGGGCAGCCCTTGACGCAGGCGCAGCACTTGATGCAGATGCCGGCCACCTCCGCCACGTTGTGGGCGGAAATCGACCCCATGGGGCATTTTTCAGCGCACAGACCGCAGCCGCTGCACTTGTCCATGTCCGTCACGGGCTTGACCTTCAGGATATTGATGAAGTTGCCCTGGCGGTCCCGGGGCTTGTAGTAGGGGCGGATAGGATCGCAGCCGCCCACCGCCACTGCGGTTTCCGGCGTGTGCTCCAGCCGCCGCACCTTGCGGCCCACCGCCTCGCCGAAGCCCTCAATCAGCGCGCAGTCCTCGGCGTCGGGCCGGCCGGCGGCCAGCACGCGGGAGAAGGCGTGCTCCCCCACGAAGGCGGCGCCCGCCACGCAGGCAAAATGATTGGCCTGCAGGATGTTGCGCAGCTCCATGAGCGCATCGTCATAATTGCGGTTGCCGTACAGCACCACGGGCACGGCCAGTGCGCCGTTGCCGATGACATTCTCCGTCAAAAAGGGCAGCAGCACATTGGGCACGCGGCCGGCGTACACCGGCGTGGCCACAAACACCAGATCACCGGTGCAGAACTGCAGCTTCTCCTGCCGCTCTTGGGGCAGGGTAAAGCTGACGGCCTGCCACGGCGCGTCCAATACCTCCGCCGCGGCGGCGGCAACGGTTCTCACCGTCTTTTCGGTGGTACCGGTGGCGCTGAAATACACCGCCCAGATGTTTCTTACGCGCATAGTTCGCCCCTCCTCACAGGGAAAAATCTTCCTTCTTCAGCTTATTCTGCTCCAGCTTCACGGGGCGGGGCGGCACCCGCTTGAGGGGATCGTAGCGGAAAGCGCCGCAGTGGTGCTCCGCCGGCACGATGCCCCGCTTGACGCATGCCACTTCCGTGTCGCTGAACTGGCTGCCCTTTTCACAGTAGGCGCAGCGGGGCTCGATATCTTTGCGAAAAAGGTTCATACCCTCTCTCCTCTCACAATGTGTAGAGTTTCACGCCGCCGTCTTCCACGGTGGCCTTGATCTGGGTGATGGGGTTATCGTAGCTGTCGATGATGCGGCTGGCCATCTCATCCTCCAACTCCTTCTGGATGGTGCGGCGCAGGTTGCGGGCACCGTAGGTGGCGGAATAGGACTTCTCCACCAGCAGGTCAAGGAGCGCCTCGTCATAGGTGAAGGTGTAGCCCTTCTCCTTCAGGGAATCCCGCAGCTCCTCCAGCATGATCTTGGCGATATCGCGGAAATGCGCCTCGGTGAGGCGGTTGAAGTAGATGATCTCGTCCACGCGGTTGATGAACTCGGGGCGCAGGAACTCCCGCAGCGCCTTCATCACACGCTCCTTGTCCTGATCGCCGCTGCTGCGGCCGAAGCCCACGCTGCCCACGCCCTTGTCGGAGCCGGCGTTGGAGGTCATGACGATGACGGTATTTTCAAAATTCACCTTGCGGCCGTGGGCGTCGGTGATCTCACCGTCGTCCAGGATCTGCAGCAATACGTTCAGCACATCGGGGTGGGCCTTCTCGATCTCGTCAAAGAGCACCACGCTGTAGGGCTTGCGGCGGATCTTCTCGGTCAGCTGACCGGCCTCGTCGTAGCCCACATAGCCGGGGGGCGAGCCCACGATGCGGGAAACGGAGTGCTTCTCCATAAACTCCGACATATCCAGGCGAATGAGGGACTCGGGGGCGTTGAAGAGGTCGTCTGCCAGCTGCTTGACCAGTTCCGTCTTGCCCACGCCGGTGGAGCCCACGAAGATGAAGCTGACGGGCTTATGCTTGGGGGAAATGCCCACGCGGTTGCGGCGGATGGCGGCAGCCACGGCGTCGATGGCCTCGTCCTGACCCACGATGTGCTTTTTCAGACGCTCGCCCAGCTCGGAAAGGCGCTTGAACTCCTCTTCGCGGATGCGGCTGGCGGGGATCTTGGTCCACAGCTCGATGACGCGGGCCAGATTCTCCACCGTCAGCTCCGGCGTGCCCTTGGCCTCCAGTTCTGTAAGCTCGGCCTGCAGGCGCATCTCCTGACTGCGCAGCTCCGCGATGCGGGCATAGCGGGCATCCATGTCGGCGCCCTCGGGGTCGGCGCTCATGAGGGTCTCGCGCTCAAAGGTGACGTTCTCCAGATCCTGCCGCACTTCCAGCAGGCGGTTGATGTCCTCGTCCTTCAGATTGAGGTCAGAGCAGGCCTCGTCGATGAGGTCGATGGCCTTGTCGGGCAGGAAGCGGTCGGTGATATAGCGCTCGGAGAGCACCACGGCCTGACGCAGCACGCCGTCGGGGATCTTCACGCCGTGGTGAGCCTCGTAGTAGTGGGCGATGCCGCGCAGGATCTTCAGGGTATCTTCGATGTTGGGCTCGTTGACGGTGACAGGCTGGAAGCGTCGCTCCAGGGCCGTATCCTTTTCGATGTGCTTGCGGTACTCGTTGAAGGTGGTGGCGCCGATGACCTGGATCTCGCCGCGGGAGAGGGCGGGCTTCAAGATATTGGCGGCATTCATGCTGCCCTCGGCGTCGCCGGCGCCCACGATGTTGTGCACCTCGTCGATGACCAGGATGATGTTGCCCAGCTTCCGGATCTCCTCGATGAGGCCCTTCATGCGGCTTTCAAACTGGCCGCGGAACTGAGTGCCGGCCACCAGAGCCGTCAGGTCGAGGAGGTAGACCTCCTTTTGGCGCAGCTTGAAGGGCACGCTGCCCGCCACGATGCGCTGGGCCAGACCCTCGGCGATGGCGGTCTTGCCCACGCCGGGCTCGCCGATGAGGCAGGGGTTGTTCTTCTGGCGGCGGTTGAGGATCTGCACCACGCGCTCGATCTCCTGCTCGCGGCCAATGACGGCGTCCAGCTTGCCCTGACGGGCCCGCTGGCTCAGATTGATGCAGTAATTATCGAGGAACTTGTGCTTTTTCTCGTTCTTGCGGTCTTTTTTCTCCTCGCGGCCGCCCTTATCGGAGGGCTGCTCGCTCTTCTCGGCGGGCGCACCGCCGCCAAAGAGGCGGTTGAGGAAGGGGAAGGTGGCGGTCTTGCCGCTCTCCTCGTCGCCGTCATCCTCGTCGCCGGCGTCCTCCAGCTCCTCGGCGCCGCCGAAGGCCTGCATCATCTCAGTGTTGATGCCCTCCAGATCCTCGGGCGTGATGCCCATGCGGCGCATCATGTCCTCCACCTGCGGGAGCTTGAGCTCCGCGGCGCACTTGAGGCACAGGCCCTCGTTGGTGGGCTCGCCCTTCTCGTTCATGCGGGAGATGAACACAACGGCCACGTTTTTCTTACATTTGGAACAGATTGTCGGTTGCATGGTTTCCCTCCGTTATGGGTATATGGATATGCCGGAAGTCCGGCGAATTTACAAAGACGTAATGAGACTGATGGGGCTGTTGGTGGCGAAGAAGTGCAGCAGCGTGGAGTTTGCCACCATGTCGGCGGTGATGTACCAGTCAAACCGCTGCATCAGCCACACGGCGAAGAACACCAGCAGCGCACCCCACACAAGGCCCAATGCGCCGCCGCCCAGCGCGTTGACCGTCCGCAGGCCCGGCAGCTTCACCAGCAGATGCACCGGCTTCATCAAAAGCCACAGCACCAGCAGCAGCGCCAGAAACGCCACCAGATATACGGCGGCATAGGCCACGGACTGTGCCACGCTGTCCGTCACGGCGCTCAGGAGATCCATTCCCGTCTCCTTCACCTTGCCCATCACCTCGTCCACCATCTGCTGCAGGCTCTCGCCGCGGAAATGGAAGGCCGAAAGCATGGTCTCGGCGTCGGTGGTGTCCTCCGCCGCCAGCTTGTCGAGAATATTCTCCTCGATCACCGGCCCCAGCCAGTCGGCCACGGGCTCGGCAAAGGCATTGGCCACAAAGGATGCGCCGATAAAGGCCGCCACCACGATCACCACGCCGGCAAGGCTCTTCACCAGACCCTTCCACGCGCCGATGATCACCGCCAGCACCAGCACCGCCGCGATCACGATATCTGCGAGCATCATACGTTTCCCCTCCTTTTAGGGTAAATACAGACTGGCGGAATCCGCGCCCACCAGCACCGCGCTGCCGTCAGCGCGCATCAGCACCTGCTTGGCGGCACTCATGTCCTCCAGACGGGCGCAGACTTCCAGATTTTTGTCGTAAATCACCAGCTCGTCGCTGTAGAGCACCGCCACATACTTGCCGGCGGCGGACAGGCTCAGCACTTCCTTCTCCACGTCCGCGGCGGCCAGAAGCACGCCCTCGTCATCCACTGTCACCAGACGGGCCTGCGTGCCGGACTTGTAGCGGCCCAGCAGCGCGGCGGCAAAGCCGTCGCCCTCCAGCGTGCAGCGGCGCAGATAGCTGCCTTCAAAATCGTAAAAAGCGGCCTTTTCCCCGTCCGCGGTGAGGATATGGAGCCCGTCCTCACCCACGGCGCACCAGCGCTTGCCCATGGCGGTCAGCTCGTACACGGCGCTGCCGGTCAGAAGGCTGTCCGTCAGCGGCTCGGTGCTGTTCAGCGCGTAGAGCACCAGATTGCTGGCAAACACGCCCTCGTTCTGACCCAGCGTCACCGCCGCCATGGTCTTGCCGTCGCGGGACACGGCGGCCGTCATCAAAAACCGGTCGGAGGAGTGGAAGGCAAAGGCCTTCTCGCCCTTTTCGTTATAGACCACCACGGCGGCCTTGTAGCCGCTTTTGTTGATGGTCACCGCCAGCGCGCCCTTTTCGTTGAGGGTGCACGAGAGGATCTCGCCCTCCGCCGTCAGACGGCGCACCAGACCCTTGCTGTTGAGCAGGTGGATGTCGGTGCCGCCGATGTCGTACACCGCCGCCAGCTGGCCGTTGGATACCACGGCGCTGCGGGTGAACTTCACGTCGGCATTGTAGCGGGCCTGACCGTCCTCACCCAGCAGCAGGATGCGGCGGGCCGTGGCCTGCACCAGACTGCCGCCAAGGGAGGCATAGCACCCGTCCTTCTCCGCGGCGTAGGTGTAGAGCTTGGCGCAGCCCGTCTCGTCCTTCTCCGCCGAGGCGTAGATCACCGCGCGGCGCAGCCCGTCAAAGGCGGTGGAATCCCACAGCACGGCGGCCAGCACGATCAGCAAAACGCCCAGCACCACGCCCAGCAGCGGCAGGATGCGGCGCTTACTCTTCTTTTCAATTCTCTTGGGGGCCTCCTCCTGCGGATTGCCCCGGGTAAATTCCATTTTCTTATCCATTGAGCCGTTCATCCTCATACCACACGCGGGTCAGATACAGTCCTCCCGGCGGCACCGTGGGGCCCGCCAGCGTCCGGTTGCCGGAGTCCAGGATCACCGGAATATCCTCCGGCGTCAGCTTGCCTTCGGCGGCATAGAGCACCGTGCCGGTGATGGCCCGTACCATATTATACAAAAAGCCGTTGGCGCATACCTTCAATTCCAGCAGCTCGCCCCGCCGCTCCACATGGCAGTAGTGGATGGTGCGCACCGTGCTTTTCACGTTGGTGCCCACCGAGCGCACGGCGGCAAAATCGTGGGTGCCCTCAAACATGCGGGCGGCACGGTCCATCACCGCCTCGTCCAGCCGCTTGGGGTAGAAATAGGCGCGGTTGACGTAGAAGGGGTTTTTGATGCGGGAATTGTAGATGCGGTAGGTATACTCCTTGCGGATGCAAGAGCCGATGGCGTTGAAGTCGTCGGCCACCTCGTAAGCCGCCTTCACCACGATGTCCTCGGGAATGTGGGTGTTGACGGCAAAGGGGATGCGGTCCACAGGGATGCGGGAGGAGGTGCGGAAATTGGCCACATAGTGCTCGGCGTGGACGCCGGCGTCGGTGCGGCCGCAGCCCACAACCTTGATCTTCTCGCCGCACACCATGGAAAGGCCCCGCTCCAGCGTTTCGGCCACCGTCACTTCCGTTTTCTGCACCTGCCAGCCGTGGTAGGCCGAGCCGTTGTACATCAGAATCAGGGCAATGTTTCGCATCTCGCCCACCACCTTTCTTAAATCAAATAAAACTACTCCTTTGGCTCCCTTGTGTAAAGGGAGCTGTCAGCAAAGCTGACTGAGGGGTTTCCCGTACAGGACCATCTCCCTGCTATACTGCCATCTTGTCCTGTCTTCGACGAGTAACTTTCTTTCACCAGCGAAAGAAAGTTACCAAAGAAACGCCGCAAGGAACCGATGGTTCCTTGACCTCCTTGCACAGGCCACTTTGGGCAAATTGTTTTAGTCCCTACCGCGCGCTGTGTAAGAAAAATCGTTTTTGGTGCAAATCAGGTATTGTGCCTACTTCTCTTTTCGCTGCCGCACCACTCAGAAATGTAGGAGCTGATGCTTCTATATTTTGAACGGGTAAGCGGACGAGCGAGGGGGATGCGTAAGGCCATGCAACATTTAGAGGAAGTTTCCGCACGCCAATTTTCGCGCGGTTATGAGTTGCGCAAGTTGAGCTGTACTCCGTGCAAAGGAAGTTTTGAAACCATGGGTTTCAAAGGGCGTTTTTGCATACTTTTGTTGCTCTTGACAAAAGTATGCCGCCGGAGGCAACAAACGCGTCTTCCCGCCACCTCACACGCCCACGCCTCGCAGCACGATCACCACGGCGCACAGCGCGGCAAAGCCGGCCATCACCGCAAAATCGCAGGGCTTGTAGCGCAGCACGTGCAGCTTGGTGCGGCCCTCGCCGCCGTGATAGCACCGGCACTCCATGGCCGTGGCCAGCTCGTCGGCGCGGCGGAAGGCGCTGATAAAGAGGGGCACCAGAATGGGCACCAGCGCCTTGGCCTTCTGCAGGAGATTGCCCGAGTCAAAGTCGGCGCCTCTCGCCTTCTGGGCCGACATGATCTTGTCCGTCTCCTCAATGAGGGTGGGGATGAACCGCAGCGCGATGGACATCATCATGGCCAGCTCATGCACCGGCAAACGCAGCTTCTTCAAGGGCGAAAGCAAGCTCTCCAGTCCGTCAGTCAGGCTGATGGGGCTGGTGGTGTAGGTCACAAGGAAGGTGCCCATAATGAGCATCACGATGCGCAGCACCATGAACACGGCGCGCTCCAGACCCTCCCACGTGATGCTGCGCAGCAGCCACACGTCGGCAACGGGCGTGCCTTCGTTGAAAAAGAGGTTCATCAGCGCCGTAAAGACGAGGATGATATAAATGGGCTTCAGGCCCTTCGTCAGCGATTTGAGCTTCACGCGGGACACATAGATGCTCACCGCCAGCGCCAACGCCATGATGGCATAGCCCACGATGCCCTTGGCGCTGAACAGCGCCACGATATAGAGCACCACGCACAACAGCTTGGTGCGGGGGTCCAGACGGTGCACCAGCGTATTTCCGGGGAAATACTGGCCCAGCGTAATATCCTTAAGCATGTGCCGTGCCCCCTTTCAGGCGCAGCAGCGCACTTTTCAGTTCCTCCACCGTGTAAACGGCGGTGTCGATGGGAAGTCCGCGGCGGCGCAGGGCCATGGCCACGCGCGTCACCTGCGGCACGTCCAGTCCCACGGCCTCCAGCTCCTCGGCGCGGGCGAACACTTCACGGGGCGTGCCGTCCATATACCGCTTGCCGCCCTTGAGCACCACGATGCGGTCCACGTTCTGGGCGATCTCCTCCATGGAGTGGCTCACCAGAATGACGGTGGTGCCCTTTTCCTTGTGGTAGGCGCGGATCTGGGCAAGGATCTTCTCCCGTCCCGCGGGGTCAAGGCCGGCGGTGGGCTCGTCGAGGATCAGCACCTCGGGCTCCATGGCGATGACGCCGGCAATGGCCACGCGGCGCTTCTGTCCGCCGGAGAGCTCAAAGGGGGACTTGTCCAGCATGTCCTCGCTCAGGCCCACGAAGGCGGCCGCCTGACGCACCCGCCGGTCGATCTCCTCTTTGGGAAGGCCCATGTTGCCCGGGCCAAAGGCGATGTCCTTATAGACCGTCTCTTCAAACAGCTGGTACTCCGGATATTGGAACACCAGACCCACCTGAAAACGCACCCGGCGGATCTCCTTGGGCTTTTCCCAGATGTCCGTTCCGTCCAGCAGAATTTGGCCGTCGGTGGGCTTCAAAAGGCCGTTGAGGTGCTGGATCAGCGTGGACTTGCCCGAGCCGGTGTGGCCGATGATGCCCAGAAACTCGCCCGGCATCACCTCAAGCTCCATCCCCGCCACAGCGCTGCGCTCAAAGGGCGTACCGGCGCTGTAGGTATGGGTCAGATTTTTGACACGAATGATCGGTTCCAATGCTTCTTACTCCTTCTCGTCTGCGGCAAAGGCGTGGAAGATGGCGTCAGCACATTCCTCCACCGTCACAGCCTCCAGCGGCAGCAGCATGCCGCTCTCGTTGAGTGCGGCCAGCAGCTCCACGGTGTGGGGCGCGGCAAGGCCCAGCTCCTTCAGCTCCGCCACCCGGGCGAACACCTGACGGGGCGTGCCGTCCATGGCCACGCGGCCGTGATCCATCACGATGACACGGTCGGCGTTTTCGGCTTCGTTCATATGGTGGGTGATGAGCACCACGGTGATGCCCCGCTCCCGATTGAGCCGCTGCACCGCCGCAAGCACCTCGCGCCGGCCGGCGGGGTCCAGCATGGCGGTAGCCTCATCCAGCACGATGCACTCCGGCTCCATGGCGATGACGCCGGCGATGGCCACGCGCTGCTTCTGTCCGCCGGAGAGGAGATGGGGCGCATGGCGCACAAACTCGCTCATACCCACGGCGGCCAGGGCATCATCCACCCGCTGCCGGATCTCCTTACTGGGTACGCCCAGATTCTCCGGCGCGAAGGCCACATCCTCTTCCACCACGTTGGCCACGATCTGGTTGTCCGGGTTCTGGAACACCATGCCCACCCGCCGCCGGATCTCCAGCAGGAGCTGTTCGTCGCAGGTGTCCATGCCGTCCACATAGACCTTGCCGCTGGAGGGCAGCACCACCGCATTCATATGCTTGGCCAGCGTGGACTTGCCCGAGCCGTTGTGGCCCAGCACCACCGTAAAGCTGCCCTTTTGGATGGCCAGCGTCACTTCCCGCAGCGCGGCGGTGGCCTCGCGGCCCTCCTCCGCCGGATAGTAGAACGTCAGATTTTTTGTTTCCAGCATCGTTGCCATATCGATTATCGCTTTCTTTCCTTATTCACTCATCCACCGGCCCGTTGCGCCGCAGGGCAGCGCCATACCGGACTCGGTGCACGGCAGGCCCAGCTCGTCCCAGCTGACCTTGCCGCCGTATTTGCTTGCCACCAGCATATGCAGAATGTAACCCAGTACCGAGGGGGCAAGGCCGGTGGTGTAGGAGTTGATGATCACAAAGAGGGGCTTGTCGCTCAAAACCTGAGCGCACAGCTTCACGAAGGGGAAGAGATTCTCCTCCAGCTTCCACACCTCGCCGCCGGGGCCGCGTCCGTAGGAGGGCGGGTCCATGATGATGGCGTCGTAGGTCTTGCCGCGGCGGATCTCGCGCTCGACAAACTTGGCGCAGTCGTCCACGATCCAGCGGATGGGGGCCTCGGCGAGGCCGGAGCACTTGGCGTTCTCCTTGGCCCAGGCCACCATGCCCTTGGCCGCGTCCACATGGCACACGCTGGCGCCGGCCGCCGCGCAGGCCACCGTGGCGCCGCCGGTGTAGGCGAACAGGTTCAAAACGCGGATCTCACGGCCGGCATTGCGGATCTTGTCCATGGCAAAATCCCAGTTGGCCGCCTGCTCGGGGAAAAGACCGGTGTGCTTGAAGTTCATGGGCTTGACCTGGAACTTCAGCTCCTTGTAGGCGATGGGCCAGCTCTCCGGCAGCTTCTTCTTGTCCCAATGGCCGCCGCCGGTGTTGCTGCGGCTGTAGCGGGCGTTGGCGGTGCGCCAGCCGCGATGGGTGCGCTCTGACTCCCAGATGGCCTGCGGGTCGGGACGCACCAGGATCTGGTCGCCCCAGCGCTCCAGCTTCTCTCCGCTGCCGCAATCAATCAGCTCATAATCTCTCCAACCGTCCGCGATCCACATAAGGGTATACCTCCGCATAATAAATCAATGTATTATACTATAAAACCGCCCTTGCCGTCAACCGCCGACGGAACGGTGAAATGTGACGGAACTGTAAAATATCGCCTTTTCTCCTTGCTTTTTCCCTTTTGTTGTGCTACTCTGCCGCATAATCTGTCACAAGCTGACCAAACTGCCCCCAAGAGGTGATTTTTATGTGTACCGCTGTTTCCTTCTCAGGCTTCACCCACTGCTTCGGCCGCAATCTGGACTTGGAGTGCTCCTACGGCGAATCCGTGGCCGTCACGCCCCGCCGCTATCCCTTTTCCTTCCGCTGCGGCGAGCAGCTGCCCCGCCACTACGCCATGATCGGCATGGCCCACGTGGCCGCGGGCTTCCCCCTCTACTACGAGGCCACCAACGAGCGCGGCCTGAGCATGGCCGGTCTCAACTTCCCCCAAAGCTGCGTCTATCACCCCTGCCGCGCGGGCAAGGCCAACATCGCATCCTTTGAGCTGATCCCGTGGCTCCTGAGCCGCTGCTCCACATTGGCGCAAGCCCGCGCCGCGCTGGAAACGGTAAACGTTTGGGATGAGAGCTTCGCCCCTCACCTGCCCGCCTCGCCGCTCCATTGGCTCATGGCCGACAAAACCGGCGCGCTGGTGGTGGAGTCCACCGCCGACGGCCTGCAAATTTACGAGAACGACACCCGCGTCCTCACCAACGAGCCGCCCTTCCCCTTCCACCGCGAAAATCTCCAGCAGTACCACGCCCTCACCCCGGAAGACCCCGCATTCCCTGTCTTCTCCCGTGGACTCGGCAGCCGCGGCCTGCCCGGCGGACTGGACTCCGCCTCCCGCTTCGTCCGCGCCGCCTTCACCGCCCGCCACGCTCTGCCGGGAGAGACGGAAGCGGAGACCGTCAGCCGCTTTTTCCGCATCCTCGATATTGTTGCCCAGACCCGCGGCTGCTGCCATCTGGGCGGCGATGACTACGAGGAGACCCTCTATTCCTCCTGCTGCACCGATGGCGGCGTCTATTATTACGCCACCGCCGCAAACCGCTCCCTCACCGCCGTGGACATGCACCGCGAAAACTTGGACGCTGTCGCGGTGGTGACCTATCCCCTGCAGACGGCGCTGCAGGTAGAACGCCAAAACTGAACATCTTTGGTTTATCCGCCACCTCTTTTGGGTATCCTCTCCCAAAAGAGGTGATTTTTTGTGGAAAATCTGCTGGAACAGCTCCTGCGCCTGCTCATCCCCGTCTGCGAGCTGATGGGCGCGGCGGTGGTGGCGGTGTCGGTGGCGGCGGCCTTTGTCCGCTGGCTGCGTTTGCTGCTGACCGGCCGCGTAGGCGATGTGCAATTCCGCCTTGCGGCGGGGCTGGCGTTGAGTCTGGAGTTCAAAATGGCCGCCGAGATCTTGAAAACCGTGCTCATCCGCGAGCTGCACGAGCTTTTGACGCTGGGCATCATCATTTTGCTGCGAGCGGTGCTCTCCGGCCTCATCCACTGGGAAATGCACCACTATGAAAAGGAGGCCAAACCGTGAAACGTCTGCCGCTTCTTCTCCTCATCCTCTCTCTCACCGGCTGCGCCGCGCCGGAAGCGCCGCCTCCCGCCGTGGAGGTCATGGCGCCGGCGCCGGTGGAGGAACGCTTCTATCTGGGCCTTGCCGTCACGGCCAGTCTCTCCCAGAGCATGCACGCCACCGAAGCCTTCCCCGGCTACGCCCGCACCGAGATGACGGCAGCCGCCGTGGTGGTGGATGGCGGCGGCGTCATCCGCGCGTGCACCGTGGACGGCATCAGCGCCCGCGTCCCCTTTGACACGGCCGGCACGCTGCTGCTGTTTGACGGCACCGTCTTCCCCTCCAAGCGCACGCTGGGGGACGCTTACGGCATGCACAAGGCCTCCCAACTGGGCGCTGAGTGGTACCGGCAGGCGGACGCAGTGGCGGCGCACTGCGTGGGAAAAACGGCGGATGAGCTGCGTCCCGCCGACGCCGTCACCTCCGTGACCATCTCCACCGATGAGCTGCTGCAGACCGTCCGCCGCGCCGCACAGCAGGCGACCCTCCCCGCCGCCGCGCCCGACGCACCCGTGCTGGTGTGCCGCGCCGTCATGACCGGCAGCCGCAGCGCCCACGCTGACACCGGCCAGACGGGTCTTGCCGGTCTGCGCGGCGTATTTCTGGCCTGCGCGGATGGGGCGGAGGCCGGCTGTGCCCTCAGCTCCGCCGTGCCCTTCACCGCCGCGGGGCGCATCGACTGCGACATTTCGCTGGGCCTCTCGCCCCTGTCCGACGCGCTGACGCTCACCGATCTCACCGACCACGAGTGCCAACTGCTGCGGCAGGCGGCGGGGAAAAGCTGACAAAATTCTTCCCAACGGGCGGGTTTTGTGGTATCATGGAACTATCTTCACGAAGGAGGGAGCGCCATGGCCAACAAGAAGCTGAAGCTCTTATATCTGGCCCGTTTTTTCCAGCAGGAGACGGACGAGCAGCATCCCAAAACGCTGCAGGAGATGATCGCCTACCTCGCGTCTTACGACATCAGCGCCGAGCGCAAAAGCATCTACGACGACATCGAGCTTTTGCGCCTGTTCGGCATGGATATCCAGACCGTCAAGGCCAAAAACTTCGGCTATTTTCTGGGCGAGCGGGATTTCCAGCTGCCGGAGCTGAAGCTGCTGATCGACGTAGTGCAGGCCTCCCCCTTCCTCACCAAGAGTAAGAGCATGGAGCTCATCGCCAAATTAGAGCAGCTCACCAGCCGCTACGGCGCACGGCAGCTCAGGCGGCAGGTGTACGTGATGAACCGCCTGCGCACCGTCAACGAGACCCTCTACTACGCGGTGGACGGCATCAACACCGCCATCAACGAGAACAAGAAGATCTCCTTCCGCTACTTCGACTGGACGGTGGACGGCCAGAAGGCCTACCGCCGCAGCGGCGCCGTGTACGTCACCGATCCGGTGGCTCTGTGCGTGGACCGATACTATTACCTTGTGGCCTACGACGCCGCCATCCGTGACTACCGCCACTACCGGGTAGACCGCATCAGTAACCTGACCGTGCTGGACGAGCAGCGCGGCGCGCTGCCGGAGGGCTTCGATCTGGGCACGTACACCCGCACCACCTTTGATATGTATAACGGCGAGAGCACCCGCGTCACGCTGCGCATGGACGAAAAGCTTCTCAACATCGCCATCGACCGCTTCGGCGCCGACGCCCATATGCGCGCGGTGGACGGCGGCTGCATCGAGGTCTCGGCAGAGGTGGAGAGTGGCCCCACCTTCTACGGCTGGCTCTTCCAGTTCGGCGCGCAGGTAAAGCTCCTCGCCCCCCAGACGGCGGTGGAGGATTTCAAGGCATGGTGCCGCGATACACTCTCGCAATACGAATAAAAAAGAGGACTTTTCCCACAGGAAAAGTCCTCTTTTTTGTATTTGTGTAGGGCGCGACGACCCGGCGCGCCGTGATAGCCGTTGGCTTCAAAAGTAATTACAGCAGCGGTGCCAGGGCCTTGAGCACAAAGCCGGTGAAGCGGCGCGTCCACTTCTCCTTCTTCAGCGTCTGGCGCGTCACGCGGCGGCACTTTTTCAGTGTGGCCTGAAAATCCGCTTCCATATCGCCGATACACTTGACATCATAGAGATAGGCCGCGCACTCAAAGTGGTGGTAAAGGCTGCGGTAATCGAGGTTGATGGTGCCCACCACGCCCTCGATATCGTCGCAGACAAAGCTCTTGGCATGGACGAAGCCGGGCACATACTCGTAGATCTTCACGCCCGAATCCAGAAGCGAGGGATAATGGGTCTTGGCCAGGGCGTAGGGCACCTTCTTATCCGGCGTGCCGGGCAGGATCAGCGTCACATCCACGCCCCGCTCGGCGGCAAATTTCAGCGCCGCCTCCATCTCGCCGTCGATGATGAGGTAGGGGGTAAAGATGTGGACATACTTCTGCGCGCGGTTGAGGATGTCCATATACACCCGCTCGCCGATCATGTCATCGTCCAGCGGGCAGTCGCCGTAGGGGATCACGTAGCCCCGGCCGCCCCGGGGCGGATCGACGGGCACGGACAAAAAGCGGTCGAACTCCGCCGTTTTGCCCTCCATGCTCCACATCTGCAAAAACATGCGGGTAAAGCTTTTCACCGCCTCGCCCCGCACCATGATGGCCGTGTCCTTCCAGTGGCCGAAGCGGTCCACGCGGTTGATATACTCGTCGGCCAGATTGATGCCGCCGGTAAAGGCCACCTGTCCGTCGATGACCAGAATCTTGCGGTGGTCGCGATAGTTGTAGTGGGTGGAGAGGAAGGGCATCAGCGGCGCGAAGGCCTTGGCCTTCAAGCCCCGCTTTTCCAGCTCCCGGGCGTAGCCCCGGGGTACCAGCGCCACCTCACAGGTGCCGTCATACATGACGCGCACGTCCACGCCCTCGCGGGCCTTGCGCTCCAGAATGTCCAGCACCGTGTCCCACATTTCACCCTTTTCCAGAATGAAATACTCCATGAAGATGAAGCTGCGGGCCTTTTCCAGCTCCTGAAGCATGGCGGCGAACTTCTCCTCGCCGCTGGGGAAATAGGTCACGTCGCAGTTTTCATAGGTGGGATGGCCGCAGCGCCAGAGATAGCGGCTCAGACCGCCTGCACCGGCGTCGGCCAGCTGCAGCTTTCCCTGCGCGTCCGTCTGGGACAGCTTACCGCGGGTCTTTTTGATCAGCTCATGGATGCGGTCGCGCAGGGCGCGGTGTCCCAAATCGCTCTGGGTGTAGATATACAGCACCAGACCGAACACCGGCAGCACCGTGAAGATCACCAGCCACGTCACCTTTACCGACGCATTGGCCCGGCTGCTGATGAGCACCATCATCAGCACCACGCTCAGCGCCGTGGCGATTCCCACGTACTGCAGGATATACTCCCGGAAGCGCAGCACCACCGCCGTGAGAAGGGCGATGTTCAAAAGCAGCACCACGGCCACCAGACCCGTGCGGCTGAACAGCAGCCGGAACAGGCCCTTGCGGCCCTTCTTTTTCAGTTTTTCCGTTCGGCTGACGGTGTAAGGCTGGTTCATGCTGTGTCCTTTCCCGGAAAAATACACGCAGGCATCCGCTGTTCCGGATGCCTGCATCTTCAGATGTTTTTGATACGGCATCGCGCCATACTGTGTTCCTTTACAGGGTATTTTATGCACAAATCCCGCCTTTGTCAAGCCGCAGCCGCAACAGAGAGCGTTAAATGGTGGCATCCACCGCGATGCGCTCCCGGCCTACCTGCACCCAGTGCACCCGCACGGAGCCGCTGTGCTGCGCGCTGGCGCAGAAGGCGTATTTGCCCATTTTGCCCTCCACCGGCATGTCGGAGCCGAAGGCCGCGGCAAAGCGGCGGATGTAGTGCAGCAGCTCGCGGATCACGCAGTCCGGCAGGTCCATTTCCAGATAATCAAAAAACTTGTTCATATTTGCGCTCCTTTCCGTTCATACGGCGGTTCCTTCTCTTGTTGTACCCATCTTACCAAGAGTTCCGTCCCAAAAAACGGACAGTGCACGGCATTTCGTCTTCAACAAATCTTAAACTTTCCCCCTCTTTTTTCTTAAGGGAATTTTTTCTATACTCATGCTGCAAAGGGGCAGCGGCAAAATGCTTGACACGCGCCCCTGCTTATGTTAACGTAAGTGTACTAATACAGTTAGTACACTTGATACACAACAGTCCCCTGCCCTTTCAGGGAGAAAGGAAAACCGTCATGGAAACTCTGCGCTGGATCAACTTTGCCGTCAGCGTTTTATTTGTCGTCTGCTACGCCTATCAGTTTTTCTACATCCCCGTACCGTGGCTGAAAAAGGACAGGCCCCACGCCGCGCCCAAGGCCAACCGCTACGCCGTGCTGATCTGCGCCCGCAACGAGGCAGCCGTCATCGGTGATCTCATCGCCAGCATCCGCTCCCAGACCTACGACCAGAGCCTTGTGTCCGTCTTCGTGTTGGCGGACAACTGCACCGATGACACCGCCCTCATTGCCCGCTGCGCCGGCGCGGTTTGCTACGAGCGCTCCAATCGCGAGCAGGTGGGCAAGGGCTACGCGCTGCAGACGCTGCTGCACTACTTAGACCGCGACTATCCCGACGGCTTTGACGGCTACTTCGTCTTTGACGCCGACAACATCCTCGCCCCCGACTACATCCAGCGCATGAACGAGACCTTCTCCGACGGCCACGACATCATCACCAGCTACCGCAACAGCAAGAACTACGGTGACAACTGGATCAGCGCCGGCTACGCCCTGTGGTTTCTGCGGGAGAGCCGCTACCTCAACCATGCCCGCCACCTGCTGGGCACCAGCTGCGCCGTCAGCGGTACCGGCTTCCTCTTCAGCCGCAAGGTGCTGCAGGAGATCGGCCCCTGGCCCTTCCATCTGCTGACGGAGGATATCGAGTTCTCCATCCACCAGATCACCCGCGGCCGCAAGGTGGCCTTCTGCCCCGACGCCGTGCTCTATGACGAGCAGCCCACCACCTTCCGCCAGTCCTGGCGGCAGCGCCAGCGCTGGGCCAAAGGCTATATCCAGGTCTTTCAGCACTATGGACGCGACCTGATTCAGGGCATCTTCCGTGGCAGCTGGTCCTGCTTTGACATGTCCATGAACATCATGCCCGCCTTCTTCCTTTCCGCCGTCAGCATTGTCTGTAACCTCAGCAGTATCGTACTGGGTCTCATGGGCGGCGGCAGCGTGCAGACCGCGCTGTGGAGTCTGGGTGAACTGCTGCTGGGCGTGTACGGTACCCTCTTCGTGGTGGGCGCCATCACTACCGCCAGTGAGTGGCGCGCCATCGGCACCTCGGCGTGGAAAAAGGTACTCTATGCCTTCACCTTCCCCCTCTTTATGGCCACGTATATTCCCATTGCCATCTCGGCCCTCTTCCAGAAGGTGGAGTGGAAGCCCATCGAGCACCGCGTCAGCGCCGCCGAACTGCGCCGCCGCAAGGACGGCACGGCTCTTCCGTTCTGAGTTATATCGTGTTATAATAAACGTATCGCCAACGCCTTCCCCCTCTGGGGGAAGGTGCCCCGCTTTGCGGGGCGGATGAGGGACCGACATCGGTCCCTCCCAAAGAAAGGATTTCCCATGAAACGCTACACCGCCCCCAAAAAACGCCGCCGCTGGTGGCTGCTGGTGATCCCCGCGCTGCTGATCGCCGCCCTGATCCCCTTTTTGCCCCAGCGGTACTACACCGCCGAGGAACTGGGCATCACAGAAGTGCACAGCGAGTTTGACGCCGACGGCGACGGTCTGGCGGACGATCAGGATCTGGTCTGGGGCGCCCGGGCCTATATCGCCACCGACCCCCACTACGCCAGCAAGTACTACGCCGGCGGCTATCCCGACGACGGACTGGGCGTGTGCACCGACGTGATCTGGCAGGCCTTCCGCTCGGCAGGGTATGAGCTCAAGGATCTGGTGGACGCGGACATTCAGGAAAACCGCGACGCCTATCCCTTCATCCCCACGCCCGACGGCAACATCGACTTCCGCCGCGTCAGCACGCTGGACACCTTCTTCCGCCGCCACGCGCAGGTACTCACCTGCTCGCTGGAGAATCCCGAGGACTGGCAGGGCGGCGACATCGTCATTTTCGGCGATCGCGACCACATCGCCATCTGTTCCGACCGCCGCAACCGCGACGGCATCCCCTTCATCATCCACCACGGCAATCCCATCGAGGACGCGGTGGAGCGCAACCAGATGCACCGCATGGAAGTGACCGGTCACTTCCGCTGGGTGGGGTAAATAAGACGTCCCCCCTTTGGCTCCCTTCCACCAAAGCCTCCATATACTCATTTGCTCCGCAGGGTGACTTTCTTTCACCAGCGAAAGAAAGTCACCAAAGAAACGCCGCAAGGAACCAATGTTTCCTTGACCAGCTACGCGCTTCGCGCTCGCATGCATTCCACCAGCCAAAAATCCATCGCCTTTGGCTCGTATTTTTGGGGTGTCATGGATCCTTGCACGGGGCAGTTTGGGCAGAATGTTTTTCTCCCTACCGCGCGTTTTGTTACAACAGCGTTTTTGGTGCAAATCAGGTATTGTCCCTGCTTCTCTTTTTGCTGCCGCCCCGCTCTGAAATGTAGAAGCGGTGTCTCCTACATTTTGAACGGGTAAGCGGACGAGCGAGGGGGATGCGTAAGACCATGCAACATTTAGAGGAAGTTTCCGCACGCCGATTTCCGCGCGGTAACATATAGCGCAAGTTGAGCTGTACTTCGCGCAAAGGAAGTTTTGAAACCATTGGTTTCAAAGGGCGTTTTTTGGTACTTTTTGTCGCTCTTGACAAAAAGTGCCCGCCGGAGGCAGTAAATACATCATCGATTCTTTTCACAGGAGTGTTTCTTATGTACAACATCCTTGTCTGCGACGACGAAAAAGATATCGTCTCGGCTCTCACCATCTATCTCACCGCCGAGGGCTACCGCGTCTTCCCCGCCCACAACGGCCGCGAAGCGCTGAACATTGTGGAGCGCGAGGACATCCATCTGGCGCTGCTGGACGTGATGATGCCCGTGATGGACGGCATCACGTGTCTGACGGAACTGCGGGCAAACCACAACCTGCCCGTTATCCTCCTCACCGCCAAAAGCGAGGACACGGACAAGATCTTAGGCCTCAATCTGGGCGCTGACGACTATGTCACCAAGCCCTTCAACCCCGTGGAGCTGCTGGCCCGGGTCAAGTCCCAGCTGCGGCGCTATCTGACGCTGGGCGGCGGCACCGTGCAGCCCAGCACCGTCACCGTGGGCGGCATCTCGCTGGATGACGACGCCAAAACCGTGACGGTGGACGGCGAGCGGGTGAATCTGACCCCCATTGAATACGACATCCTCCGCCTTTTGATGCTCAACGCCGGCAAGGTCTACTCTCCGCAGGAGATCTACCGCCGTGTCTGGCATGAGGCCCCCGCCGCCGACAATCCCGTGGCCGTCCATGTGCGCCACATCCGCGAAAAGATCGAGATCAACCCCGCCGAGCCCCGCTATCTCAAGGTGGTCTGGGGCAAGGGCTACAAAATGGAGGGCGAGACGCGATGAAAAAGCACCTTAACAAGCTCTGGGCCAAGGTCATCACCGCCATCGGCATGACCGGCGCGGCCATCGTGTTCTTCATGAGTTTCTTCTCCGCCTGGTATTACGCCGAGTTTCTGGCCATGGTCATCAACGTGGCCTGCGTGGTGGTGTTCATCCCCTGCTTCTCCTTCCAGCTGCGCTCCGCCGGCTACTGGGAGGGCCACGAGGGCCTGCACCTGACGTGGCTGGACCGCATCCCGCTGGATCTCTACCTGTGCGCCGGCTTGTTTGTGTTCATGGTAGGCACCGAGGCGTGGGACGCCGAAACGGCATTTTTGTGCAAGATCGTGCTCATCGCCATGGCCGCGCTGCTGGTGCCGTCTCTGGCGGCGCGGTATAAGGCCAAAACCCTCTGGACCAACACCATCCTCTATCGCCTGTGGCAGCTGCTGCAGCGCCATGTGGGCGGCTTTCTCAAGGGAGTGGGCCGCGTGCTGCTGTCCATCCCGCTGGTGTGGAGTGCGCTGGCCATTTTGCTGGTGCTGTCGGCGGTGGACCTGCTGTTTCTGGCCATGCGGTCCCCCATGAGCATCGTGGTCATCTGGATGCTCGTGCGTCTGGTGGTGATCCTGCTGGTGCTGTACGTGATTTTGGACATCCGCAAGCTGATGCAGGCCGGCGAAGCGCTGGCGCAGGGCGACTTCTCCCGTCAGGTGTCCGTCTCCTGCCCCCTGCCCGCCATTCAGGATCACGCCGACCATCTCAACTCCATCCAGTCCGGCCTGCAGAAGGCGGTGGACGCCCACATGCAGTCCGAGCGGCTGAAGACGGAGCTCATCACCAACGTGTCCCACGACATCAAAACGCCCCTGACTTCCATCGTCAACTACGTGGATCTCCTCAGCAAGACCGACATCACCGACCCCACGGCGCTGGAGTACATCGCCGTGCTGGAGCGGCAGGCCCAGCGCCTGCGCAAGCTGACGGAGGACTTGGTAGAGGCCAGCAAGGCCGCCACCGGCAACATCTCCGTCAATCTGGCACCGGTCGACCTGAACGTGCTTTTGACGCAGGTGTGCGCCGAGTATGAGCAGCGGCTGGGCGAGAAACATCTCCAGACCGTCTTTACCCCCGCCGAGGGTAATCCCCACATCGTGGCCGACGGCCAGCTTCTCTGGCGGGTGCTGGATAACCTGATGGGCAACGTCTGCAAATACGCCATGCCCGGCACCCGCGTCTACCTGACGGCGGACGTAGCCGACGGGCGGGCCAATCTGAGCCTCAAGAACATCTCCCTCTATCCCATCACCGTCTCCGGCGAGGAGCTGACCGAGCGCTTTGTCCGCGGCGACAGTTCCCGCTCTACCGAGGGCAGCGGCTTAGGCCTCAGCATCGCCGCCAGCCTCACCGAGCTGCAGCAGGGCACCTTCGCCATCCATGTGGACGGCGACCTCTTCAAGGCCCAGCTCACCTTCGGTGTGTGCCGGGAGAACGCAAACGAATAACCCCCAAGCGGCAGGCCACACAGCCTGCCGCTTTTTCATCCCTTCCTCTTTGCCTTCCCCTTTGGGGGAAGGTGTCCCGAAGGGGCGGATGAGGGGCGCGGATTTCCACAGATCCTCCCCGTCTTGCCATCCGCGCCCGGGAGTGGTATAATAACAAATATTCCAAGCCGAAAGCGAGGTAGTCGCCGCCATGATGCTTTTCCCGCCCCGTGGAGAATCCCTCACAGAGCAGCTGCACCTCACAGAAGCCGAGGAACAGCGAAAGTCCGCACAGACGCATACCGTCTATTTCGACAAAACGCTGCGGCGGTGCTTTGTGACAGGCAGCGCCATTCTCCTGCTGACCACATTGCTTTTGGCCGCATTCCCCCAAATTTGCCGCTACATCGGATGCAGCTATCCTGTCGCGCCGCTGCTGCTGGGCGGCTGTTTTCTGCTTGTTCTGCCTGTCACGGTGAGTTCTTTCACAAAAATTACCTACGATTCCAACCACTTCACCTATACGAATCCTTTGGGCCGGTCAAGAAGCTTCCGCTATGACGAGGTGACCGACACGATTGAAAACGGCGGGCTCATCCGCGTGGTAACTGACCGCCAAACGATTCTTTTATTCCGCACTTTCTACGGCGTCAAGCCTTTTATGGCCCAGATCAGAAACCACAACTCCGCGCAACTTTAAAAATCCCACGAAAGGTGGCCTTCTTATGCTGGAAAATACCGCGCCCCAACTGGCCGAAAAAAGCCTTTGCACCGGCTGCAGCGCCTGTGCCAACGGTTGCCCCAAAGGCGCCATCCATATGCTGCCGGATCGGGAGGGCTTTCTGCGCCCCACGGTGACGGACGCCTGCATCCAGTGCGGCCACTGCACCCACATCTGCCCCGTGCTCAAACAGCGCGAGCCCCGTCCCGAGCCCACCGCCTTTGCCGTGTGGAACAGCGACGAGGAGACGCGGCGCCTGTCCGGCGCCGGCGGCGTGTTCTCCCTGCTGGCCGAGTTCATTCTCGATGACGGCGGCGTGGTGTTCGGCGCCGCTATGGATGAGCAGCTCCGCGTGCGCCACATCGCCATCCAGTCCAAATCCGACATCCACCGCCTGCGGGGCCCCAAGCTGGTGCAAAGCGACATAGGCGACAGCTACCGTCTGGTGCGCCACTGTCTCGAGCGCGGCCGCCGCGTCCTCTTCACCGGCACCCCCTGTCAGGTGGATGGGCTCTACCGCTATCTGGGTGAGCATCCGGAAAAGCTGCTGACGGTGGATATTCTCTGCGGCGGCGCCCCCTCCCCCGGCGTGTGGGAGCATCTGGTGCGCTCCATGACCTACATCAAGCAGAAAAAGCCCCTCTCCGTCAGCTTCTGCGCCAAGCTGGAGGGTGAGAAGGACCGCCGCTTCCGCGTGGAATTTGAAGGCGGCAGCGCCTACGACGCCCCTCTGCCCAAATCCGAGCTGGGCTATGGCCTGCGCCGGCGCCTCTTCCTGCGCCCCAGCTGCCACACCTGCCCCTACATGAGCTGTGACCGGGTGGGCGATCTGAGTCTGGGCCAGTACCGCGGCCTTCCCAAGGACTTCGCCCCCGACGAGCAAAAGCGCGGTATCTCCCTTCTGCTGGTCAACTCCGCCAAGGGCGCCCATATGTTTGACACCCTGCCGCTGAAAAAGGAGAAGCGTCCCCTCAGCGAAGCCGTGGCCGGCAACGCCTCCCTCCTCGCCCCCGCCGCCGCAGGCGAGGAGCGCACCGCCTTCTTTGACGCTTTCTCCCGCCAGAGCTTCCAGCAGGTGCGCGAAAAGTTCTTGCTGCCCTCTCCCCTGCCGGTGGGCCGGAAAAAGGAGAATATCAAGAAGGAAAAATTCAATATCCTGCGCCTTTTCCACAAGAAGGAGAAATAAATGGAGAAAACATTACTGCATTGCTGCTGCGCCCCCTGCTCGGTCAGCTGCATCCAGACCCTCCGCGCCGAGGGTATCGAGCCGGTGGGCCTGTGGTATAACCCCAACATCCACCCCTATCAGGAGTACAAGGCCCGGCGCGACACGCTGATGGCCTACGCCCCCACCATCGGTATGGAGCTTATTGTGCTGGAGGACTACGGCCTGCGCGACTTTGTCCGCGCCGTGGCAGACGATATCGACCACCGCTGCGGCAAGTGCTATGAAATGCGCCTTGACCGGGTGGCGCAGTACGCCGCTGAGCACGGCTTCGCCTCCTTCACCTCCACCCTCTTTGTCAGCCCCTACCAGAACCACGAGCTGATGCGCGCCGTGGCAGAGGAAGCCGCCGCGCGCCACGGTGTGCAGTTCCTCTACCGCGATTTCCGCCCCGGCTTTCGCGCCGGACAGGCCGAGGCCCGCGAGCGGGGCTTTTACATGCAGAAATACTGCGGCTGCGTCTTCAGCGAGGAGGACCGCTACCAAAAGCAGATCCGGAAGGACCTGCAGGAAGCGGAAAAGCACCTATGAAACGGCTCTACGATAAAAGCGAGCTGGCCTTCGCTCTGGTGTGGATCGGAATCTACGTGGTGGGCATGAACATCGCCCTGCGCGCGTGCGGCGGGCTGGACGATCTGGAACACAAAACCGCCGGCCAGATGCTGGTGCCGGTGGTCTGCGTGCTGGTGCTGGCCGCCGCGGCCACGGTGTGGATCCTGCGCCACGGCCTTGCCGAAAAGTACGGCCTGTGCCGCTTCCGGGGCCAGCTGCCCGCCTATCTGTGGTTTTTGCCGCTGGTGCTGATGTCCTGCGTCAACCTGAAAAACGGCCTTGCCTGCACGGCGCCTTTCGCCGTCACACTGCTGATGGCCATCCACATCGCCGTGGCCGGCTACATGGAGGAGCTGATCTTCCGCGGCTTTTTGTTCCGCGCCATGGCCAGGGACGGGCTGCGCAGCGCCGTCATCGTCTCGGCCGTCACCTTCGGCGCGGGGCACATCGTCAACCTCGCCAACACCTCCGATGTGCTGGGCGTGCTGCTGCAGGTGTGCTACGCCGTTGTCATCGGCTTTCTCTATACCGTCATCGTCTATCGGGGCGGCAGCCTGTGGCCCTGTATCCTCAGCCACATGTTTGTCAACTTCACCAGCCCCTTTGCCGCGCAGCACGGCCCCTTCACCGCACTGGTGGAGCAGCTCTTCGGCCGCGCCTCCGACGCGCTGGTGCAAAGCTGCAGCGCCGCGCTTATCATCCTCATCTCCGGCAGCTACGCATGGTGGCTGTGGAAAAAAGCATCATAAAATGATTAAAAGCACCGTATTCCCGTGGGAATACGGTGCTTTTTCATACCGGGATCGCCATGGTCGGCACCCCTGTGGGGTCAAGAAAGATCCCCGTTTGGGGCGGCATGGCCGTCAGCAGAAGGTAAGCGATACCCAGACAGATGGCCAGCGTGTACCACAGCACCTCTCCGCCCCACATCCGCCGCCGCAGCACCAGCGCGTACAACGCCACCCCCGCCGCCAGCACCACCAGCCACAGCGCCAGCACCGTGCGGTAGGACGTGACGCCCAGCACGGCACACAGAGCCGTCAGGCTCAGCGGCATGGCCATCAGCAGCGCGCAGTGGCCGCCGCGGCTGTCCGTGCCGTCACCCAGCCGCCAGATGAGCAGCGCTCCCGCCAGATACGGCCAGAAGCACAGCTTTCCCTGCTCCCACGCGCTGCCGCTGACGGGCACCAGCACCCCCAGCACCACGCCGCCCATGTCGGTGTACAGGCACCGCAGCAAAATGGCCACCAGCACCGTCACGCAGTAGCCGATGACATACCGCGCCCCTTTCCCCTCCATATCCCTCGCCCCCTTTGGGGCAAGTGTATGGCGAATATGGGGAAAGTAGAACGGTGCACCTCACCATGTGCCCGTAGGTCAATTCATGCCCACAAGGGCAATTCATCACGACTACCCGCAGTCGGCTGCGCCGACAGCGCCCTCATCAGAGGGAGCCTTTGAACCCCAAAAACGCAAATATCCCCGGGAGAAGCACTCTCCCGGGGATGTGTTGTTTCTTCACCGCATATACTGGTTATCCCGCCAGGATCTCAAACTTCAGCACGCCTTCGGCCGAGCCCACGCGGGCGATCATGGCGTCCAGATCCTCGCTCATCTCGCTGGTCTCAGCGCTGATGGTGACACCGGCGCAGCCGTTGGTGGGGATGGTCTGGTTGATGGTCAGTATATTTGCGCCGGAATTGGCAAAAATAGACAGGTAGCTGCTCAGCACACCGGGGTTGTCCTTCAAAAGGGCGTAGAAAGTGATGATGTGGCCGGCCTTCATGTCCTGAAAGGGCTGCACCGCATCCTTGTACTTATAAAAGGCGCTGCGGCTGATGCCGGTCTTGCGGGCCGCCTCGCCCACGGTGGCGGCTTCGCCCACCTGCAGCATCCGCTTGGCCTCCGCCACCTTGATAAAGATCTCCGGCAGCGCCTCGGCCGAGACGATGTAATACTTGCGCTTATTCATGGCGTTCTCCTGTTCGTCCGTAGTACAAATACATTTGTATGTATATCGTACCACACACCACCGAAAAATACAACCGCTTTTTCCCAAAAGGAGGTCTGCATGTACCGGCAACAGAAAATCTTCCTTGTCCGCACGGCCTATATCGCCGTGTGGCTGGCCCTTTTTTATCTGGCGGTGCGGTATCTGCTGCTGTGGCTGCTGCCCTTCCTCATTGCGCTGGGCCTCGCCGCGCTGGCAGAGCCGGCCATCGACTTCTGCCGCCGGAAAATGCGCTTTCGCCGCTCCTTCACCGCCGCGGTGCTGACGCTGACGCTGCTGGGCGCGCTGTCAGCCGCGGTGTGGCTCCTTTTGGAGCAGCTTTTGGGGCAGGCGGTGGAGCTGCTGACCACCCTGCCCGGCCAGCTGACGGCGCTGCCGGAGCTGCTGGAGGAGCTGGAGGTGCGGTTCAACACCTTCTGCGCCGCCTGCCCCGCGGCGGTGCGCGTGTGGCTGGAGCAGCTGCTGGATTCCCTCTCGGTGCAGCTGCCCGCGGTGCTGCAATCCTTCTCCGCACGCTGCCTCAGCTTTGTCACCGAGGCGCTGGGCAAGCTGCCCCAGGCCTTCCTCTTCTGCGCCACCACGGCGCTGGCCGTGTTCTTCACCGCCGGCAGCTATCCGGCCATCATGGCCTTCTTCCGCCGGCAGTTGAGCGGCGAAGCGCTGGACACGGCGCGGGGCGTGAAGGCCAATCTTTTCACCACCCTGGGCAAGTGGCTGCGCTCCGAGCTGACGCTCATCGCCATCACCTTTATGCAGCTCCTGCTGGGATTTTTGCTGCTGCGCCAGCCCTACGCGCTGCTGCTGTCCGTGCTCATCGCCCTCATCGACGCCCTGCCCGTCTTCGGCACCGGCACGGTGCTGCTGCCGTGGACCGTTCTCAGCTGCATCACGGGGCAGGTGCCCCGGGGCATCGCTCTGGCGGCGCTGTACGCCTCCATCTCGCTGGTGCGCAGCATCATGGAGCCCAAAATCATGGCCGCGCAGGCGGGCCTGCCGCCGCTGGCGGCGCTGGGCGCCATGTATGTGGGCTTTTGCACGCTGGGCGTGGCGGGCATGGTGCTCTTTCCCATCCTGCTGCTGTTCACCAAGCAGCTGCACGACGCCGGACTGATCCGACTTTGGAAATAACCGTTCCCTTTTGGGAAAAAATGTGTTATACTGCCTCCAGCGATGGGAGGTGAGGAACATGAACAAACAGCGCAAAGCAGACCTTCTGCTGGTGATGGTCACCGCCTTCTGGGGCGCGTCCTATTTCCTCACCGACCTGTGTCTGGAGACCATGCCGCCTTTGTGCCTGAACGCCTTCCGCTTTCTGGTGGCCTTCGCGGTGCTGGGCACGGTGTATTGCCGGAAACTGCGCCGTATCTCCCGAAAAACATGGCGCTACGCCCTGCTGATCGGCGCATCCCTCGTGATGGTCTACGGCTGCTATGTCTACGGCATTATGCACACCTCCATCTCCAACGCCGGCTTCATCTGCGCCCTGCCGGTGATCTTCACGCCGCTTCTGGAACTGGTAGTGCTACGCAAGCTGCCCTCCCGCCGTTTCGCGCTGGCCCTCGTCATCTGCACCGTGGGTCTGGGCCTCATGACCCTCAATGAGACCTTCCGTCCTGCGCTGGGCGATATCATCTGCATGGGCACCGCCTTTTTCTACGCCGTGGATCTGCTGCTGACCGACCGCGCCGTGCGCGACAGTGAGGTGGATCCCCTGCAGCTGGGCGTTTTGCAGCTGGGCGTGGTGGGCGTCATCATGCTGATCCTTACCCTGACGCTGGAGCAGCCTCACCTGCCCGCCGACGGCAAGACCTGGGGCGCGGCGCTGTTTCTGGCCGTGTTCTGCACCGGCATCGCTTTCGTCATTCAGGCCGTGCAGCAGCAATACACCACCGCCAGCCATGTGGGCCTCATCTTTACCCTCGAGCCTCTCTTCTCCGCCATGGTGGCCTACTTCTTTGCCCATGAGGTGCTGGGCCTGCGGGGCTACATCGGTGCGGCGCTGATGATGCTCTCTCTGGTGCTGATGGAAGTGGATATCGTGGCCATCATCAAACAAAAGCTGACAAAAAAACCGTGAGCACACCGCTCACGGTTTTTTTATGTCGTTCCACTTTGCCTCCCTTGTGCAAAGGGAGGTGGCATTTGCGCAGCAAATGACGGAGGGATTGTCCATCACGCGGTCATTTCCTCGCCCGCACCCATTCCAGCAGCGCCGCTTTCTCGTTGGGCAGCTCGCCCTCCGCCACGCGCGTCAATAAGGCGTCCAGCGCCTCACCGATCTCCCGTCCCCGCAGGCCGAGAGCCATCATGTCCCGTCCGTCCACCGCCAGGTCGCGCAGCGTGAAGCAGGCGTCCTGCGCCAGCAGGCCGTCCAGCACCGCCTCCACCGCGTCCAGCGTCTGCGTCTGCCACGCGTAATTGGGATGGCAGGCCGAGGCGTCGGCGCGCTTCACGGCCAAAAGCTGCCGGAAGGCCTCCTCGCCGATCTGCCGCAGCACGCGGCCCACCGCCTTTTCCGTGGGCTCGATCTGCCGCATGTGCCGCTCGATGAGCAGTTCTAAGCGCGCTGCCGTCTTTTTATCGAACCGCAGCCGCCGCGCAATGTCCGCGGCCATCCGCGCGCCCAGTTCGTCGTGGCCGTAGAAGTGGCCCACACCATCCTCGCCCACGCTGAAGCAGGCGGGCTTGCCCAGATCGTGCAGCAGCATGGTCCAGCGCAGCAGCGCGTCCTTGGGCGCGTTGCCCACGGCGCGGGCGGTGTGCTCCCATACATCGTAGAGATGGTGGTAATTCCGCTGATCAAAGCCCACACAGGGCAGGATCTCCGGCAGAAACACGCCGAAAATCCGGGGATATCGCACCAGGATCTCCGCCGCGCCGTCACCCATGAGGAGATTGGTCATCTCCTCGCAGATGCGCTCGTGCGCGATATATCCCAAAAGAGGGGCGCAGCGCGCCATGGCCAATGCCGTCTCCTCTTCGATGGCAAAGCCCAGCACGGAGGCAAAGCGGAGGCCCCGCAGGATGCGCAGGGCGTCCTCTTCAAAGCGCACCGCCGGCTCCCCCACACAGCGGATGATGCCCGCGCGCAGGTCGTCTGCGCCGCCGTGGAAATCGTACACAGTTCCCCTGAGGTCCATGGCCATGGCGTTGACGGTGAAGTCACGCCGCCGCAGGTCCTCCTCCAGCGAGTGGGAAAAGGTCACGCTGTCGGGGCGGCGGTGGTCGGTGTACGCCCCGTCGGCACGGAAGGTGGTCACCTCAAAGCTCTCGCCGCCCTCGCGCACCGTCACGGTGCCGTGCTGCAGCCCTGTGGGGATGGCAAAGCCATCAAAGAGCGAGAGCACTTCTTCGGGCCGGGCGGAGGTGGTGATGTCGATGTCATGGGGCGCCACGCCGCGCAGGAGATCGCGCACGCAGCCGCCCACCAGATACGCCTGATGGCCTGCCGCTTCCAGCGCGGAAAGCACCTGTTTTGCTTCCTGTGCAAACATCCCTTCGCCTCCCTTCCCGCTTTTTCGGTTGCACTTCTGCTGAATTCGTATTATAATCTATCATGTAAAAAAATGCAAACCTGCTTTTGAGGAGGAGAGTTTATGTCCCTTTCCAAGGTGGATATTCACGAATATATGAAGCCCGGCGTGCGCGTGCATCTGGCCGGCATCGGCGGCGTCAGCATGTGCCCGCTGGCCGAAGTCCTGCGGGGCATGGGCCTCATCGTGCAGGGCTCTGATATGAACGACAGCCCCACGGTGCAGCACCTGCGCAGCCTCGGCATCCATGTGGACATCGGCCACAGCGCCGAAAACCTGCGTAACTGCGATCTGGTGGTGCGCACCGCCGCCATCCGCAACGAGAATCAGGAGATCGCCGGCGCCATTGCCCGGGGCATCCCCGTCTATGAGCGGGCCGAGGCGTGGGGCGCCATCATGCGCCAGTACGAGAATGCCCTGTGCATCTCCGGCACCCACGGCAAAACCACCACCACTTCCATGGCCACCCATATCTTCATGGCCGCACAGGCCGACCCCACGGTGATGATCGGCGGCACGCTGCCTCTGCTGGGCGCCGGCTACCGCGTGGGTGAGGGTGACACCATCATTCTCGAATCCTGCGAGTACTGCAACTCCTTCCACAGCTTCTTCCCCACCGTGGCCGTCATCCTCAATGTGGAGGCCGACCATCTGGACTTCTTCAAAGATCTGGAGGATGTGGAAAGCTCCTTCCGCAAGTTCGCCTCCCTTGTGCCGGAGAATGGCCACATCATCGTCAACGCCGATGACGAGGGTGCTATGGACTCCGTCCGCGGACTTGGCCGCGAGGTGTTCACCTTCGGCATCAACGCTCCTGCCCGCTGCACCGCGGCAAATGTGGCCTTCCATGACGGCTTCCCCAGCTTTGATATTCTGGTGGACGGCGAGGAGTATTCCCACGCCGAGCTGCAGGTAGCCGGACGCCACAACATCCTCAACGCGCTGGCCGCCGCCTCCGCCGCCTATGTGCTGCACATCCCCGGCGGTGCCGTCAGCCGCGGTCTGGGCTCCTTCACCGGTGCCGGCCGCCGCTTTGAGCATAAGGGCGCTTTCAACGGCGCCGAGGTCTATGACGACTACGCCCACCATCCCGGTGAGCTCCACGCCCTCCTCACCACGGTGAAGGGCCTTCCCTATGAGCGCATCATCTGCGCCTTCCAGCCCCACACCTACACCCGCACCCATGCCCTGTTTGACGAGTTCGTCCAGGAGCTGCAGCTGCCCGATGTGACCATCGTGGCGGAGATCTACGCTGCCCGTGAGCGCAACGATCTGGGCATTTCCAGCCGCGATCTGGTGGCAAAGATCCCCGGCAGCATCTACTGCGCCACGCTGGCGGAAGTCACCGAGGAACTGGCCAAGATCGCCCGTCCCGGCGACCTGATCCTCACCGTCGGTGCCGGTGATATTGTGAAAGCCGGCGAAAACTTAGTTTCGCTTCAAAAATAAGCAAGCTTATTTTTGAGTTTTTGCGGCTTGCTGCATGCACTCGCTATGCTCGCACACTGGCAAGCCGAGAAGTGTTTTCCGGCGCGCACATGTCGCTTCGGAAAACAAATCAGACTTTATTCGGCGGCAAGCCGCCGAAGTCTGCGACGCTGTTTACACAAGAAAGGTATTGCGTTATGACCATTTCCCCCGTTTTTACCGGTGCGCCCACCGATGAGCGCTGCACCGTGGAGCAGCAGACCTACGCCCTGCTGGATCAGCTCCACATCCCCTACACCCGCGTGGATCACGACGAGGCCGCCACCATGGACGACTGCGTAGCCATCGGCGCGGTGCTGGGCGTGGATATCTGCAAGAATCTGGTGCTGACTCCCCGCAACCGCAGCGCCTTTTACCTCCTCTGCATGCCCGGTGACAAGCCGTTTTTGACCAAGGATTTCTCCAAGCAGATCGGCTCGTCCCGCCTGAGCTTTGCCACCGCCGAGGATATGACCGAGCTTCTCGGCGTGCAGCCCGGCTCTGCCAGCATTCTCTCCCTGATGAACGATCCTGCCCACCGCGTGACTCTGGCCATCGACCGGCAGGTGATCGAGAGTGAGTATTTCGGCTGCCACCCCTGCCGCAACACCTCCTCGGTGAAACTGAAAACCGCCGACGTGCTGGAAGTCTTCCTCAAGCACACCGGCCACGAGCCCGTGATCGTGGAACTGTAATCCCCTCTTTTCCCCGCGTTTTGCAAACGCGGGGAAAATTTTTTTGAAATTTCCCGCAAAAAAAGAGGATTTTGCGAAATTTTTTGGTATATTGATATGTCACCGTTTTTAGGCGGTCTATTTTTACCGAAAGGAGGGGCACAAAATGGCGTTTCCCCAGCATTTTTTAGATGAGCTCATCGCCAGAAGCGACATTGTGGACGTGGTGAGCAGCTATGTGGCGCTGCAGCGCAAGGGCAGCAATCTCTTCGGCCTGTGCCCCTTCCACAACGAAAAGACAGGCTCCTTCTCCGTGTCGCCGGACAAGCAGATCTACCACTGCTTCGGCTGCAAGAAGGGCGGCGGCGTCATCAACTTCATCATGGAGATCGAAAACCTCTCCTACCCCGACGCCGTGCGGCATCTGGCCCAGCGGGCCAACCTCCCTGTCCCCGAGGACGATCGGGACGGCATGGACAAGCTGCGCGCCCGCCTGCTGGCATTGAACAAGGACGCCGCGCGGTACTATTATCAGGTGCTGCAGTCCCCCGAGGGCAAGGCCGTGCAGGACTATCTGGACCGCCGCAAGATCTCCCGCAAGGTGGCCGTCAACTTCGGCATGGGCGCCTCGCCCGACAGCTGGGACAGTCTCCTGCGGGCCATGACCGCCAAGGGCTACACCAAGGCAGAGCTCATCAGCGCCGGCCTTGTGGTGAAAAATAAAAACGGCGGCCTTTACGACAAGTTCCGCAACCGCCTCATGCTCCCCGTCATCGACGTGCGGGGCGATGTGGTGGGCTTTGGCAGCCGCGTTATCGACAAGTCCGAGCCCAAGTACATGAACACCACCGAAACGCCGGTATACAGTAAGCGCCGCGTGCTGTACGGTTTGAATCTGGCCAAAAAGACCAAGCGGCCCAACATCATCCTGTGCGAGGGAAACCTGGACGTGGTGACGCTGCATCAGGCGGGCTTTGACAACGCCGTGGCCTCCATGGGCACCGCCCTCACGGTGGAGCAGACCCGGCTTTTGAGCCGCTACACCAAGGAACTGGTGCTGTGCTACGACAATGACAACGCCGGTCAGCTGGCCACACAGCGCGCGCTGGAGATGTTGAAAAACTCCGAATTTTCCGTGAAAGTCCTGCGCCTGCCCCGCCGCATGGTGGATGGTGAAGCCGTCAAGCAGGACGCCGACGATTTCATCAAATATCAAGGCCCCGACGCCTTTGAGCGGCTCCTCACCGGCAGCGAGAACGGCATTGAGTTCCGCATGGCGCAGGTGGCCGGTAAGTACGACCTCAGCGACGATCAGGCCCGCATCGCCTACGCCGCGGAGATCAGCGAGGTGCTGTCGGGTCTTGAAAACGCGGTGGAGCGGGAGGTCTACACCGTCCGCGCCGCGGAGCTGGCCAAGCTCACGCCCGAAGCCATGCGCCTCGAAGTCCAGCGCGCCTTCAAGCGCCGCGTGGCCAAGGAGCGCAAGGCGCGGGAACGGCGGGAGCTGAATCCGGCCGTGACGGCGCAGCCATCCAGCCGCGCCATCCGCTACGACAATCTCCGCTCGGCTATGGCGGAGGAGGGCGTGCTGCGGCTGCTGCTGCGGGATGAGAGCGTGTTCCCCAGCCTGTCGCCGCTGCAGGAGTCGGACTTCTCCTCGCCCCTGCTGGGCAAAATCTACACACAGCTGTGGCAGCGCCGGCAAAACGGCGTCAGCGGCTCCATCGCCTTTTTGAGCGGCGAGCTGACTGCCGACGAGATGAGCCACCTGACCACGCTGCTGCAAAAACCGGAGTCCACCGCAGGCGCCCAGCAGGCCCTGACGGACTACATACGTATCATCCGCGAAGAACGCGACAAACGGCTTGGCGCCGCCGGGATCGACCCGCTGGCGGCAGCCATGGATAAATTCAAAGAAAAAAAGGGTTACGGAGGAAAGCGAAATGACTGAAAAACTGACTGCCGAGCAGATCGAGCAGATGGGCGACGCCCTGCTGGCTGAGGAGACCCCCAAGAAGGCTCCCGTTATCACCAAAAAGCGCGGCAAACTGGACGAGAAGACCATCGCCGCCCTGCCCGCCGCGGCGCTGATCACCACCCACGAGAAGCTGCGGGATCTGTTCGTCAAGGGCAAGAAGAAGGGCAAGCTGGAGTCTCTGGAGCTGAGCGAGGTGCTGGACGAGATGGATCTGGACACCGAGTCCATGGACCGCATCTACGACTCCCTGGAGCAGCTGGGCATCGAGGTGGCCACCGAGGAGCTGCTGGTGGACCTGCCTGAGGACGGCGAGCCTGCCATGTCCGAGATCGCCGAGATCGAGGAAGAGGAGCTGGTGGACCCCAACACGCTGGTGGACAGCTTCAACATCGACGACCCCGTGCGCATGTACCTCAAGGAGATCGGTAAGGTAGCCCTGCTGAGCGCCGACGAGGAGATCGAGCTGGCCACCGCCATGTCCGCCGGCAACGAGGCCAAGGAGCGTCTGGACGCCGCCGAGCAGACCTCCGCCCCCCTGAGCGAGGAGGAGATCGCCGAGCTGCACGAGGCCGTGCGCCGCGGCGCCGAGGTGCGTGAGCGCCTGAAGGAGCTGGAGAGCGGCATTTCCGCCATGAGCGAGGAAGAGATCGCTCAGGCTGCCGACGATCTGGAGGAGGCCGAGTACGCACAGGAGCGTCTGGACGAGGCCGCAGTCAGCGCCGAGCCCCTGACCGATGAAGAGACTGCACGCCTGCGCGAGCTGGTGAAGAAAGGCGACGCCGCCAAGCAGAAGCTGGCCGAGGCCAACCTGCGTCTGGTGGTGTCCATCGCCAAGCGCTATGTGGGCCGCGGCATGCTGTTCCTGGATCTGATCCAGGAGGGCAATCTGGGTCTCATCAAGGCTGTGGAAAAGTTCGACTACACCAAGGGCTACAAGTTCTCCACCTACGCCACGTGGTGGATCCGTCAGGCCATCACCCGCGCCATCGCCGACCAGGCCCGTACCATCCGCATCCCCGTGCACATGGTGGAGACCATCAACAAGGTCATCCGCGTCAGCCGTCAGCTGCTGCAGGAGCTGGGCCACGATCCCTCTCCCGAGGAGATCTCTCAGGAGATGAACATGCCCGTGGACAAGGTCCGCGAGATTTTGAAGATCGCACAGGAGCCCGTGTCTCTGGAGACCCCCATCGGTGAGGAGGAGGACTCCCATCTGGGCGACTTCATCCCCGACGAGGGCGCTTCCGAGCCCAGCGAGGCCGCCAGCTTCACCCTGCTCAAAGAGCAGCTGGTGGAGGTGCTCAGCACCCTGACCCCCCGCGAGGAGAAGGTGCTCAAGCTGCGCTTCGGCATCGAGGACGGCCGCACCCGCACGCTGGAAGAGGTGGGCAAGGAGTTCAACGTCACCCGCGAGCGTATCCGCCAGATCGAGGCCAAGGCCCTGCGCAAGCTCCGTCACCCCTCCCGCAGCAAGAAGCTGAAGGACTTCCTGAACTAAGAGGAGACAGATATGCTGCTTGATATTTTCAACATGGATCCCAAGCCCATGGCCCACTTCAAGGGCGGCGAGGGCGAGGCCCTTGTCCGTATGCACGCCGACGAGATGGGCAAGGTGGCCCAGATCACCCTGCCTGTGGGCGCCTCCATCGGTTACCACACCCACGAGGACAGCTATGAGGTCATCTACGTCCTCTCCGGCTGCGGCACCTGCTACGATGGCGATCAGGTCTATCCCGTCAGCGCCGGCATGGTGCAGTACTGCCCCCAGTTTGCGGGCCACAGCATCGTCAACACCGGCACGGAGGATCTGCGCCTGCTGGGTATTATCCCCAATCGATAAAATGACGAAAAATACCCGCTCCATTCAGGAGCGGGTATTTTTTCACGATGTTTTCAAACTGCTTTTATCCAAAGCCAGATGCACCAGCATCACGGCGCACAGGTACAGCACCGCGATCACGCATTCCAACGCCAGCGCGGAGAAAGGCCGCGGCCACAGCCGGACCGCCACGCTAACAACAAACCGGACGGGGAAATAGAGACCCAGCCACGCCGAAATTTTGTAAAACTTCATGCGGAAGGCCTTGGTCTTCTCCGTGTTCTGCGCGCCCTGTCTGCGGTGGGCGTACTCAAAGCCGCCGATGACCGCCACAAAGGGGATGACGCTCATCACGCCGAAAAAGGGGCTTTGCAAAATCACAAAGGTCATGAACTGCATCAGCAGGATCATCACCTCCAGCGCCACCAGATAGGTCATGATGGTGCCCATCTGGTCGCGACGCACCTCCTGCACCTTGGGCAGGTCGTTGTCGCTTTGGTATTCGTCGTTGAGAAGATAGTCCACACTGACGCCGAACAGGCGGCTCAGCTGCAGAAGATTGGCGGCGTCCGGCATGGCCGTGCCCTGCTCCCAGCGGGAGATCGCCTGACGGGACACGTCCAGACGCTCAGCCAGTTCCTCCTGCGACATGGTGCGGGCCTTGCGCAAAGCCAGCAGCTTTTCGGAAAGATTCATTGCACTTCCTCCTTGCGATGAGATGGCTTCATGGTAAACCGTCCGCGCCTATTTTGCCACCGCACATTCTTTACATCCGCGCAACAAAAGGTGACATTGGGTTTATTTTATCACATAGCGTCTCTTTGAACAAGCGTGCCTCGCAGAGTTTCGCCGCCAAGCGGCAAAACAAAAAAAGATGTGGTTCTTGCGAACCACATCTTTTTTATCAGTTGAAGAATCACTTACTTCAGCTCGACCTTGCCGCCGACTTCCTCGACCTGCTTCTTCAGAGCCTCAGCGTCCTCCTTGGACAGGGCTTCCTTCATGGTGGTGGGCACGCCCTCAACGGCAGCCTTGGCCTCGGCCAGACCCAGACCCATGACCTCGCGGACGACCTTGATGACCTTGATCTTGGCAGCGGCATCGAAGCCGGTCAGGACCACGTCAAAGTCGGTCTTCTCCTCAGCAGCGGGAGCAGCAGCGCCGGCAGCGGGAGCAGCCATGGCAGCGGCGGAAACGCCGAACACTTCTTCCAGAGCGTGGACCAGCTCGGACAGCTCCAGAACGGTCAGGCCCTTGATTTCTTCGATCATAGCAGTAATCTTCTCAGACATTGTAATAGCCTCCTAATTTAAGATAGTAATTTTAGATCTTGTTGATCCGGACGACGCTCGTCCGTAGGGGTTGGTTGCCGAACTTACTCGGCAGCGGCCTCCTCGGCGGGAGCACCGTTCTTCTCGGCGATCTGCTTCAGGACGCAAGCCAGAGCGGAAATGGGAGCCAGCATGGTACCCAGAACCTGAGCCTGCAGCACGGGCAGAGCGGGGATGGAAGCCAGAGCATTGACAGTCTCCATGGAGACGACCTTGCCGTCCATGAAACCGCCCTTGATCTCGAACTTGCCGTTGAGCTTCTTGGCGAACTCAGCGATGACGCGGGCGGGAGCCACGGGATCGTCAGCGCAGATGGCCAGGGACGTGGTACCGTTGAGCTGCTCGTCCAGCTCGGTCATACCGACGTTGTGGAAAGCAAAGCGCAGCAGGGTGTTCTTCACAACAGCGTACTCGATGTTGTTCTGACGGCACTCAGCACGCAGAGCAGTATCCTCAGCGACAGTAATACCCTTGTAGTCCACGATGACACCGGCAGCGGCAGCCTGGACCTTCTCGGTCAGACCGGCCACGATTGCCTGCTTCTCAGACAGAACTTTTGCGTTGGGCATTCTTTGTTTTCACCTCCGGTAGAATTGTAGGTGCGTTCAAAAAGAAAACCATCCTTATGTCGCAAAGACATAAGGATGGTGTAAGCAATCATAAACGATTAGCCATCCTCGGCAGGATTTATGGCTTGCGCCACCTGCTGTCTTTGGAACGCATCTGGTATTATATCGAAAGGTCAACAGCTTGTCAACCCTCAGATATACAGATTGGGAAACTTTTTTGCAGAAACTCAGATCTGCTTGTTGGCGTTCAGCTTCACGCCGGGGCCCATGGTGGAAGCGGCCACGCAGGACTTGATATACTGGCCCTTGGCAGCGGCGGGCTTGGCCTTGATGATGGCGCCGACCAGAGCGGTATAGTTCTCGTACAGCTTCTCAGCACCGAAGGACACCTTGC
>SVMH01000017.1 GCA_015067525.1 Oscillospiraceae bacterium | reverse complement strand
GGAAGCCGCGGGCAGCGTAGAACTCCTGCTCACCGGCGGAGAAAACGAACTCCTGGCCGCACTCGTTGCAAACTAAAGTCTTGTCTTCGTACATGATTTTACCCTCTCTTTGAGAAAAATATATGCGTTCAGCCGATGCTGATATCGCCTGCGGAAAGGTATCGCGCCACTTTGCGGCGGATACGCTGCACGGCATTGTCCACCGATTTGGGGGACTTGCCAACAGTTTCTGCGATCTCACGGCAAGTGAGACCATCCAGATAATACCCTAAAATCTTTACCTCGAATTCGGACAACTGCTTGCGGGTACTTTGCAGAAGACTGGCAGCTTTTTCTCTGTCAATCAGCAATACTTCAGGATCGACCTGTGCAAAGGCGGGGTTGGCGTCAAAGAAGGAGGGATTCAAGGGGACCGATTGGTTCAGGGGAACGTGCTTACCACTGGATGCGGCTTTGAGCACAGAGTATAGGCGGTGGCGGATACAGGTTCCGGCAAAGGTCTGGAAGGATGCTTCGCGGGTCTGGTCATATTCGCGGATCGCTTTGAGCAAGCCGAACATGCCTTCCTGCAGAAGATCTTCATTATCGCCCCCTGCCAGAAAATACGGACGGGCGCAGGAACGGACCAGACGGTGATGGCGAGCCACCAGGATCTCCTCTGCATAGCGATTGCCCTCGCCCGCGAGAAGACACAGCTGCTCGTCTGTCATCGACTCCAACTCTGTGTACTTTGCCTCGTTACCGTTAGCCATATATCATTATACCTATTGCCTAAATAATTTGTCAAGTAATCCTTAAAAATTTGTTAAATGCGTTCTTATTTCGACAGCTTTTTTATATAATCAGCCAAATCATTTGCCACCTGCAGCGCAATTTCGGTGGTTTTGGCCTCAACCATCACGCGGATCAGTGCTTCGGTGCCGGAAGGACGCAGCAAAATGCGGCCCTCGCCATTGAGCAGCGCTTCCTTTTCGCGCACCATAGCCCATACAGATTCGTCCGCCATGATGCGTTCTTTCACGCCGGGCGTGTGGTCCACTGCTACGTTGATCAGTTCCTGAGGGTATTGGGGGCAACAGGACACCAACTCGGAGGCCTTTTTGCCGGACTGTACAAATACCTGCAGGAACTGCAGCGCCGTCAGCTGGCCGTCACCAGTGGTAGCGTAGGCGCGGAAGATGGTGTGGCCGGACTGCTCACCGCCGATGGCGTAGTCGCACTCCACCATCTTTTCCAGCACATGGCGGTCACCGACAGCGGTGCAGACCAGCTCGATGCCGTTATTACGGCAGAACTCATGCAGGCCCAGATTGGACATGACGGTGGCCACGATGGTGTTGCCGGTCAGCAAACCCTGCTCGCGCAGCATTAGGCCGCACACAGCCATGACCTTATCGCCGTCGATGGTGTTGCCCAGCTCATCCACCAGCAGGCAGCGGTCGGCGTCACCGTCAAAGGCGATGCCCAGATCGTACTCCCCTGCCACCACAGATTTGGCCAGAATGTCCAAATGGGTGGAGCCGCACTTCTCGTTGATGTTGATGCCGTCGGGATCCATGTTGATGAAATCCGCCTGCAGAGGCAGTGCGGTAAACAGCTCCGGCGCTGTGGCGCTGGCGGCGCCGTTGGCGCAGTCCACCAGAACACGCAGACCGCCCAGTTCGCAGGAGACTGTAGAACGCAGGTGATGTATATACGCCTGTTTGAGCATCTCCATGCCGCGAAGGCATCTGCCGATCTCTCCGCCGGTTTTGATGTTCATTTCGGCGTTGTTCAAAATCAGATCTTCCACACGCTGCTCTGTCTCGTCGGGGAGCTTATAGCCCTGACAGTTAAAGACCTTGATGCCGTTATGCTCGTAGGGATTGTGGGATGCAGAGATCACGATGCCTGCATCGGCCTTCTCCAGCACCGTCAGATACGCAACGCCGGGCGTGGGGATCACACCCAAAGGCAGCACATTGCCGCCTACAGAGCAGATGCCGGCGATCAGTGCACACTCCAGCATATCAGAGGAAATGCGGGTGTCCTTGCCGATCAGAATGGTAGGACGCTTGCCGGTCTCCTCCTGCAGAACGGTGGCTACAGACTGGCCTACCCGAAAAGCCAGATCTACCGTCAGATTCTTACCAACTACACCGCGGATGCCATCCGTGCCAAACAGTTTACCCATAAAAGTCTCCTTTCTTTCCTCACAGCTCCAGCTGTTCCTGTCCCATATAGTCCAGATGCAGATGCTCGTATGCCTTGCGCGTTACGCAGCGGCCGCGGGGCGTACGGGTCAGGAAGCCAATCTGCATCAGATACGGCTCATATACGTCTTCCAGCGTGACAGATTCTTCACCGATGGTGGCAGCCAGCGTCTCCAGACCCACCGGGCCGCCGCCGTAGTTTTCGATGATGGCGCGCAGCATACGGCGGTCTACGGGGTCAAGACCCAGATAGTCGATCTCCAGTGCGCGCAGCGCCTGATCGGCCACAGCGCGGCTGATCACGCCGTCAGCGCGGACTTGCGCGAAGTCGCGTACGCGGCGCAGCATGCGGTTGGCGATACGGGGCGTGCCGCGGGAACGGCGCGCGATCTCCATAGCGCCCTCTTCCTCAATGGGAACATTCAAAATACCGGCACTGCGTGTCACGATCTGCGCCAGCTCCTCGGGGGAATACAGCTCCAGACGCAGCGTAACGCCGAAACGGTCGCGCAGCGGCGCGGACAGAGAGCCTGCGCGGGTGGTGGCGCCGATCAGCGTAAAGCGCGGCAGATCCAGCCGGATGGAATTGGCGGAAGGTCCCTTGCCAATGATAATATCGATGGCGTAATCCTCCATGGCGGGATACAGGATCTCCTCCACTGAGCGGTTCAGGCGATGGATCTCATCGACAAACAGAATGTCGTTTTCACTGAGATTGGTCAGCAAGGCGGCCAGATCGCCCGGCTTTTCGATGGCGGGGCCGGAGGTAATGCGGATATTAACGCCCATTTCGGCGGCGATGATGCCAGCCAGCGTCGTTTTGCCCAAGCCGGGAGGGCCGTGCAGCAGCACATGATCCAGGGACTCCGTGCGGCGGCGGGCAGCCTCAATAAAGATGGAGAGGTTATCTTTGGCCTTGCTCTGGCCGATGTATTCCTTCAGCGTACGGGGACGCAAAGACACCTCCGCCGCGTCTTCGGACAGGAAGGTTTTTGCCACGATAGGCTCTTCGTAGATGTCGGTTCCAAAGTCGATACTCACGTAAATCGCTCCTTATCGTACCATTCGTTTCAGCGCCTGACGGATGATCTCCTCCAGCGGCAGGGCGTCCATATCGATGCCCTTTAAAGCAACAGCGATATCCTGCGAGGTATAGCCCAACACGGCCAATGCCGCCGCAGCCTCGCCGGACTTGTCGTTCCGCACGGGGATCGTCACAGAAGCGCCGCTGTCGGAAGCGAAGCTGCCGGGATCCTTGCTCAGCTTATCCTTCAGTTCCAGAATAATGCGCTGGGCGATCTTCTTGCCGATGCCGGGCGCCGCCGTCAGGGTTTTCTCGTCGCCTGTGACGATGGCCAGTGCCAGCTGATCGGGCGAAACGGAGGAAAGGATGGCCAGCGCCGCCTTGGGGCCTACGCCGGAAACACCGATCAGCATCTTGAAGCTGTTCAGCTCGCCCTGACTGGCAAAGCCGTAGATCTCGAAGATCTCTTCGCGCACATGGAGATAGGTGTAAAGCTTGGCCCTCTCCCCTTTTTTCAGCTGTGCAAGCGTATAATTGGTGGTGGCACAGGCGTAACCTACACCGCCGCAGTCGACCACAGCCAGACCGGGCCCGATCTCGGCGATGACTCCGTTGAGATAGTAAAACATAGCGTTTGCTCCTTATACAGTCTCTTTCACATCCGGCGTGTGCCGGCGCAGCAGGCTGGTGGCACTTCTGGCGTGGCAGATGGCGATGGCCAGTGCGTCAGCTGCATCGTCCGGCTTGGGGATCGCCTTTAGTTTCAAAAGGCGGCGGGTCATATCCATGACCTGATGCTTTTCTGCCAATCCGTAGCCCACGACTGCCTGTTTGACCTGCATGGGCGTGTACTCATAGATGGGCACCTGCAGTTTCTCGGCTGTGTACAAAATCACGCCGCGGGCATGGGCCACCGCAATACCGGTGGTGATATTCTTGCTGAAGAACAGCTCTTCGATGGCGATCTCATCCGGCTTAAACTGCGTGATCAGCTGCTCGAGATCGGCGGCGATCTGCACCAGACGGGTCGCTAGAGGTAATCCGGCCGCTGTTGTGATGGCGCCGTACTGGACCATCTGCTGCGTGCCGCGGTCCGACTCGATCACGCCGAAACCCACTGTGGCAACGCCGGGGTCAATTCCCAAGATACGCATAGGCCCTCCTCCACCAACTAATCTAAGTAATTATAACAAATGTTCGGGTAGATAGCAACAAAAAACTGCCGACCGGGTATTTCGGTCGGCAGTCATTCTCTTATGCACGGGGGTGCGCTTTGTGATAGACGTCGTTGAGCTGCTTTTTGATGATGTGGGTGTAGATCTGGGTGGAGGAAATATCGGCATGGCCCAGCATTTCCTGAATGGAACGCAGATCCGCACCGTTCTGCAGCAGGTGCACGGCGAAGGAATGGCGCAGCGTATGGGGTGTAATGTCCTTTTCGATCTCCGCCTTCTCCTGATAGTACTTGATGATCTTCCAGAAGCCCTGACGGCTCATACGTTCACCGCTCATGTTGACGAAGAGCGCCTCTTCCTCCTCATCAGAGACGATGCGGGGGCGAATATCGTGCATGTAGTCCTGCAGCGCCTTGATAGCGGCCTGATACAGCGGAATGATACGCTCTTTCTCCTTGCCGCGGCAGCGGATGAAGCCGATGGTCAGGTTTACGTCACTTATGTTCAGGCCGATCAGCTCAGAAACGCGGATGCCGGTGGCATACAGCAGCTCCAGCATGGCATGGTCGCGATAACCCTTTTCGTCCACGCACTTGGGCTGCTCCAAAAACAGCTCCACTTCCTTGCTGGTCAGGATCTCAGGCATCTTGCGATCCACCTTCACAGCGGCCACCGCCTTGGCGGGATTGGCCTTCACGTGGCCGGCCTGCATCATGTAGGTGTAGAAAGACTTTACCGATGCGGTGCAGCGTGTCACCGTGGCGGGCGACTTGCCGATCTGCGTCAGGTACTGCAGGTATTCGCTGATGGTCTCCTTCTTCACCTTGCGCAGATCCGGGGCCCCCTTGTGCAGCAGCCAGGTCTGGAACTGGGTGATGTCACGGACATAGGAGCTGAGCGTATTGGCAGAAACATGCTTTTCATCCGCCAGATAAGTTTGGTATGCGTTTACATAGTCTGTCATTTTCGCTCACTCCTTTCTCATGAAATACCGGCCAGTACCAGTTGTAAAAGCTTCGGCACGACAGTCAATTCTGCTATAACACCGATCAGCAGCACCGCTAAACAAACGGCAAAACGCAAATAATGATTGGGTTGATACAAAGGTTTCTTCTTCCTGTGGTTCTCACCGCGCACATGGATGCAGCGCAGCGGGCCATCCAAGGACCATGCAGACAGTAACAGACTGCACGGAAAAACAAACAGGCTTCGTACACCGAACGCAGCCAGCGCCAGCAGTACACCGCTGCGGCCAAGTGCGGACGCAAAGCAGGCCGCCGAAAAAGCCATGGTGCACCCTTGGACAAGCCATACCGTCGGAATCAGTACAATTCCCAAGGCGGTAAACCCAGACAGGAAAATCAGCAGCGGATAGCGCAGATACGCCCACAGCACCGAGAGGATCGACGCAGCCGGATCTTCCGTTTGACCGGACAGGCGGGCATACTGCAGCATGTATTCCTGCAGCCGCAGATGGTCGGCCTGGCTTACCGTGCCGTGTATCACACGGCCCAGCAGCATGCCAAGCACAAAGAAAAAGCACACCATCAACACTCTTGTCCGAAGTGCATCCCACGTCTTCGGGGGCCGGACCATCCGATCGACCTTCATTCGCTACTCACCTCAAGCAATCCTATGAGCCGAGCACGGAATTTAGAATCCATCATTATGTCGATGTGGTGCGCTATTTAATATATGGCAAAATTTTGTTTTCCGCAAGGGTTTTCCGCGAAAATAATTATTTTTGTCGATTATGTCAAATTATTATGTAAACAACATTATGTCAACCATGTTTACCGGCACAAATAGCTCCCGTTGGCACAGCTTATGGGAGCAAGATATAGTTTCCTTTTGTGAAGCCGGTTACTAGATATTGAAAAGTTTCCCAACTTTTCCCAATGAGCACAAATCACCCTCTTCGTCAAGCCTAATTTGTCCGAAATTTCATTTTCGTGAATTTCACCATGCCAATCTGCCGTTTACCGCTTTTTGACGGTGGTGCTGCGCGTTTTGCTGCGGCGCTTTCTCTTGCACGGCAGGAGGACACCCAGCACCGTACCTGCTAAGGCCGCAACGACATAGATCCACCATACGCCTTCTGTCCCCTGCCCTGCCGGTGCAGTCAAGCCGGTGCAGCAGAAGATCGCCATGACAGTTCCGATGGTCAGTAAGGCGTGCAGCAGCCGTTTTTCCTTCTGCGCAGCAGCACAGATCCCTGCGCACACTCCGGCAATTGCCCAGACAACGCAGACGAACGGCTGTATGCGATCGGGCGGGACAAAGCCGATCACCGTCAGCCACGCTCCCAGCGCAAGGACCAGCAGAGCCACGGCAGCTGTCAGCGCAGCGCAGAGCCAAAAGCGCTTTGCTGCAAAGTCTTTCAAAACGGACATAAAAAACCTCCTCCGAACAGCTTCTTACAGAAAGCATATTCGCAGGAGGTTATCTTATTCAGGAATTATTCTTCGTCAGCAGCCTTGGGCTCTTCGATAGCAGGCTCTTCGACCTTCTCTTCCTTCTTAGCCTTGGGCTTGCGCTGGGCAGCAGCTTCCTGCTCGTCCAGAGTACCGACGCTGCCGATAGCGGACTTCAGGAACTCCACGCGGACGCGGTCCTCGCTGGTCTCCAGAACGACGGTGCGGTCGGTGATGGCAACGACCTTGCCGTACAGGCCGCCGATGGTGGTCAGCCAATCGCCCTTCTTCAGGCTATTGCGCATCTGCTCGGCTTCCTTCTTGCGCTTGTTCTCGGGACGGATCAGCATGAAGTAGAAGATGGCAACCATCAGAACGATCATGATGATGGGAGAACCGAACAGGCCACCGGCAGGAGCAGCATTGCCGCTCTCAGCAAATGCGATTTCAAACAGGTTAAACATGGGAAAAACTCCTTTTTACAATTTGTCTTACGTATTATACAAAACTTCGCCGATTTTGGCAAGTAGTTTTCTGAGGATTATATGCGGCGCGCCAGCTTTTCACTGTATTCTTTACGGAAATTTTCGAATTCGTCAGCATCAATAGCGTCACGGATGCGCTGAGCCAGCTTGTTGTAAAAATACAGGTTGTGCATGACAGCCAGCCGCATGCCCAGCATCTCCTCTGCCGTAAACAAATGGCGGATGTAAGCGCGGCTGAACTTGCGGCACACAGGGCAGTCACACTCGGGGTCGATGGGCTGCTCGTCCAGCTTGTACTTGGCATTCTTGATATTCATGGCACCCTGCCAGGTGAAAAGCTTGCCGTGGCGGGCATTGCGGGCCGGCATAACACAGTCAAAGAAGTCCACGCCGCGGGCCACCGCTTCGATGATATTGCTGGGCGTACCCACACCCATGAGATAGCGGGGCTTATCCTCGGGCATGTGGGGTTCCACAGCGTCGATCATCTCGTACATGACCTCGGTGGGCTCGCCCACTGCCAATCCGCCGATGGCGAAGCCGTCACAGTCGATCTTGGCAATCTCCTTCATGTGCCACACGCGGAGGTCTGCAAAAGTTGCACCCTGATTGATGCCAAAGAGCATCTGCCGGGGATTGACCGTATCCGGCAGCGTGTTGAGCCGGTCATGCTCTACCTTACAGCGCTGCAGCCAGCGCAGCGTGCGCTCACAGGAAGCTTTGGCGTATTCGTAGGTAGCGGGGTTCTCCACGCACTCGTCAAAGGCCATAGCGATATCGCTGCCCAGATTGGACTGGATCTGCATGCTCTCTTCCGGACCCATGAAGATCTTGTGGCCGTCCAGATGAGATGCGAAGGTCACACCCTCCTCTTTGATCTTGCGCAGACCTGACAGAGAGAACACCTGGAATCCGCCGCTGTCGGTGAGAATGGGGCCGTCCCAGCGCATAAACCTGTGCAGGCCGCCCATTTGGCGCACTACATCGTCACCGGGACGCAGGTGCAGATGATAGGTGTTGGACAGCTCGATCTGGCAGCCCAGATCCTTCAGGTCAAAAGCGTCCACGCCGCCCTTAATGGCACCCTGCGTGCCAACATTCATAAAGACAGGGGTCTGCACCACGCCGCCATGGGCGCACTGAAATTCGCCGCGGCGGGCTCTTCCCTCTTTTTTGATTACTTTAAACATCTCTTGCTCCTTTAATGGATAAACATGGCGTCGCCGAAGGAAAAGAAGCGATAGCGTTCCTTCACGGCTTCTTCGTAGGCGGCCAGCGTCTGCTCACGGCCTGCCAGTGCGGAGACCAGCATGATCAGCGTGGACTCCGGCAAATGGAAATTGGTGACCAGCGCATCGAGTACCTTGAAGCGGTAGCCGGGATAGATGAAGATGTTGGTCCAGCCGGCGCTGGCGCGCATGGTACCGTCCTCCCCTGCCCACGATTCGATGGTGCGGCAGGATGTGGTACCCACGCAGACCACGCGGCCGCCATTACACTTGGTCTCATTAATGAGATCTGCCGTCTCCTGCGGGATCACGCAGTACTCGCTGTGCATCTCGTGGTCGGTGATCTCGTCTTCCTTTACCGGGCGGAAGGTACCAAGACCCACGTGCAGCGTCACGTAACCGATGTTCACGCCCATTTCCTTGAGCTGTGTCAGGAGTTCGGGCGTAAAGTGCAATCCTGCCGTGGGGGCCGCAGCCGAGCCGTTGACCTTTGAATAGACAGTCTGGTAGCGCTCGCGGTCCTGCAGTTCCGCCTTGATGTAGGGCGGCAGCGGCATCTTGCCGAGACGGTCCAGCACCTCCAGGAAGATGCCCTCATAGCTGAACTTCACCAGCCGGTTGCCGCCGGGCAGCTCTTCCACCACCTCGCCAATCAACTCACCGTCGCCAAAAGACACCCTGGCACCCACGCGCATCTTCTTACCGGGACGCACCAGGCACTCCCAGGTGTTTTCTCCTCGGTCGATCAGCAGCAGCACCTCGCAGGCACCACCGCCCGGCAGGCGACGACCCAGAAGCCGGGCCGGCAGAACGCGGGAATTATTCAAAATCAGGCAATCGCCTGCGCGAAGATAGCCGGGCAGATCGAAGAAATGCTTGTGCTCCCACGCACCGTTTTCTTTATTCAGAACCAGCAGCCGGGAAGCATCGCGCTGAGCGATGGGCGTCTGCGCGATCAGCTCTTCCGGCAGGTCAAAGTAAAAATCTTTTGTTCTCATGTACTCATCCTACATTGCCGTTTTGCAGTCCTATGACTGCTCGCAAAGAGGTATTATAGTATAAGATGTAACGGAATTCAACTGTTTTTGGGAAGAAAAAAGCTGCGGCAGGATTTGCCGCAGCTTTTTTATCTTTTAGCGGATCACACCAGAACAGCGCGATGGAACACCTTCTTACCCTTGCGGATCACCAGACCCTCGCCGGTGAACTGCTCCAGGCCAAAGGAAGCATCGATGGTGGTGACCTTCTGATCGTTGACCACGATACCGCCCTGCTGGATGAGACGGCGAGCCTCGCCGTTACTGGCACACAGGCCACACTTGACCAGCAGAGGAATAATACCGATCTGGGCGCCGCCCAGATCATCATTGGTCAGTTCAGTGGTGGGCATGTCAGCCGTATTGCCGCCGCCGGCAAACAGAGCCAGGGACGCAGCCTTGGCCTTCTCGGCCTCTTCCTTGCCGTGAACCAGCGCGGTCAGTTCGTAAGCCAGAATAGCCTTAGCCTCGTTGAGCTGGGCGCCTTCCCACTTGTCCATCTTCTCGATCTCCTCCAGAGGCAGGAAGGTCAGCATGCGGATGCACTTGAGAACGTCGGCGTCATCCACATTGCGCCAGTACTGGAAGAACTCGAAGGGGCTGGTCTTGTTGGGATCCAGCCACACGGCGCCGGAAGCGGTCTTACCCATCTTCTTGCCCTCGGAGTTCAGGAGCAGCGTGATGGTCATGGCGTGGGCGTCCTTGCCCAGCTTACGGCGGATCAGCTCGGTACCGCCCAGCATGTTGGACCACTGATCGTTGCCGCCGAACTGCATGTTGCAGCCGTAGTGCTGGAACATGTAGTAGAAGTCGTAGCTCTGCATGATCATGTAGTTGAACTCCAGGAAGCTCAGACCCTTTTCCATGCGCTGCTTGTAGCACTCGGCGCGCAGCATGTTATTCACGGAGAAGCAGGCACCCACTTCACGCAGCATCTCAATGTAGTTCAGAGGCTTCAGCCATGCAGAGTTGCGCAGCATCAAAGCCTTGCCATCGGAGAAGTCGATGAACTTTTCCATCTGCTTCTTGAAACACTCAGCGTTGTACTGGATGGTCTCCTCGGTCAGCATCTGGCGCATATCGGTACGGCCGGAGGGGTCGCCGATCATGGTGGTGCCGTCACCGATGAGGGCGATAGGCTTGTTGCCGGCCATCTGCAGGCGCTTCATCAGGCACAGAGCCATGAAATGGCCCACGTGCAGAGAGTCAGCGGTGCAGTCAAAGCCGATGTAGAAAGTGGCCTTGCCGTTGTTGACCATTTCGCGGATTTCCTCTTCGTTGGTCACCTGTGCGATCAGGCCGCGTGCTACCAGTTCTTCATAGATACCCATTGTTGTTCGTTCCTTTCCATGTTTGTTTTCGTTTTTGACAGAAAGCAAAAGAAAACGCCCCCTGTCACATGACAGAGGGCGATGTATTATATCGCGGTACCACCTCTTGTTCGCCGCAGCCTCGCGGTCTGCGGCCTCATCGGGTACGTATATACCCTACCGCTGTAACGGGCGGTCCCGACTCTTCCCTACTCACTTGCGCGTTCGGGAGGTAAGCTCCGGGATGTATTCACCAACTGCGTCCTCTGCCCTTTCCACCAAACAGGGCTTCTCTTTGCAGTCCGTCAGCAGGTTACTTCTTCCCTTCACAGCTCTTGCAGTATCCAATTCTCAACGGCGTCAATTATATCGGTAATTTTACCGTTTGTCAACTGTTCAAATCAGGCTTTTCTTGAACGTTTCGGCACCCAGCAGCAACTCTTCGGCGCCGGAAAGCATCACTTCCGACACATGGGCGCCGCCTGTCAGCCGGGCCAGTTCCTCGCGGCGCTGCTGCCGGTCAAGCTGCAGTACTTTGGTATAGGTACGGCCGTTGGCTTCCCCCTTCTCCACCGAGAAATGGGTATCCGCCATGGCGGCCAGCTGCGGCAGATGGGTCACGCACAGCACCTGCTTTTTGCGGGAGATGCGGGCCATCTTTTCGGCTACCTTCTGCGCGGCACGGCCGGAAACGCCAGTGTCCACCTCGTCAAAGACCATGGTGCCCACCTGATCCTGCTCGGAGAGAACGTTCTTCATGGCCAGCATGATGCGCGCCAACTCACCGCCCGAGGCAATTTTATGGATCGGCCGCAGTTCTTCGCCCAGATTGGCAGACATCAGGAATCGCACGCTGTCCATGCCGTTTTCGGCAAGCTCCTGCGCCTCAAAGGCGACGCTGAAGCGGATCTTGCCCATATCCAGCTGCTGCAATTCACGCAGGATCTGCTTTTCCAGTTCGGCCGATGCCGCTTTTCGCGCGTCAGACAGCGCCTGTGCCGCGGCCTGCGCTGCCTTTCGCGCCTTCTGCTGCTGTTTTTCCAGCTGCAGAAGCGTATCGCCGGCGTACTCGATCTGCTCCAGCTCGCCGCGGCAGCGCTCCAGATAGGCGATCATATCCTCTACTGTGGGGCCATATTTCTTCTTCAGCCGGTACAGCTGATCCAGACGACTCTCTACATCGTCCAGTTCGTTGGGGGAAAAATCGAAGGAATCCCGCTGGTCGCTGATGGTCTCGGCAAGGTCATAAAGTTCGCTGTACAGCTGATCAAATCGGGCGTACAGCTGGGCGTAGGTGTCATCCAGCATGCGGATCGGGGCAAGGAAATCCTGCGCCTGCCGTACCAGAGACAGAGCACCGTAGCTGCCGTCATCGCCGTTCAGGCTGAAATGGGCACCTTCCACGGCGGAGATGAACTTTTCGCTGTTGCGCAGGAAGTTTCGGCGGCTCATCAGCTCGTCCTCTTCCCCGCTCTGCAGCCGGGCGCGCTCCAACTCGTCGATCTGATAGCGCAGTGTGTCCATGCGGCGCGCCTTCTCCGCCTCGTCCATCTGCAAAGAACGGATTTGACGGGTGACGGACTGCAGATCCTCGTATGCGGCGCGGTACTGCTCCAGAAGACCGTCCATACGGCCAAAAGCATCGAGGTACATCAGATGCTGTTCTTCGTCCAGCAACTGCTGACCGTCATGTTGGCCGTGGATGTTCAGCAGGCGATTGCCTAATGCTCGCAACTGTGTCACTGTAAAGGGTCTTCCGTTTACACGACAGACATTCTTTCCGTCGGCGTGGATCTCGCGCTGCAGCAGCAGTTCCTCGTCCGGTTCGATGCCGAGTTCCTCCATCAGGGCAGGAGAAATGTCGGTAAAGCAGGCGCTGACAAAGGCCTTGCCGGCGCCGGTGCGGATCAGCTCACGGGAGGCGCGCTGGCCCAGCACCGCACTCATGGAGTCAATGACAATGGACTTGCCGGCGCCGGTCTCACCTGTCAGGGCATTAAAACCCGCCTCAAAGGTGATGTCGGCACGCTCGATAATGGCAATATTCTCGATGTGCAGCAGCTGCAGCATATGGAATCCCTCCGAACGCCGCGCATCAGCGCAGCATTTCTCTCATTTCAGCGGTAAAAGTGGCTGCGCTTTCCGTGTCGCGCATGACGATCATCACCGTGTCATCACCGGCCAGAGAGCCGACCATGTCCGTAATGTTCATGCCGTCCAGCGCAGAAGCAGCGCCCTGGGCAAGACCGGGCATGGTTTTGATGACCACAATGTTCTGGGCGTATTCGGCGCTGAGCAGACTTTCACGGAAAATGGTGCGCAGTCTGTCAGCGAAATTCAGCTTCGTGCGGTGGGCAGATACGGCATAGCGATACCGGCCCTGACCTGCGGGCTCCTTGATAAGGTGCAGCTCCTTGATGTCACGGGAGATGGTGGCCTGTGTGCTCTTGATGCCGCGCGCACGCAGACGTTCGAGAAGCTGCTCCTGGGTCTCGATGCTCTCTTCCGTAATGATCTGCAGCAGATGGTTCTGACGGTCGTTTTTCATCCTCAGTTACCTCCCGTACCGAATTTTTTGTCCAGAATTTCGCAGAAACTCTTTTTAGAAAGACGCACCAGCTTGGTAGTGTGTCTGGATTTGCTGACACGTACCTTATCGCCGTTTTTCAGCGAGAATGCTTTGCCGCCGTCTACCGACAGATAAACAAACTTTCGGTTGGCATCGGCTGCTTCCACCGTGATCACATGGTCGGGAGAGAGTACATACGCCGTAGAACGCATGGAATGGGGGCAGATCGGCGTCAGCAGCAGATTCTGGGCTGTGGGCTCCACGATGGAGCCGCCGGCCGCCATGGAGTAGCCGGTGGAGCCGGTGGGCGTGCTGACGATAACACCGTCACCGCCCACGCGGGTCAGGAAGCCTTCTTCCGTAAAGATCTCCAGCCGCACCACGCGGGCGATAGAGCCTTTGGAAATAACAGCATCGTTTAAGGCGATGTTGTTGTATACGGAACGCCCGTCGCGGATCACCGTTACATCCAGCATCATACGGGACTCCACCGTAAAGTCCCAGCTGGCCAGATCCTTCAGACGGTCCAGCTCCTCGGGTTCCAGCTCGGACATGAAGCCAAGGCTGCCCAGATTGATACCCAGCACCGGCACATTGTTCAGTGCTACCGTGCGGGCCAGATGCAGGATCGTGCCGTCGCCGCCGAAGGCCAGCAGAAGATCGGCAGACTTGATCTCCTGCTGCAGCGGACGGATGGGCATGCCCAGCTCGTCATATCCCTCACGCTGGAATGGAAGGCAGACGACGGTTTCAAACCCTACCTCTTCCAGCAACTCTTTAGACTGTTTTGCCACTGCCAAATCGTTATCTCTGTAAGGATTCGGGCAAAGGATCACTTTCTTCATGTATTCCACCTCAGTCTTTCAGCTCGCTATGGGAAGCTTCCACAATAGCAGCAAGGTCAAAGGTTCCGTTGGGTGCATCTTCTTTGCGCAGATAGCCGAGATATTCGATATTTCCCTCGGGTCCACGGATGGGAGAATAAGTAACATCAACCACTGTAAAGCCACTTTCCTTTGCATGGATAAGGAAGTTTTCCAGTACCTCCAGATGCACGGCGGGGTCACGGACCACACCCTTCTTCCCCACCTTTTCCCGGCCGGCTTCAAACTGCGGCTTGATGAGACATGCGATCTCACCGCCGTCTTTTAAAAGGCCGTGCAGCGCGGGGAAAATCAACTTCAAAGAAATGAAGGAAACGTCGATGGAGGCAAAATCCAACTCGTCAGGGATCTCCTCGTGGGTCAGATAGCGGGCATTGGTGCGCTCCATGCACACCACACGCGCATCGTTGCGCAGCTTCCAGTCCAGCTGGCCGTAACCAACGTCCACGGAATACACCTTTACGGCGCCGTTTTGCAGCATACAGTCGGTAAAGCCGCCGGTAGAAGCGCCGATATCGGCGCAGATCTTCCCTTCCAGCGTCAGCGGGAAGGATTTCATAGCCTTCTCCAGCTTCAAACCGCCGCGGCTCACATAACGCAGCACGTGACCGCGCACTTCAATGGCCGCTTCGTTGGGAACGGCGGTGCCGGGCTTGTCCACCCGCTGTCCTGCAACAAACACATTGCCGCTCATGATGACAGCCTGTGCCTTCTGGCGGCTTTCCATGAAGCCGCGCTCCACCAGCAGCACATCCAATCTTGTTTTAGAAGCCACGGAGCACCTCCTCCAGCGTGGCGGCCACGCCTTCACCATCCAGTCCCAGCGCATGATACAGCTGGGGTACACTGCCCTGCTGCACAAATGCACTGCCGGAATTCTTCAAAATCAACCGTTTGGGTGCAATACCCGACTGCAGCAGCAGTGCAGCCAGACGCTGGCCGACACAGCCGGCCTCCACGCAGTCCTCCAGTACCAACAGTGTACTGCCGCCATGCAAAGGCTTTAGGTCGTCGCCGGTCAAGGGCGCAATGCGGTTGAGCTTCACAACAGACGCGCTGATTCCCTTTTCCTGCAGAATGTCAGCAGCTTTCAGTGCTTCATTGATCAGCGTGCCATAAGAAACAATGGTACACTCGCTGCCTTCATGCAGCGTAGTCATTGCTTCGCCGCCGCAGCAGTCGTGATACGCTTCTTCCCCGCCGCGGGGATAGCGGATTGCCACGGGGCCGTCGATCTCCAGTACAGCCTTGCGCAGCATACTGCGCAGCTCAGCAAAGCTTGCAGGACACAGCACCGTCATACCGGGGATCTGCGCGAGATAATTGGGGTCAAAACAGCCGTGGTGGGTCTCACCGTCGGCACCAACAAGGCCGGCGCGGTCAACAGCCAGCACCACATGCAGACCGCTCAGGGCCACGTCATGCAGCAGCATGTCAAAACCGCGCTGCAAGAAACTGGAATACACGGCAAACACGGGGATGCTTCCCTGCTTGGCTATGCCTGCGGCCATTGCTACGGCGTGACCTTCGGAAATACCCACGTCAAAGAATCGGTCGGGGAACGCCTTGGCAAAGGGTGTCAGGCCGGTACCGTCCACCATAGCTGCGGAAATGGCGCAGATGCGCTCATCTTCCGCGGCAAGCTCCGTCAGCGCTTCACCGAATACAGAGGAATAGCTGGCACCGCCGGACTTGAGCGGCTTACCGGTCTGCACATCAAAGGGCGAGACGCCGTGGAAGCGATTAGGCTCCTGTTCGGCAAAGGAATAGCCCTTGCCCTTGACGGTATTCACGTGAACCAGCACGGGAGAGCGCTGCTCCTTGGCCCACTGCAGCACGTTGGTCAGTTCCTCCACATCGTGGCCGTCCACGGGACCCATATAGTGGAAGCCCATGTCCTCAAACATGGTGCTCTCCGGCAGCAGCGACTTTTTCAAAAACTGCTTCACATCGCGGCTGGCGTTATAGAAGCGCGTACCCACGTTGGAGTGGGTCAATGCCTGACGGTAACGCTTTTTCAGCGCATTGTAGCCGGGCTTGGTGCGCAAATGGGACAGATGGCTGGACATGCCGCCTACGTTGGCATCGATAGACATGCCGTTGTCGTTGAGGATCACGATCAGCGGCTCACGGGATGCACCGGCATCGTTCAGGCCTTCAAAGCTGAGACCGCCGGTCAGCGCGCCGTCGCCGGTCAGAGCCAGAACATGGTAGTCCTCCTTCTGCTGCGTGCGGGCACGGGCCATACCCAGCGCCACAGACACAGAGTTGGAGGCATGTCCTGCGATAAAAGCGTCGTGTTCACTCTCATAAGGCTTCGGAAAGCCGGAAAGGCCCTGAAACTGGCGCAGCGTGTCAAACATAGCACGCCGGCCGGTCAGAGCCTTGTGGACATAGCACTGGTGACCCACGTCAAACACCAGTCTGTCGCGGGCAGTGTCAAACACGCGGTGGATGGCCACCGTCAGTTCAACAACACCTAAATTGGACGCAAGATGACCGCCGGTCCGGGAGACCTGGCCCAGCAGAAATTCGCGCAGTTCGCCGCAGAGAACGCGGGCTTCTTCGTCGTTGAGATCCTTTACATCTTTCGGATCGTAGATACGTTCGAGAATCAAAAGATCATCTCCCATCAGCGGAAAAGATGGAGCGTGTGCATCACACGGGCCACGCGGTACACGACACTGGTGCTGTCATGGATGGCCACTTTCTTGCCAAGGGCCTTACCGCCGATGGTGGCGCCGGAAATCAGCGCAGTGACGCCAATGGAGACCAGAACGGAGGTGGTATTCAGACCCTGCTGCAGCTGCGTGACAATGACGGCGGCGGTGGAGCCGCTGACGATACCGCAGATATCGCCCACCACGTCGTTGCAGAAAGAGCTGACCTCGTTGGCCTTGCTCAAAAGCCGCACCGCCTCACGGCCGCCCTTTTCCTTGTGGGCCGCCATGGAATGGAACGGACGGGGGTCGGCAGCCGTCACGGCCACGCCCACCATATCAAAAATGATACCCAGACCGATGAACGCCACAAGAACAAAGGCTGCGATCCAGATACCGGCACCGGACAGAGCGGTGGATGAAAAAAAGCTCAGCACAGCGGACAGCGCCACGGAGATCAAAAAGACCTTCAGCGGCCAGTGACTGTTTTTCTTCTTGCTTTTTTCCCTGTCACTCAAGTGAAATCATTCCTTTAATAAAAAAATAACTGAACAGGGCAGCTCCGGGAGTTAATCTTACGGCTTAGGTCTGGTTGGATTTCCCCACTGCACACCTCTCGTCGCCGATCAGGCGGTTTCCCCTTCGATGCAATGCCATGATGTTGCCTGGTCATGGTACCCGACTGCCACTTAGTCCGTACTGCAATCCCCCCGGCGCCCCATGTGAAATAGGACAGCCTAGGTGATTTCCACTGCAGTCAAACCGTCTCTTAGCTTCTTTTGCAGGCATGGTTTCAAGGAAATAGCACTGCTGCCCTGGCCGGGGCTCTCGTGCATCAGCTCTCCTATTCGCCATACCCACGCAAAGCAGGCTACTCTGCACACAGCGTTCACGGCTCGAAGACCGGGTAGCACCGCATTGCAGGTTCTCAATCTGCTTCGTAGACGGGTCGGTTACCACGTTGGGAGTACGCCCATCCACAACAGCAGGTCTCCACGGGAGCAGGGTCGGATTCTCCATGCCATTGGAGAGCGCCCTACAGCCGCAGGCACGGACAAGTCCGCACCTACCACCAGCACCCACCCCAAACTGGGCGTAAGAAGCAAGCACCAGTGGCTTCACAGTTGTGCCCTTTAAAGGATTTTTAGGCCCTTCTTAGGAGACGGCAGATCTGACTAGGATACTGCGCCGCTGTTCAGTGATGACTATCATAGCACACTTCTTTTGAATTTTCAACTGGTATATGCAACATATTCTGTATATACCGTGTAAACTGATTGTAAAGAAACACCCGCTCCGTTCGAGAGCGGGTGTTATGGTTTTATACGGTGCGGCCTACCATCTGGTCAGCCAGTTCAAAGAGGAATTCGTGCTCCGGCCAATCGGCGATGGCTGCCTTGGCACGGGCGGTACATTCGTCCACCAGACGGGCACAGCCGTCCAGTCCTCTCAGGTCGACGAAGGTGACTTTCCCTTCTTCCCTGTCCGAACCGATGGGCTTGCCGAACACTTCTTCGTCGCCGACCACATCCAGCATATCGTCGCGGATCTGGAAGGCAAGACCCAGCTGCGCGGCGTACTCCACCGCCTGTGCCCGTTTTTGGGCATCCATCTCTGCCGCCACGCAGCCCAATTCGACGGCGCCTGCGATCATGGCACCGGTCTTGAGCCGATGCAGCAGCGTCAGGTTTTCCTCGTCCTGCACGTTGCATACCGTGTCCAGTACCTGACCGCCCACCATACCGTCAGCACCGGCGGCCTTAGCCAGCACCTCCACAGCCTCAATACGGCTCTGGGCGCTCAGTTCGGGCGCTTGCGCGATCAGGCGAAATGCCTCGGGCTGCAGGGCGTCGCCTGCCAGTACGGCCATGGTTTCGCCGAAAACTTTGTGGTTGGTGGGTTTGCCGCGGCGCAGGTCATCGTCATCCATACAGGGAAGATCATCGTGGATGAGGGAATAATTATGTACCAGCTCCAGCGCGCAGGCATAAGGCAGGGCCAAATGCCAGTCGATGCCGCCCAGACGGGCAAATTCCAGCGTCAGCACAGGGCGGATGCGCTTGCCGCCGGCCAGAATGCTGTAGCGCATGGATTCAAACAGCTTGCCGTAGGGTTTGTCCTGGGTGAAAAGTCCGGCCAGATATGCTTCAATGGCCGCGTGATATGCGGCGTAACGGGTCTGATAATCCATACCTTACTCCTCGCTTGCAAATTCGCTTTCCACGGGGGCGCCGTCCGCACCTTTCATCAGCTTGACCACCTGCTGTTCTGCCTTGTCCAGCTCCGTGCGGCAGGCGGCTACCAAACGAGTGCCTTCTTCAAACAGGGCCAGAGAATCACCCAGCTGGACGTCGCCCTTTTCCAGTTTGGCCACGATCTCTTCCAGACGGGCCATTTTCTGCTCAAACGTCATCTCTTTCATGCTCATTCCCCTTTATCGTTCACTGTGCAGTGCAGCGTACCCTCGCCCAAATGCACATGCACCTGATCTCCTATACTTACCTGCTGTGCGCTGCGCAGCACCGTGCCGTCTTCGCTCTGGACCATGGCATAGCCGCGGCCAAGAACCTTCAGCGGACTCATGGCATCCAGCTTAGCCGTCAGCTGTGCAAAGCGGCGGCTGTCAGCTTCCAGCGTCTGTCGGGCAGCACCGCCCAGTTTCTGCTGGATATAGTCCAGATACATCTTTTTGTCCTGCAAAAAGGCGGTTGGGTCGGTCAGCGCCCGCTTTCCGGCAAGGCTTGTCAGACGCTGGTTTTCCCGCTCCAGCAGGTTCAGCTCCGATTGGATCAGACGGTTATCGGCCGCCTGCAGACCACGCAGCAGCTCCGTCATATCGGGTACCGCGATCTCCGCCGCGTTGGACGGCGTTGATGCGCGGCGATCCGCCACAAAATCCGAGATGGTCACATCCGGCTCATGGCCCACAGCGGAGATCACCGGGATCTCGGATGCGTAGATGGCGCGGGCCACGCGCTCATCGTTAAAGGCCCACAGGTCCTCAATGGAACCGCCGCCGCGGCCGGTGATGATCACATCAGCCAGCTGCCAGCGGTTGGCGTAGCGGATGGCACCCACGATCTCCGGCGGGGCCTCCACACCCTGCACACGTACCGGCAGCAGCAGTACCTTGGCAATGGGATAGCGGCGGCGCAGAATGCGGATCATATCGTGCACTGCGGCGCCGGCGCTGCTGGTGATGATGGCGATGCGCTGCGGATAGGACGGCAGCGGCTTTTTGTGCTCGGGATCAAAAAGTCCCTCCTGATAGAGCTTTTCCTTCAGCTGCTCAAAAGCCACATACAGGTCGCCCACGCCGTCGGCCGAAAGGCTTGTACAGTAGAGCTGATAGGCGCCGTCACGGGGAAAGACGCTGATGCGTCCTGCGGCAATGACCTTCATGCCATTTTCCGGACGGAACTTCAGCTTCATGGCAGAGCCCTTGAACATAACGCCGCGCAAAGCGCCCTGCGCGTCCTTCAGCGTGAAGTAATGGTGACCCGAGGGATAGATCTTATAGTTGGACAGCTCACCCCGGATCAGAATATCGCCCAGTTCCGGCACGCCTTCGAGAATATTCTTAATGTATTGATTGACTTCGGAGACCTCGTAGACTCGCTGCTCGGCCATAGTATGCAACTCCTTATGGACAAACAGGCAGAGCTGCTGCTCTGCCTGCTGATCGATATTACTTCACTTCCCCGCGCAGGAAACTGCCCAGAATGCCGTTCATAAAACGGACCACCTCAGGGGACTCGTATTTCTTGGCGATCTCCACCGCTTCGTTGATGGCAACGCCGTTGGGGATGTCGGGCATGTAGAGGATCTCGTACATAGCCACGCGCATGATGGCGGAGGCTACCAGAGAAATACGCTCAAAACGCCAGCCCTGTGCGTACTGCTCAATGTAAGTGTCCAGCTCGGCGGCATGCTCTGCCACGCCGGAAACCAGACGGCGGATATACTGCACCTGCTTGGCATTGGGAAGATCGGTGTAGATCTCGCATTCCAGAGCCAAAGCTTCAAAGTTCTCTTCAGACAGCCGTGCATCCAGAAATGCCTCAACAGACAAATCGGTAAAGCTCAGTTCATAAGCCAGATGGGTGGCGATCTCTCTTGCTGTGTTGCGTGTCATAACTTTTATCGTCCTTTTCTCTCTCGAATCGATAAATGCTTATTCAAAGCAGATGCCGCCCACATGGACGTTGACAGCCTTGACCTCGAAACCGGTCATGTCCTTCAGCGCCGCATACACGCCGCTCTGCACTTTGCCGGCCACTTCTGCCACGGAGCTGCCGTAGCGGATCATGATGAACAGGTGCACCAGAATGGCGCCGTCCACCAACTCCACGCGCACGCCCTTTGCACTGAGCTTCTTGCCGCCCAGATAGTCTGCCATGTTGGCGTTCATCAGGCCGCCCACGCCGTCCACTTCCAGCGTCGTGGTGGTGGCAATGGTGGCAACCACATCCTCGGAGATCTGGATGGTGCCCATATCCTCGTGATGGATCATGTAATCTTTATTATCGCTCATAGTCGGAAAGTCTCCTAACTCATATCATTTGTATTGCAATTATAGTTAGTATAACATTTCCGTCAGGAAAATACAACTATTAATTTGCCTCCATGATCTTGATCTGCTCGGCGGTATAGCTGGTCTCGTTGATGACGATGTCTTTGATCCGCGCCACATCCGTGGCGTCGAGACCGTCCGCATCCGAAACCACTACGCTGACGCTGTCTGCGCCCATGAATGTCACGCAGTCGGCGTAGCCTTTGGCGGTGACCAGACTTTCGATCTGTGCTTCGGCTACTGTGTAGGCAGCCAGTACCTGCAGCGTCTCCGACGCCTCGTTCAGCACGCTCTGCTCGGCATTTTCATCAGCCTCCGCCTCCTGCAGCATGCTGATGGCACTGTCACGCGCCTGTTTGCGGCTCAGGCGCGCCGTGGCAAAGTAATCATCCGTGCCGGTCTGGGCTGCACCGTCCTGCTGAGCATTGACCAGTGTGGACTGTCCCAATACCTTGGACGCGTCGCTGACATGGTCGCTATAGCGCCAGTTCAGATAAACTGCCGCCCCCACAAACACCAGTACCGCTGCCGCCACAGCCCTCTTCTTCCAAATCTGCTTCATTCCGTTCCTCCCCATTATGAATTCCATTTCACCACTTTGATTTTGTCACTGCTCAATCCTGTCAGTGCGGATACGGCTTCCGTAACAGCCAATCGTACCGCCGCCTGATCCGCACCCTGACAGACCACCAAAGCACCCTGATAGAGCGGATAGACCTCCTGCGTGACGACCACGTCCTGTTGGCCGCTTCCGCGGTTGAGCGTTACCGTTTCTTTTTGAGTCTGCATTTCGTCCTGCGTCACAGTCTGGTCGGTGTCCTCCGCCAGATGCAGCTGTGAGCCCGCTTTCAGCGTCAGCATCAGCTGCAGTCTTCCGGTGCCTTCGATGCGTGAGAGAATATCTTCCATGCGCCGCTCCGTATCTTCCAGCGAAAAGCCTGCCTGCAGCGTGTCGATGTCTTTTTCGGTATCTCCGGTGCCGCCCGGCAGCAGCATCAGCAGCAGGCCTGCCAGCAATATCAGCAGTACAAAGCGATATTTCTGCCAAAGCAGCGTCAGCTTTTCGCCCTTTATCTGCCAGATCATGGCTCCACCTCCCAGTACTGCTGCTGCGGCGCGATGCCGATCTCCTGTGTCAGCCAGACAGACAATGCTTCATGATAGGCTGTATCCAGCGTGACACTTGCAGGTACCGGCACACCGTCGATCGGCACCGTTTCCACTTCCGCACAGCACGGCACACCCATAGCGGCTGCTGTTTCCGATATATATGCGCCCGTTTCCGCCTTTATGAGTGCTTCCATCTGGCCGCGATAGTCTTCCTGATATGCCTGGATCTGTTCGTCGATCCGGCAGCGATAGGTGTCAAATTTCAGTTCCAGTTCCGCTGCGTCCAGCTGCATCCAGGGCTGCAGCATCACCAGAAACAGGACAAGTCCGGCTGTCACTTTTCCGATGCCTTTGACAGCCCCTTTGGGAATCAATGCGTCCAGTACGGCAAGACAGATCGCGGCGGCGATCAGGCCCCGCAGCCAGTCTTTCAGAGTTTCGATCATCCTGTCACCACCATGATTGAAGTTATCGTGGAGATCAGCAGCAGCGTGGCGCAGGCGCCTGTCATACCCAGAATGAGGCCGAATGCACCGCCCAGATTGTCGATCAGCTCCACCAGTTCCTCCGAGCCCAACGTGCCGGAGAGGAAGGCCGTGACTTTATACAAGAGATACTGTATCGCCAAGTCAAGAACCGGCATGAGGCACATGGCCAAAACCGCCAGCGTACCTGCTATGCCAACGGTGCTTTTCAGCAGCGACGCACCGCTTACCACTGTGTCGGCGGCCTGCGAAATGATGCTGCCAACTACCGGCAGCGCGCCCATGGCGGTCTTGGTCACCTGCAGCGCCAGCCGGTCAGCGGAGGATGCGGCCGCACCGGCAAGCGTCAGATAGCCCGTGTAGAGCACCAATATTCCGCTCAAAAGCCAGCCAATCCCTTTGCGGATGGCCTTGGCAATGCTCCCCAGCCGCTTACCCGCCACAAAGGCGGCTGCAGCCGATGCGGCTGCATAGACGTAAACCAGCGGCAGCAGCAGTTGGCGGATCAGGGTGATCAGCACATCCGTTACAAAAACTGCCGCTACATGGCGCATGCCGGCAGAAACCGCGCCGCCGCCCGCGGCCACAGCCGCCATCAGCGTAGGCAGCAGCGCCTTGGAGAAAACAGCCAGCTGTTCTATGGCATCTACGCCGACGCCCATCATGGACTGCAGGTCCCCCACAGCCGTCATGGTGATGGCCGCCGCACCCGCTGCCGGCACCACCGGCAGGACGCGGCTGCCGTCCCCTGCTTTGCAGCAGTCCTCAGCCAGCGAGCAGAGCAGCACGATACCCAGCAGCGTTACTGCTCCGCCAATGTTCCTGCGAAAAAGAGTACCAATTTGCCCGCACAACGTGTTCCAGAGGTTGACCAATCCCTCTGCCAAATCAGGAACTCCCTCCTCGCTCTGACCGGTGGATTCCAAAAGTTCCCGGGCTTCCGGCGACAGGGCATCCTCCACTTCTTCCGGTAAGGCAAAAGCGTTGACCGGGCAAATCAGTATCAGGCACAAGACCCAAGCGATCGGTTGTAATCTCCTCATAGCATTCCCTGCAGCATGTCCCATACCGTTTCAAACAGCGGCAGCGCCGCCAGAACAGCGCCAAATGCGCCGCAGATCTCAATCAGTGATGCGGCCGACGCAGAATCAGCGTCGCGGCACAACTCGCAGCCGACGCGGCTGACAAGCGCAATGGCTACTGTTTTGAACAGCGGACGGAACAGCTGCGGAAGCAGACCGCCCAGTTCCATCAGCTGCTGTACGAACGAAAGAATATCGTCGAGGAGCTGCAGCAGCACGGCACCCACAACAATCGTCAGCGCCAGCGAGATCATCGCCGCCTGCTCAGCTCCTGTTTTTTTGAGCACTGCGCCCAATATGCCACCGATCAGGCAAAGCGCCGCCACCTTTACGATCTGTTCCATCACAAAGAAAACAGCGTCTTGATCAGATCAAACAGGTCGCTGATCTGCCGCACCAGCATCATCAGCACCACCACGAGTCCCGCCAGCGTGGTCATCATAGCCTGTTCTTCCCTGCCGCTGCGCACCAGCACCTGATTGAGTACCGCCACCAAGATCCCGATGGCCGCTATTTTAAAAATCAGATCTACATCCATCTTCTATCCTCAAATCAAAACGATCACCAGCATGGCTGTGAGGCAGCCGCCAAGAGCCATGCAAAGCCGTTCATTCTGTCGCTGCCTTTGTGTCATGGCGGCGGCAAGACGATGCGCTTCGTCTGCTGCCAAATGCAAGGAACCCATGATCTGCTGCGCATCACCGCACAGCTCCACACGGCGCAAAAGGTCTTCTGCCGCCTTGACCGGCACGGTACCGCAAGCCTTCTGCCACGCATCATATAGATCCGAACCTTGACGCATTTCGCCGCAGACAAACTGAAAAAATTCGCCGCACCGCGCGTTTTTCTGCAGCCCCTGCAGAATTCTGGGCATTGGAAGGTTCTTCCAGCGGATCTCGCCCTCCATCTGTTCCAGCGCAGCGGCAAATGCCTCTGTCAGACGGATGTCGCGGCGCTTTTCCGAGATCCAGCTTCTGCAGATCAGCGTGCCGGACAGCATCAGCAGACACGCCCCTGCTATTTTTCCGGTCACAGCGCATGCACCTCATAGCTGCGCACACCGTTTTCACAGCGAATGGCCACCGCGGCGGAAAATACCTTCATCTCCAGCAGCTTGGCAAAAAGCGGCTTTTGCTCCAGTTCTTCTCTGCTGCCGGCATGGATGGTGGCCAGCAGCGATGCACCGCAGTTGGCGGCGTGGGCCATGGCCTGCAAGTCCTCCGGCTGCGTGATCTCGTCCACGGCGATGATCTGGGGATTGGCGCTGCGCAGCAAAATGGGAATCGCCAGCGCCTTAGGACAGCCGTCCAGCACATCGGTGTGGCAGCCGACCGCCATTTGTGCCCTGCCCTGATGCATGACGGCGATCTCGCCGCGCTCGTCTGCCACGGCCACGCGTCGGGCCGGTATTTGCCCGCTGCCATCGGACAGCAGGCGGATCATATCCCGCAGCAGGGTCGTTTTTCCCAGTCCGGGCGGTGAATAGATCAGCGTGCCGGAAAATGTTCCCTCCGTCATCAGCTGCGGCAGAACCTTCTCCGCAAGGCCGATGCGTTCGCGGCTGATGCGGATGGTGGCAGAGGAAAAATCCCGCAGATTGGTCATGTGGCCGCTGTGCATTACTGCGCTGCCGCACAGTCCTACGCGAAACCCGCCCGTTGCCGTCAAGTACCCGTGGCTGAGGGTATCACCCACTGCGTAGCGGGAATAGCCGGTCACAATGTCGCACAGCTGCTCCAGATCTGCCTGCGCTACCGCGGTGCGCGGCTGTTCCTGCTGCACGAAGATCTCCCCCTCCGGCAGCAGTACCGTCATCGGCTGGCCTACCCGCAGGCGAAGTTCTTCCGCCTGCGCTTTCTGCCAGTCCGGCAGGTGCATGGCCGCACGCTGCCAGCGCACAGGCAAAATCGCCGCTGCCTGCTCATACCGTTCGACAGCGTATCTCTCGTCCATGGTGTATCTACCTCCGAAAAGTGATAGTAAACCATATGACGCCTTGTCCCTCTGTATGCAAAAAAGCTCTCCGCGTCGTAACGCGAAGAGCCTTTGCCTGTTTGATTTACTTCTTTACTGACCGTACAGGGCGGAGAGAAGTCCGCTGTAGATCTGCTCGGGGTTCTTTTTGAAACGCTCTGCCAGATCTCTGGCCATTTCCTCGGTAGCCACCACGAGCTCCAGTTCCATGATCTCGTCCACATCGTCACGCAGGTACAGCATCACGGTGTAGCTGCCGTTTTCACGCTCCACCACGCGGCTTTGCACCTGATTGCGGCGCAGTAGCATCTTGTGATAGTCTGCGATATTCTTGTCTGCGCGGATGCGCACAGAGTACGGCAGACTGGACTCGCAGATCTCGCTGTTGCGCAGGCCCTTGGGCGTGATGGAATAGCGCTCTTCCTCCAGACGCAGATGCTCCGTGCTGACCAGATCCGACAGACACTCGGCAAAATCGAAATAATCAATGCCGTCATCGCACATGGTCAGTTCCTGCAGCTCGGCCAGGGGGATGGCCTCCGACAAGCGGGACACAATATACAAAATCAAAAACTTGATCTCCAGTTTGTCACGGATAAAACCGACACTCATTCCGCGATCACCTCTTTTCACCTCTATTATAAGGAAAAATTCCCTTTTTGTACAGGGCAAAACGGAAATTTTCTGTGGGCGTGATTGCATTCGCTGCAAATATCTGGTATGCTGTGTGTCGATCTTTGTAAAAGGAGACGAGGAAATGAAGAAAACAATTTGTCTGATTCTGGCAGCTCTTTTGGTGCTGTCCTGCACCGGCTGCAAGCGCTGGGAAAATCCGGATCTGCTGCCCGATCAGGTTGTCATCCAGCTTCCGGAGCAGACTGAGGATACCACTGTCAGAAATCCCCTGACCGGTGAGCCTATGGCCAACCCCGACCGCGTCAATTACCGCCCCATCGCCAGCATGCTCAACAACATTCATCTGGCCATGCCGCAGCACGGCGTGTCCGATGCCGATATCATTTTTGAGTACAATGTGGAAGGCGGCATTACCCGCATGGTGGGCTTTTTCCAGGATGTCAGCGGCGTCGGCACCATCGGTTCCACCCGCAGCGCCCGTCCCTACTTTGTGGAGACGGTACTGGGTATGGAAGCCATCTACGTCCATGCCGGCGGCAGCACCGAAGCCATGCAGATGATCCGCAAGCTGAAGATGGACGATATTGACGAGGGTGACTTTGCCTGCTTCTGGCGCGACAAGGAGCGCCGCAAGACCATGGCATGGGAACATACCCTGATGACCAGCGGTGAGAAACTGGAAGCCTATCTCACCGAGCACAACTGGCAGCGCGAACACAGCGAGGATTTTTCCTATCCCTTCACCTATGTGGAGGACGGCACCCCCTACAGTGACACCAACGCAACGGATATTTCCGTACGGTTTTCCAGCTATAAGACCGGCACCTTCAAATACGACCCCGAAACCAAGCTGTATATGATCGGCCAGTATAAGAAGCCCTATATCGACGGCAACACCAACGAGCAGGTAGGCGTCACCAACCTGCTGATCCTGCGTACCAGCGTGCGCAACAGCGGTGACTCTTCCGGCCACATGATCATCGACGTACAGGGCAGCGGCACCGGCACCTACATCTGCGGCGGCAAGGCTACGGAGATCACCTGGCATAAGGAGACCATGGAGGATCCCTTCACCTACACCCTGCCCGACGGCACCCACTTCTCCCTCGGCATCGGCAAGAGCTATGTGTGCGTGGTGGGCACCAATGCCAAGGTCACCATTTCCTGAAAACACATACGATTTAAGGACGGCAGCAGCGACTGCCGTCCTTTTTTCACCTGACGGAAGCCCAAGGCATACATTGGAATGAAAGAGCCATCTTTCACTACTTATCAGGAGGTAATTTCATGGCTGAAAACGGAATGCCGGGCCCGGTCTGCGATCTGAGCAGCGTCCGTGAGTCCGTCTGCATCCATACCCGTAAGATCTTCGACAGCTGCCGCGACAAGGACTGCATCGAAGATCTGCGCTTCTACCCCACCACCGCCGCGCAGGAGATCCTCAGCGGCTGCCAGATGATCCGCGGCGGCACGGCGGAGCTTCTCTACGTCTATACCGATGTGGAGCCGGTCACCTTTAACCGCGGCTTCTACTCCATCGATATGCGCTTTTTCTACCGCGTCACGCTGCAGGTGGCCGCCGGTACGCCCCGCTGCGCCGAGGCGGAGGGTCTGTGCGTGTTCGACAAGCGCTGCATCCTCTTTGGTAGCGAAGGCAGCGCCAAGATCTTCACCTCGGACACGGTGATGGACGATCTGGATATCCCCGGCCGGGTAAGCACCAATCTCCCCACTGCGGTGGTGGAAGCGGTGGATCCCATCGTGCTGGATACACGCATGGCGGAAAACTGCAGCTGCGGCTGCGAGTGCTGTCTTGCCGAGCTTCCCGGGTATATTACCCAGTGCTTCTCGCAGCCGCTGGTACTCAACGACTGCGGCTCGCGCCGCTATTATGTGACGCTGGGCCAGTTCACTCTGGTGCGTCTGGAGCGTGATACGCAGCTGCTCATTCCTGTCTACGACTACTGCATCCCCCAGACAGAGTGCTGCACCGATGACCAGCAGGATCCCTGCGGTCTCTTCCGCTCGGTGGCCTTCCCTGTCAGCGAATTCTTCCCGCCCAACACAGTGGAAATGCCCAAGGACTATGTCTCCACCCGCAACTACTGCGCGTGCAAGTGAGAAAAGGACGCTGCGTATGCAGCGTCCTTTTTCTATTATTTCATCTTACCACAACATTCTCATCGCCCAGCCAGTCCTGACACTCCTCGATGAAGGCCGGATGGTTGAGACATTTGGCACCCAGCAGCTTGCCCGTATCCGCTACACGGATCTTGACAGGGGTCTCGCCCTCAAACATGGTCATCACTAGTTTGATGTGGCGGAAGGCGTCGCTGTCCACACTTGGGATGCGGAGATAGATGGTGGCCTCTCCCCTGCCCGCAGGCTTTGCCGTCTTGGGCTTCTCGGCAGGCACATCCTGATAGATCGGATAGATGGAGTCGCACATGATCTGGGGCGGCTTTTCATCCCGCACGGACAGGCGGCCCTTCACCAGAACGGGCGTGTTGACCTGCATATAGCTGCCGCACTGCTCGATGACGCGGTTGAAGCACAAAAGCTCCATGCTGGCCAGCTCATCTTCCACCATCACATAGGCCATAAGGGTATTATTCTTGGTGGTTCGGGTCTTGCTGGAGGTGACCACACCGGCAATCGTGATATTCTGGCCGTCAGCAAAGCGCTTGGGGCCGTCCTCGGCGGCAAAATCCTCCAGCACGGCGTGGATAGGTGCGGCGCCGGCGCGGCGCGCTGCGTCGCGGTAATCGCTCATAGGGTGGCCGGAGAGATAGAGGCCGGTGGTCTCCTTCTCCATGAACATCCGCTCGGTGGCGGTATATTCCGGAATATCCGGAAGGTCAATGCGGGAGTGGCTGGTACCGGCAGACGTCATGGACATGCCGAAGAAGTCCAGCTGCCCCTCCACGTTCTGGCGGCGGCTGGCGGCGATGGAGTCAAGCACCTTTTCATATACCGCCATCAGCTGAGAGCGGCGGGCGCCCAGACAGTCAAAGGCACCGCTGCGAATGAGGTTCTCCACTGCGCGCTTATTCATGTCGCTGCAGTCGAACATTCGCTCGCAAAAGTCCTGGAAGGACGCGAACGGCCCGTTCAGCTGCCGCTCACGTACCAGAGACTGGATAAAGCCGCGGCCTATATTCTTGATGGCCACGAGACCGAAGCGAATACCGCCTTCTTCCACCGTGAAGCGATCATAGGATGCATTCACATCCGGCGGCAGGAGCGCGATCTTGCACTCCTTGCACTCGGCGATATACTCGGCCACCTTGTCGGAGTTATCCAGCACGCTGGTCAGCAGCGCCGCCATATATTCCCGGGTATAGTGGCACTTAAAATAGGCAGTCTGATAGGCTACCACCGCGTAGCTGACGGCGTGAGCCTTGTTGAAGGCGTAGTTGGCAAAATCGTAGATCTCGTCGTAGATGCCCTGTGCCGTGGCCTCGGGAATCCCGTTGGCAATGCAGCCTGTAATGCCTCTTTCCTTGTCACCGTAGACGAAGGTTTTGCGCTCCTTTTCGATCTCCTTGGCCTTCTTTTTGGAGATGGCGCGGCGCACCATATCGGCCTGGCCAAGGCTGTAGCCGCCCAGTTTGCGGAAGATCTCAATGACCTGTTCCTGATAGACGATGCAGCCGTAGGTCACGGACAGAATGGGCTCCAGAGACGGGTGCTTATAGGTGATCAGCTTAGGGTCATGTTTGCAGGCGATGAAGCGCGGGATCGACTCCATGGGGCCGGGACGGTACAGGGCGATAATGGCCGTGATATCTTCAATATTGTGGGGTTTCAGGCCCAGACACACGCCGGTCATGCCGGTGGATTCCATCTGGAACACGCCGGAGGTGCGGCCCTGCGTCAGCATGGCGAAGGTCTCCTCATCGTCCATGGGGATGCCGTCCAGCGTGAAATCCGGCTGCGTTTTCTGCACCATTTTCACCGCGTCGTCCAGCACCGTCAGGTTGCGCAGACCCAAAAAGTCCATCTTCAAAAGGCCTAGTTCTTCCAGCGTCACCATCGTATACTGGCAGACGATGGATTCGTCGTTGCGGGCCAGCGGGACATATTCGTAGACAGGCCGCTTGGTAATGACCACGCCGGCGGCATGGGTGGATGCATGGCGGGGCATGCCCTCCACGGCGCGGGCCATATCGATGAGCCGACGCACCTTTTCGTCCGCCTCGTAGAGGTCGGAGAGCTGCTTACTCAGACGCAGTGCGTCATCCAGCGTGATATGCAGCGTGGCGGGCACCAGTTTGGCCACGGTGTCCACCTCGGCATAGGGGATATTCAGCACGCGGCCTACGTCGCGGATGGCGCCGCGGGCGGCCATGGTACCGAAGGTGACGATCTGCGCCACATGGTCGTCGCCATACTTGCGGCGGACATAGTCCACCACTTCCCCGCGGCGCGTATCGCCAAAGTCCATATCGATATCGGGCATGGACACGCGCTCGGGGTTCAGAAAGCGCTCAAAATAGAGGCTGTAGTCCATGGGGTCAATGTCCGTAATATGCAGGCAGTAGGACACCATGCTGCCTGCGGCGCTGCCGCGGCCGGGACCCACAGGAATGCCAACGCTCTTGGCATAGCGGACAAAGTCGGAGACGATGAGGAAATAGTCGGTAAATCCCATTTTACCGATCATATCCATCTCATATTCCAGCTGGGCACGGTAGTGCTCCTTGTCCGTACCGTAACGCTCCAAGAAACCCTCTTCACACAGCTTGCGCAGGTACGTGGGCGAATCGTAGCCGGGAGGCAGCTTGAATTCCGGCAGGTGATACTTGCCGAAGGTAAAATCAAAGTGGCATCGGTCGGCAATGCGCTGGGTATTTTCAACGGCGTCGGGATAGCCGGAGAACAGTGCCTCCATCTCCTCCGTGGAGCGCAGGTAGAAGTTCTGCGGCTCATAGCGCATGCGGTTGGCGTCGTCCACCGTCTTACCGGTCTGGATGCAAAGCAGCACATCGTGGCTCTCGGCATCCTCGCGGCGCAGATAATGAGCGTCGTTGGTGGCCACCAGCGGGATGCCGGTCTCCTGATGCAGGCGCAGAAGTGCGCGGTTGACCTCCTGCTGCTCGCGGATGCCGTGATCCTGCAGTTCAAGGTAGAAATTGCCCGCACCCAGAATATCCTGCATCATCAGGGCGTATTCCTTAGCACCTTCATAGTTGCCGTTCATGATGCGCTTGGGGATCTCGCCGGCAAGGCAGGCAGAAAGGCCGATCAAGCCTTCGGAATGGGCGCGCAAAAGCTCCAGGTCGATGCGGGGCTTGATGTAAAAGCCCTCCACATAGGCCTGGCTGACCATATAGGACAGGTTGCGGTAACCTGTTTCATTCTGACACAGCAGTACCAGATGGCGCGACTCGGCATCAAACTCGTGGATCTTATCCTTGCGGCCACGGGCGGCTACATAGACCTCGCAGCCAATGACGGGGTGGATCCCCTCGGCTTTGCAGGCACGGTAAAAGTCGATCACACCGTACATGGCGCCGTGATCGGTGATGGCTACCGCCGTCTGGCCCAGTTCCTTGACCCGCTTGGCAAGATCCCGGATGCGGCACGCGCCGTCCAGAAGACTGTATTCCGTATGGACGTGCAGATGCGCAAAGGACATGGTGTTACTCCTTGTTCAGCTCTTCCAGATAATCGTACAAAATGGCGACTGCGGAGATGATCAGCGTTTCGCAGTGCTTGGAAGCACCCAGCTCCGCCACCTCCGGCGTGCCCTGCAGGCCCTTGGCGCTCAGCAGATCACGGCAGTCCAGCTTGTCCTGAAACTGTGCGGTAAAACGGCGTACAAACTCCTTCACGATTTTAGCGGTAACAGATTTCTGGGCCATATCCTCGGTGTTGTGGGGATGCAGCATGCCCAGCACCAGCACAGCGCCGCTGGCGGCGCCGCAGATGTCACCGCTGCGGAATCCTCCGCCGAGGCCGGTGGCAATACCGCGGCCCTGCTCCTCTGTCAGACCGGTCAGGTCGCGGAAAGCCTCCAGCACGCTCTGACCGCAGTTGAAACCGCGGTTATGGTATTCCATTGCCTTACGGCAGCGTTCCAGTTTATTCATCCAAATCCCTCGCAATCTCCATGATTTTTCTCATTCTGTGGTTGATACAAGATTTTGTCACCGGCGGCATACAGCGCTCCGCCAGCTGTCCCAGCGACAGCTCCGGATGCTGCAGACGCAGCAGAGCCGTTTCCTTGATCTGCTTGGGCAGAAGGTCCAGCTTGCCGGCATCACGCAGGATCTCAATGGCATCGCACTGCTCCTGCGCTGCATCCAGCGTCTTATTCACGTTGGCCATATCGCAGTTCATGGCGCGGTTGGCGTTGTTGACCAGCTCTTTTTCCAGTTTGGTGGTCATCATCTCCACCGCGGCTGCCGGTGCGCCGATGGTGGTCAGCAGGTCTTCAATATGCTCGCACTGCTTAAAATAAGTCACGCTGTTGCCGCCGCGCATCACGTTACGGGGCAGAAAGCCCATCTCCGTCAGCAGCGCCGACATCTCGCGGCTGGCCTGTACATGAGAGGTGGTCAGTTCCAGATGGTAGCGCTTTTCCGGATCGGTCACACTGCCGCCGGCAAGAAACGCGCCGCGCAGAAACGAAGTGCGGCAGCATTCGTCCTCCAAAATTCCGAAGTTTACGTGCAGCACCAGATTCTGCCGCATGTCATACCCCAGCTGGTTGACGATCTTCTCCAGCTTCTCCGGCTGCGTGATCTGGAACACCAGCTTGCCGCGGTGCTCATCCTCGTCGGGCAAGCGGTCAAACCGCAGGTCAAAGGCGCGCTTGAAAAGCCGCGGCAAGCGGGATGCGAATTCCGGGTTTTCCGTAATGATACGGACCTCCTGCATGTTGAATGTGTTGCAGTACAGCAGCACGCCGTATGCCTCCGCCCGCGCGCAGCAGGCGCGCTGCACATGTGGGCGGCACAATTCACTTTTCACTTTATAGGCAAACGAGTGCATGCCATACCTCCTTTAGCGTTCTCTCTGATAACGCGGCGCCTGGCTCCTATCCGCAATGCGGATGGTGCGCTCGGCGTGCAGGTTCATCAGCTCCCGGGCCAGATGCCCCGGATTGTGCCGCACGCAGCCGTTTTCCACCGTGGCCACCGGACGGGTGACGATCTCCACGCCCAACGCTTCGCAGGCCTCCTTATCGCAGAAAGTGACCGACGCGCCCTCGCGATGATAGCGCTGCAGCACAGCCTGCGGGATGCTGGCGGAATTGGTCAGGCACAGGTTGAAAAGGCCGGCGTAAGAGTGACGGAACAGCGCCCGGATATGGTCGGAGACCGTATAGCCCTCCGTCTCCCCTGCCTCGGTCATGATGTTGCAGGCGTACACCTTCAGCGCATCGCTGCGGCGCACCGCATCCACAATGCCGTCCACCAGCAGGTTAGGAATGATGCTGGTATAAAGGCTGCCGGGTGCAAAGATGATCATCTCCGCCTCCTCGATGGCGGTGATGGCGGCCTGCAGCGCAGGAGGATTCTCCGGCAGCAGCCGCACACGGCGGATGCGGCAGTCCTGCTCTTTCTTGGCAAGGCAGATGTGGCTCTCGCCCAACACGGTGGCTCCGTTTTCAAACTCTGCTTCCAACAGTACATTTTCCGTTGTCACCGGCAAAATGCGGCCCGTGATGGCCAGCACCTGACTCATGGCCTCCACTGCTTGATCAAAGGTGGGCATGATGCCGTTAAGGGCAGCCAGGATCAGATTGCCGAAGCTCTGGCCTGTCAGTCCGCCCTCTTTGAAGCGATACTGCAGCAGCTGGCCCATCAGCGGCTCTACATTGGCCAGCGCCTCCATGCAGTGGCGGATATCGCCGGGAGGCGGCATGCCCATCTCCTGACGCAGCACGCCGCTGCCACCGCCGTCATCGGCCACCGTGACAATGGCCGTCAGATTTTTGGTATAGAGTTTCAGGCCGCGCAGCATAGTGGAAAGGCCTGTTCCGCCGCCGATGGCGACAACTTTCGCACCCTGTTCCGGCGCCACCTGATAGATATAACGCTCCATGTGCCGCCTCCTTAGCGGGAAATGTCTCTGTGATTCTCCGTAACGGGATAGCCCTCTGCAACGATAAATTCCGATATCTCGTGGGCCACAGCCACCGAGCGGTGATGTCCGCCGGTACAGCCGATGGCGATCACCAGCACCGTCTTGCCCTCTTCCTTGTAAAGGGGCAGCAGGAATTTCAGCATCTCTTTCAGTTGTTCCAGAAAACCATGGGTCTGCTGAAAACTCAGCACAAAATCGCGGACTTCCGCGTCCAGACCGGTCTTATTCTTCAGCTCTGCCACATAGTAGGGATTGGGCATGAATCGCACGTCGAACACCAGATCGGCCTCGATGGGAATGCCGTGCTTGAAGCCAAAAGACAGCACGTTCACATTCAGACCCATCCGGTCCTTCTGGTCACCAAACAGGTTCAGCATCTCGCTGCGCAGCTTGGCAGTGGAGAACGAGCTGGAGTCCAGAACAAAGTCGGCGTGATCACGCACAGGCTGCATCAGCTCGCGCTCTTTGGCGATGGCCTGCTCGATATTCAGTCCCTGCGACGCCAGCGGATGGATGCGGCGGGTCTCCTTATAGCGGTTGATGATGGTGTTGGTGGATGCCTCCAGAAACAGCATCCGGCAGTTGACGCCGGTGGTCTTCAGACGCTCCAGCGTGTCCACCAGCAGGTCAAAAGGCTCGCCGGCACGCACGTCATACACCAGCGCCACGCGGTCGTAGCGGCCGCTGGATGCAGCGCAGAAGTCGGCAAACTTGACCATCATCTCCGCCGGCAGATTGTCTACGATATAGTAACCGATATCCTCCAGAAACGAGGCAGCTTTACTCTTGCCGCCGCCGGAAAGACCGGATATGATCAGAATCTCCATAAAAACGCTCCTTTAGCGGATAATGCGGACCTCCGGCTCCAACTGTACACCGGAAGCTTCCAGCACCCGCTTTTGTACCTCTTCGATCAGCGCCATCACGTCGGCAGCAGTCGCACCGCCCACATTGATGACAAAGCCGGCGTGTTTTTCAGACACCTGCGCGCCGCCCACTGTCAGTCCCTTCAGCCCGGTCTGCTCGATCAGCGTGCCGGCAAAGTTGCCCACAGGGCGCTTAAAGGTGCTGCCGGCGCTGGGATATTCCAGCGGCTGAGTCTTCTTGCGGCGGGCCATCAGCTCATCCATCCGAGCGCGGATGGCGGCAGGCTCATCCTTGTGCAGGCGGACTTTCACAGACAGCACAATAGCGCCGTTTCTGGCAAAAGCACTGCTGCGATAGCCCAGTTCCGCCTCCTCCACCGTCAGCGTACGCACACCGCCGGGGAAAAGAGCTGTCACTTCCGCGACGATATCCTTCATCTCGCCGCCGTAGGCGCCGGCGTTCATGTACATGGCGCCACCCAGACTTCCCGGGATGCCGTGGGCAAACTCCATACCTGCCAGACCCGCCTGCTGGGCAAACACCGCAAAGCGGGCCAGCGACACACCGGCGTCAGCCTCCAGCGTCAACTCGTCCAGCTGGCGGATGGCGTTCATGTTCTCCGTCTTAATGACCAGCGTATCCAGACCTTCATCCGCCATCAGCAGATTGGTTCCCTTACCCAGCACGAAGGGCTGCACGCCGCAGCGCGCGGCGGCGTCCATGGTGCCTGCCAGCTCCGCTGTCGAGGTGGGAAATGCCATACGGCGGGCAGGGCCGCCGATACGGAAGGACGTATGCCGGCAAAGCGGCACATCCTTTTCCACCTGCACCGCAGGCAGTTCGTGGGCCATGATCTCATCAAATGTTTCATACCAGAACATATTTGTTCCTCCAAATCAAATAGAACGCTTTTTCTTTCCCAGCAGCGCGGCGCCGATGATGCCGGCATCGTTGCCCAGCTGCGCCTTGGCGATGCGCGTCCGCTTGTCGCGGCTGCAGGGAATGGACTCCTGCGCCACCTGCCGCTGTACGGGGATCAGCAGCTGCTCATCCGTTTCATTGCTGACACCGCCGCCGATGGCCAGCGTGTCAGGCTGGAAAATATTCACCAGATTGATAATACCGGCGGAAAGATACCGGATATACGTATCACACACCTGCTGCCCCACACTGTCGCCGCGGCGCGCCGCAATGAAGGCGGACTGTCCGCTGACACTGCCGTTATTTTCTGCCACTACCTGCGCAAGTATGCTCTCAGGCGCGCGGTCCATGGCCTCGCGCGTCAAACGCTTGAGGGCGCTGGCGGAAGCATACTGCTCCCAGCAGCCCTTCCGGCCGCAGGGACAGGGGTGTCCGCCGTACGCGATCGACATATGACCCACTTCACCGGCCATACCGTTGGAGCCGTGGAAGATCTTGCCGTTATGGACGATGCCGCCGCCGATGCCGGTACCCAACGTCACCATGACAAAGCGCTTACTGCCCTGTCCGGCGCCCACGTAGTACTCTGCCAGAGCCGCACAGTTGGCGTCATTCTCAATGTATAACGGCATGCGCAGGTGCTTATGGAACAGGCGGCGCAGCGGCACGTTGCGCAGCGTCAGATTGCAGCTGTAAAGCAGCATACCGGAGCGGATCTCCACCGTGCCGGGTACGCCGACACCCACAGAGGCGATCTCCTCTATGGCAGTTCCGGTCATCTGCGCCAGCTGGCGTGTCATCTCAGCCATAGTTGCGGCCAGTTCTTCCTGGTCGCTGATGGCGGCGATCTTCATTTTGGTCGTGGCAAGTATGGTGCCGTTTTCGTCTACCAATCCGGCTTTCAGATTGGTGCCTCCTACATCGATGCCGATATACTTCATCCGTTGTTCCTCGACTGACTCACCATAGCGTCCACGCGGCGGTCAAACTGCTCAATAAAGTCCACGGCGGAATTCTCGCCGTACTTCATCTGGCGGTTCTTCATGGTAGCGATCTCCACGATACCGGCCAGGTTACGGCCGGGGCGCACAGGGATGGTCAGATACGGCAGCGAAACGCCCAACATGGTGTAGGTATCGTCGCCCAGACCGAGGCGATCGTAGAACTTGCCCTCCACCCAAGGCTCCAGCTGGATCACCAGATCGATCTCCGTTTCAAACTGCACAGCGCCCATACCGAAAAGCTTCTGCACCTCGATGATGCCCACGCCGCGGATCTCCACATAGTGACGGATGATCTCCGGTGCCGTGCCGAAAAGCTGGTTGGATACCTGACGGATCTCCACCGCGTCATCGGCAACCAGACGGTGGCCGCGCTTGAGGAGCTCAATGGCTGTCTCACTCTTACCGATACCGGAATCACCCAGCATCAGCACGCCCTGACCGTAGATATTCATCAGCACGCCGTGGCGCACGATCTGAGGTGCCAGAGCGCGGTTGAGGTAGTCAATGATGTTGCTGCTCACTTCCACCGTCTGCAGCGGCGTGCGCAGCAGCGTGCGGCCATGCTTTTCCACCAGTTCCAGCAGCTCCGGAAACACTTCCATATTACGGGAGATGATCAGCGCCGGGATCTCGCAGCGCAGGAAATTTTCAAACACCTCGATGCGCTTTTCGGGCTCCATGGCCCGCAGGAACATCATTTCTGCCTTGCCGAAGATCTGCAGACGGCGGGGCTCAAAGTAATCGTAAAAGCCCACCAGCTGCAGCGCAGGGCGGTTCACATCGGGAATCGTGATCTCTCTCGTGTCGTAGTCGCGGCCCTTATTGATAATCTCAAAGCCAAAGCTCTCCACCAGCTTATGCAGCTTGGCAGGCGTTCTTTTCACTTTTTCCATCGTGCACTCCTCCTGCAAGTTGTACGAAGGCAGATTTCCTGCCAGTATATTCTTTCATATTATATAATAATTACTGACTTTTCGCAACAGAAAAGGGCGCGAAAATCTTATCCCTCTCCCCTGTTTCCGCGGGCATCGGCGGTCAATTCAGGACGGCAGAAATTTTTTCAGATTTTTGTCAAATAATGCTTGCATTTTGTGTTCGCTTCTGGTATCATATCAAATGCTTGTGAATGCAAGCGTTAAAGTTAGTCACAGCAAGGAGGTGCAACGGATGGCTAAGTGCGAATTCTGCGACAAGGGCGTAACCTTCGGTATCAAGGTTTCCCATTCCCACAGACGTTCCAATCGTCCCTGGAA
>SVMH01000070.1 GCA_015067525.1 Oscillospiraceae bacterium | reverse complement strand
GGCCAGGGCGTCCCGGGTGTAGTAGGTAAACTGGGTCTTTTTCACAAAATCGTCCACGCTCAGCGGCGAGGAGAAGCGGGCGGTGCCGCTGGTGGGCAGGGTGTGGTTGGGACCGGCGAAGTAGTCACCCAATGCCTCGGGGCAGTACTTGCCCATGAAGATGGAACCGGCGTTGCGGACCTTGTCCAGATAGTCAAAGGGATTGTCCACGCACAGCTCCAGATGCTCCGGTGCGATGCGGTTGGCGATATGGATGGCCTGCATCAGATCGCCCTCGGCCACGATGATCTTGCCGTTTCGTTCAATGGATTCCCGTGCGATTTCGGCCCGGGGCAGCAGGGGCAGCTGACGCTCCAGCTCCTCGCTGACGGCCTGGGCAAGGCTGCGGCTGTCGGTGACCAGCACGGCGCTGGCCATCTTGTCGTGCTCTGCCTGGGAGAGCATATCCGCCGCCACAAAGCGGGGATTGGCGGTGCTGTCCGCCACCACCAGGATCTCACTGGGTCCGGCGATCATGTCGATGGCCACCTGGCCGAACACCTGCTTCTTGGCCTCGGCCACATAGGCGTTGCCGGGTCCCACGATCTTGTCCACCCGCGGGATACTCTCGGTGCCGTAGGCCAGGGCCGCCACCGCCTGGGCGCCGCCCACCTTGAAGATGCGGTCCACACCGGCGATCCTGGCGGCCACCAAGATGGCGGGATTGACGCTGCCGTCCTTGCCGGGGGGCGTCACCATGACGATCTCCTCGCAGCCGGCGATCTTGGCGGGGATGGAGTCCATCAGCACCGTGGAGGGATAGGCCGCTGTGCCGCCGGGAACGTACAGGCCCACCTTTTCGATGGCGGTGATCTTCTGTCCGATGATCACGCCGCCCTGCCGCTCCAGCAGGAAGCTGTTTCGCACCTGCTTTTCGTGGAAGGCACGGATGTTGGCGGCCGCCTCGCGCAAAACGGCGGCGAAGTCGGCGTCCACGGCGGCAAAGGCCTGGTCGATCTCCTGCTGCGTCACAGCCAGATCCGTCAGCGCCACCTTGTCAAAGCGCGCGGCGTAGTCATAGAGGGCGGCGTCACCCTTTTGGCGCACGGTGGCGATGATGTCGGCCACAGCACCTTCTACATTGGCCGCCGGATTCACCCGGGCGAAGATCTCCTCTTCGCCCACCTGTCCGTAGTTGTAAATCTTAATCACACTCGTTCACCTGCTCTTTGATCCGGCACAGCAGATCCTCGATCTGCGGGCCCTTGAATTGAAAGCTTGCCTTGTTGGCGATGAGTCTTGCGCTGATGGGGAGAATCGTCTGATGTACGATGAGGTTATTCTCCTTCAGCGTGGTGCCTGTCTCCACAATGTCCACGATCACATCCGACAGCTCCAGGATGGGGGCCAGCTCGATGGAGCCGTTGAGCTTGATCATGTCGATCTGCCGCCCGAGTCCGGCGTAATAGGCCGCGGCGATGCTGGTGAACTTGGTGGCCACGCGGAGGGTGCGGTTTTCATTGTCCCGGAAGTCCGCCGGGGCGGCCACGGCCATGCGGCACTTGCCGATGTTCAGATCCAGCAGTTCGTACACCGCCGGCTCGTATTCCAGCAGAATATCCTTTCCGGCCACGCCGATATCCGCCGCGCCGCGCTCTACATAGATGGCCACGTCCGAGGGCTTGACCCAGAAGTAGCGGACCTGCTTTTCTTCGTTTTCAAATACCAGCTTGCGGCTGTTTTCCCGGATGGAGGGACACTCATACCCGGCGGCTTCAAACATGGCATAAACCTTTTCACCCAGTCGTCCCTTGGGTAAGGCCACATTCAGCATACCGTTCCCTCCTTCGAAAGTGTCATCAGCTGCCGGTAGCGCAGCTTTTGGGGAATACTCTTCTGTGCGCTGACGGTCAGACCCTGTGCGGTCAGCTGTGCCACCGTCCGGGCCAGCGCCTGCTTGTCATCCCCGGCGCTGTAGAGCAGCAGCACATCCACATCGTAGGGGAGCTCTTCTCCTCTGAGCTGCTCCAAAAGATCCAGATACAGGGCAAAGCCGATGGCGCCGGACTTCCGTTCCAGCTTTTCCATGAGCTTATTGTACTGTCCGCCGGCCAGCACGCTCTCGCAGATACCGCTCAGATAGCCCTGAAACACGATGCCGTTATAGTAGTTGCGGTTATTGACCACGGAGAAGTCGAAGTGGATCTTCTCCCCCCAGGGCAGCGTGTCCAGCAGTGCCGACAGCTCCCGCAGCTCCTCCAGAGCCGCACCGGCGCAGCCCATGGCCTCCAGCTGCCGGATGACCTGCCGGCGCGGTCCGTAAGCGGCGGCCAGCTGCACCAGCAGGCCCTCCTCCGCCCCGTATTCCCGGCACAGGCGGGACAGGTCGTGGGTGTTCTTGCTTTTAAGGCACTCCATGGCCTTTTGCTGGAAGCCTTTGTCGGGACAGACCCGGTCCAGCACCGCGCCCAGGATACCCAGATGGGAGATCTGCACCGCGAAATCTTCGGCGATCAGGGCCAGACTCCGTGCGGCCAGAGACACCACCTCAAACATATCGTACAGGTCGATGTCACCGATGCACTCAAGACCGGCCTGCATGATCTCCTTGAACTGATGGGTGTTGCCCGAAACGCGGTAGACGTGCTCGTTGTAGCACACCTTCTGCTTGTACCCGGGGATATCCTCGCCGTTTTTGATGATGGAGAGGGTCACGTCCGGCTTGAGGGCCAGCAGCTTTCCGTTGGTGTCGTTGAAGGTGATGATCCGGTCGCTGATGAGGAAGTCCTTGTTCTGGATATAATACTCATAGGACTCGAACTTACTCATCTGGTAGGGCAGATACCCGTACTGCCGGTACAGCTGCCGCAGGGCAAACACGGCCTTTTCTTCCTGTTTTAAGATCGTGGTGTTCAGCATTCCTGTGTTCTCCTTGCCTGTCCGCTGGATTGCATCGCTTTAGCGTGCTAACTTATTGAAATAGATTATATACGATCCTGCGACAATGTCAATAGGTATTTTGGGTACGGCGGAGCTTTTGCTGCGCCGCGGTTCGCCGCCAAAGGACGGAAATTTACAAATTGTTCAAGAATAAACGGTTTTATGAACATCAACGGTGGTTGACACTTCGACACAAGCAAGGTATGATGTTCAATAGTGGTGAGACCATCGCCTAAGTGAAAGGAGCCCCCTATGAACTATAAAATCGTTGCCGACTCTTCCTGCAATGTCTTTGACCTCCCCGGCGCCGACTACGCCCATGTGCCGCTGAAGATCATCAATCAGGGCCATGAATATGTGGATGCCCCGGGCCTGGATGTGTTCGGCATGCTGGAGTCCATGAAAGCCAGCCGTGAGGGCAGCTCTACTTCCTGTCCCAACGCCTATGAGTGGCAGGAAGCCTTCGGCGATGCCGACGGCGCCTTTGCCGTGACCATTACCAGTAACCTCTCCGGCTCCTGCGCTGCGGCCCGCGCCGCCGCCGACGCCTGGATGGAGGAGCACCCCGGCCGCCGCGTCAGCGTCATCGATACCCTGTCCGTCGGTCCCGAGTCCCGCCTGATCCTGGAAAAGCTGCAGGAGATGATGGCCCAGGGCCTCAGCTTCGACGAGATCGACGCGCAGGTGCGCGAATATCTCAAGACCACCCGTCTGGCCTTCTCGCTGGAGTCGCTGGAGAATCTGGCCCGCAACGGCCGCGTCAGCATGGCGGTGGCCAAGCTGGTGGGCGTGATGGGCATCCGCATCGTGGGCCGCGCCAGCGATGAGGGTACGCTGCAGCAGCTGCACAAGTGCCGCGGCGAGAAGAAGGCCCTGGCTGCCGTGTTTGAGGAGATGAAGAGCCGCGGCTACTGCGGCGGCAAGGTGTGGATCGACCACTGCCTGAACCTGAACGCCGCCATGGCCCTCAAGGACATCATCTGCCGCGAGTTCCCCGGCAGCGCGGTGCATATCGGCACCTGCATGGGCCTTTGCAGCTATTACGCCGAGCAGGGCGGCCTCCTGATCGGCTACGAGGGCGCGTAACAATAAAACAGAAAAAGGACGGTATTCCCGTGGGAATACCGTCCTTTCAGTCTGTCAAAAAACTTCCCTTGCGCCCCCTTTTCCTGTATAATGAGGAAAAGGGGGCGTTTTCATGGAAGAGTGGAGAAAAGATGCGCGGCGAGAAGCACTTATCGTAGACATAGATTCGCTGGTGCCCAAAGATCATTTGCTGCGAAAAGTAGAGAGAGTCATGGACTATGAGTGGATCTACGAGCGACTGGATCCGTACTATTGCCACGACAATGGAAGACCCGGAACAGATCCGGTTGTGCTCATCAAGATGGTGCTGATTCAGCATCTGTTTGGCATTCCCTCTCTGCGCCAGACGCACCGCGAAATCCAGGTGAATCTTGCATATCGTTGGTTTTTGGGCTACGGACTGTTGGATGAGATCCCTCATTTTGCAACCGTGAGTTACGCCTTTTGCCGGCGATTTCCGGACGAGCTGACTACTGAAATCTTCGAACACATTCTCAACAAGGCACTGAATAACCGGATGGTGGATCCCAGCATTATTTTCATTGACGGGACGCATATCAAAGCCAGCGCGAACAAGAAGAAGCACCAAAAGGAGCAAGTCAAAAAGGCAGCCAAGGTCTACTCCGGACAGCTACGCCGGGAAGTGAATGCAGAACGCGAAAAACTGGGAAAGAAACCCATAGAAGACGACCACGATGACGACGATTCTGCACCGCCCTCCGGAGGCGGAACGGTAGAGACGACGGTATCAACGACAGACCCGGACAGCGGAATGTTTGTCAAAGGAGAACACGAACGACAGTTTGCCTATGAAGCGCATACTGCCTGTGACAGTAAGGGTTTCGTGCTAGGGGTAGAAGTAACGGCAGGCAATGTGCATGACAGCGTGGCGTGGGACATGGTATACGACGATGTAACGGGTAGATATGACGTAGAATTCGTAGCCATGGATGCCGGATACAAGACGCCGTGGATTGCGAAAAAGACACTGGATGACGGACGAATCCCCATTCTTCCTTATACAAAATACAAGGGAAAACAAGACAGATATAAGCCTTGGGAATATACATATGACCCGGCAAGCGACAGCTTCACATGTCCACACGGCGAAGTGTTGAGACATACCACCACAAACCGTGAAGGAAAACGCACATATAGAAGCACGCCGGAGAAATGCAGGAATTGTCCCAGCAGAGCAAAGTGCGGAGCCAATGAAAAGGGACAGAAGGTACTGACGACTCACATTTGGCAAGAATATTTGGATCTGGTAGAACAGATACGAAAAACGGATCTGGCAAAGGATATCTACGCGCAGCGCAAGGAAACGATTGAGCGTGTCTTTGCAG
>SVMH01000069.1 GCA_015067525.1 Oscillospiraceae bacterium | reverse complement strand
GCAGCAGGAAGCGGAGGGTGGAGCCGCTCTCCCCGCAGGGGAGGGCAGCGACGCGCACCGATGTGCCGGGGGTCAGGCGGATGAGGGAGTCGTTTTCCAACGCCACCTCTGCGCCCAGCGCCTGCAGGCAGTGGGCGGTGGCGGTGATGTCTTTTGAGAGCCCGTCACAGTGGAGCGTGACGGGAGTTTTGCCCAGCGCGGCGCAGATGAGCAGCCGGTGGGCCTGAGATTTGGAGGCGGGGATGCAGACGGTGCCGCGAAGCGCACCGGCGCTGAGGGCGATATTCATAGCGCACCTCCGTCCCGCAGCCAGTCGCGCAGCTCGGTGGCGGGAACGGTGTGCAGCCCACACTGCCCCACAGCCCGGGGGACGATGAGGGCCAGAGAACCGCCCATGATCTTCTTATCCGAGAGAACGGCGGCGCTGAGGGCTTCAAGGCCGTAGGGACTTTCGATGGGCAGGCCGTAGGCCGTGAGAAGGCTTTCCACCGCAGCGGCGGTTTCGGCGCTGCACAGGCCGCGCACCGCGGCGGCGCGGCAGATCATGGCCATGCCCATGGCCACGCAGTGGCCGTGACCGAGGGAATAGTGGCTGCAGCTCTCAATGGCGTGGCCGAAGGTGTGGCCCAGATTGAGCAGCTGACGGAGTCCCCGGTCAAACTCGTCCTCGCAGACGATATCGCGCTTCATCGCCACGCAGCGGGCGATGATCTTTGTCAGGTCGGGGGATTCATGGTGGTCACGCAGGTAGGCAAAAAAGTCCGCATCGCCCAAAAGACCGTACTTGATGACCTCGGCGCAGCCGTCGCGGTAAATGGCTTCCGGCAGCGTTTGGAGGGTATCGACATCGCACCAGACCAGAATAGGCTGGTGAAAAGCGCCCACCAGATTCTTGCCCACGGTTAAGTCCACCGCCGTCTTGCCGCCCACGGAGGAGTCCACGGCGGAGAGAAGGGTGGTGGGAATTTGCACATAGTCGATGCCGCGGCGGTAAGTGGCGGCGGCAAAGCCGGCCAGATCACCCACTACGCCGCCGCCCAGCGCCACCAGAAGGTCGGTGCGGCTCAGGTGGTTTTCGGCGAGGAAGGTGAGCACTTCGCCGTAGGTTTGCAGCGTTTTGGCGCTCTCACCGCTGGGGATGGCATAGGACACCACAGAAAAGCCGGCGGAGCGCAGACTCTCCTCCACGGCGGCGCCGTAGAGAGGCAGCACCGTATCATCGGAGATAACGGCCACGGCGCAGGGCCTGTGGAGCGTCAGCAGGTGCTCACCCAGACCGGCGAGACAGCCGGACTGGATGCAGACCTCATAGGGATGGGACACGGGGACAGGGATGGTGGTCATCGGCCGTCCACCTCCTCTTTGCGCCGGCGGCCTTCGTCCAGCAGGGCAATGAGCCCGTCCAGATCGTCGCTTGCCATGGCGTCGCGGTATTGCTGCAGGCTGGCCATGAAGAAGTCCAGCTCAGACAGCAGGCAGTCTTTATTTTCCAGGAAAAGCTCCGCCCACATCCGGGGATTGAGCCACGCCACCCGGGTGAGATCCTTGTAGCTGCCGGCGGAGAAGCCCTTGTGGCTGCCGGCGGTGGGGCTCTTGATATAGGCGTTGGACACCACATGGGCCATCTGGGAGGTGAAGGCGATCATCTCGTCGTGCTTTTCGGCGGTGGTGACGCTGATGCGGCCGAACTGGGCCGGGGCAAGCAGCGTTTTCACCTTGTCCAGCAGCAGAATATCGTCGAAGTCGGGAGGGACGATGACCATGGGCGCGCCCTTGTAGAGGTTGGCGCGGGCATACTTGAAGCCGGAGTTGTGGGTGCCGGCCATGGGGTGACCGCCCAGATAGGTGAAGCCGTATTTTTGGGCCAGGGGGAACAGCTGCTCACAGACAAAGCGCTTGGTGCCGCAGCAGTCGATGACCACGGGGTGAGGCCCGATGTGGGGGGCGGCATAGCGCAGGAACTCCACCGCGGCGGCGGGATAGATGCAAACAAGGACAATGTCGCAGGTGGAGATATTCTCCTCGGTGAGCTCATCGGCTACGGTGCCGGAAAGCCGGGCGAAGTCCATGGTGGAGCGGTCGGCGTCGAAGCCCAGCACGGTGTGGCCGGCTTCGTGATAGGCCTTGGCAAAGGAGCCGCCGATCAGGCCAAGGCCCACAATGCCGGCGATCATAAAGCAGATACCTCGCGCACGGCGCGAACCTTCTCGGCCAGGGCGGCGTATTCCTCGGGACGCAGGGACTGGGCACCGTCGCACAGGGCGTGCATGGGATCGTTGTGCACCTCGATGATGAGGCCGTCGGCGCCGCAGGCGGCACTGGCCAGAGCCATGGGCAGCACCAGATTGGCCCGACCCGTGGCGTGGCTGGGGTCAACGATGACAGGCAGATGGGTCAGCTGGTGCAGCATAGGTACCGCCGCCAGATCCAGCGTGTTGCGGGTGTAGTCTTCAAAAGTGCGGATGCCGCGCTCGCAGAGGATCACCTGCTCGTTGCCGCCGGCCATAATGTATTCGGCACTCATAAGAAATTCCTTGAGGGTGTTGGCAAGACCGCGCTTGAGCAAAATGGGCTTGCGCAGCTGGCCCAGATGACGCAGCAGATCGAAGTTCTGCATATTGCGGGCACCCACCTGAATGACATCCACGTCCTCAAAGAGGGACAGATGTTCAATGGACATGATCTCCGTGACGATGGGAAGACCGGTTTCCGCCCGGGCGATCTTTAAAAGTTCGATGCCCTCGGCCTTCAGACCCTGGAAATCGTAGGGAGAGGTGCGGGGCTTAAAGGCACCGCCGCGCAGCAGCTGGGCGCCGGCAGCCTTGACGGCCTTGGCTACGGTGACGATCTGCTCTTCCGACTCCACGGAGCAGGGGCCGGCGATCATGGCAAAATTGCCGCCGCCGAACTTGGCCTCACCCACGGAGACGACGGTATCCTCGGGGTGGAACTTGCGGTTGCAGCACTTGAAGGGGTCGGTAACGCGCTTGACGGAGTCCACGATGCCGAGACTGGCGATGAGGTCCATGTCCACATGGGCGGTATCACCGATGAGACCGAGAACGGTCTGGTAATCACCTTCGGAAATATGTACACCCAACTTCTGGCCCTTCAGCCAGTCGATCAGGGGTTGACGCATGTCATGGTTAACGCCGGGTTTGAGAATGACGATCATGATGGGATACCTCCGTGTATGATAGATAGGGGCAGGCAGCCCGCTGTGTGGGCTGCGCACCAATAAAAAATACGGCCCCAGGTCGGATAACCTGTGCCGCAACAAATAACCGTTTGAAAAACGCTATTTCCGCATCACAAATTACCCTTACTACAGGACATAGTAAAGTAAAAGTAATAGGATGCAAAATAGACGCGGTTCATCATAGCCGATTCCTGCCTTTGAGAAGGAAAGATTCTATAGGAAATATATATCAATTTTCCACAAATGTCAACGGGCGCGGAGAAAATAATTGGCGGAAAAGGGGAAATATACGGAACGTTTGGCACGAACTCTTGACTTTGAAGCCGGGGTGGTTATAATAGGGAACATTGAGAAGGAAAAAACGGCGAATTTCAGGAAGATTTTCTCTTTTTTCGCCGGAAGGAGTATTATTTTATGAAGAACATTCTGGAACAGTCCATGGCTTATCTGGAAGGATTTGACAGCGAGATCGCCGAGCTGCTGCAGCGCGAATACCATCGCCAGAAGCAGAATATCGAGCTGATCGCCTCGGAGAATATCGCCTCCCAGGCCGTCATCGCCGCCATGGGCAGCGTGCTGACCAACAAATATGCCGAGGGTTATCCCGGTCGGCGTTATTACGGCGGCTGCGAGTTTGTGGACGAGGTGGAGACCCTCGCCATCGAGCGTGCCAAGCAGCTCTTCGGCGCGCAGTTTGCCAACGTGCAGCCCCACTCCGGCGCCCAGGCCAATCTGGCCGCCTACGCCGCCATGCTGGAGCCCGGCGAGACGCTGATGGGTATGGATCTGGCCAATGGCGGTCACCTGACCCACGGCGCCAAGGTAAACCTCTCCGGTAAGTATTATCAGAGCGTGACCTACGGCGTCAGCGAGGAGAACGGCTGCATCGATTTCAATATGATCGAGGACATGGTGAAGCAGCACCGCCCCAAGGTAGTGGTGGCCGGCGCCTCTGCTTATCCCCGTGCCATCGATTTCAAAACCTTCGGTGAGATCGTCCACCGCTACGGTGCTTACTTCATGGTGGATATGGCCCACATTGCCGGTCTCGTGGCCGGCGGCGTGCACATGAATCCCGTGCCCTACGCCGATGTGGTGACCACCACCACTCACAAGACGCTCCGCGGCCCCCGCGGCGGCATGATCCTGACCAATGACGAAGCGCTGAGCAAGAAGATCAACTCCGCCGTGTTCCCCGGCAGTCAGGGCGGCCCGCTGATGCACGTTATCGCCGGCAAGGCCGTTTGCCTGAAGGAAGCGCTGGACCCCTCCTTTACCGACTATGCCCGCAGCATCGTGGCCAACGCTGCGGCGCTGGCGGAGAGCCTGCGCGTTCACGGCTTCGATCTGGTGTCCGGCGGCACCGACAACCATCTGGTGCTGGTGGATCTGCGCCGAAAGGGCATCACCGGCCGCGATCTGCAGAACATGCTGGACAGCGTCCACATCACGCTGAATAAAAACGCCATCCCCAACGACCCCCAGAAGCCCGGCATCACCAGCGGCGTGCGCATCGGCACCCCTGTGGTCACCACCCGTGGCTTCCGCCCCGAGGAGATGGAGGAGATCGTGCAGTGCATCGACTGGGCCATCGCCGACTACGAGGGCAACAAGAGCAAGGTCATCGAGAAGGTGGCCCAGCTCAACGCCCGGCATCCGATTTATGAATAAGCGAAAGCCGCTCCGCACCGGAGCGGCTTTTTTCTTGTGCCTCGCCGCGGCGTGTGGTATGATGAAGAAAAACCCCTCCGGCGCTGCGCGCCACCGCCCCTTAGGCAGGGGAGGCAAAGAGGAGTGGATTAGGGAGGTACGACAGATGAAAACGATTGCTGTGATCACCGGCGCGTCCAGCGGTATGGGCCGCCGGTTCGCCGAGACCGTGAAGGAGTGGGGCAGCGTTGACGAGGTGTGGGCCATCGCCCGCCGCGCTGACCGGCTGGAGGAGCTGAAGGAGACCGTGCCCGTACCGGTGCGCCCGGTGGCGCTGGATCTCACCGACCGGGCGAGCTTCGAGGCCTACGCCGCGCTGCTGAAAGAGGAACAGCCGCAGGTGGCGCTGCTGGTGAACGCCAGCGGCTTTGGCAAGTTCGCCGCCGCCATGGACACGCCGCTGGAGGTGAATTTGAACATAGTGGATCTCAACTGTCAGGCTCTGATGGCCATGTGCCAGCTGACGGTGCCCTATATGAGCGAGGGCAGCCGCATCATCAACATCGCCTCCGTGGCCGCCGATCAGCCCATCCCCTA
>SVMH01000068.1 GCA_015067525.1 Oscillospiraceae bacterium | reverse complement strand
ACCGCTGCGTTCCCACAGCTGACGGTTCATCATCATGGGGGTGGAGCACTCCACATAGCCGTAACGCTTGTGGACCTGACGCCAGTAGTCGATCAGGGTGTTGCGCAGCACCATGCCCTTGGGCAGGAAGAAGGGGAAGCCGGGACCCTCGTCACGCAGCATGAACAGGCCCAGTTCCTTGCCCAGCTTGCGGTGGTCGCGCTTCTTGGCCTCTTCGATGCGGGCGAGGTACTCGTCCAGCTCATCCTTCTTGGGGAAGGCCACGCCGTAGATGCGCTGCAGGGTCTGGCGGTTGGAGTCACCGCGCCAGTAGGCGGCGTTGCAGGCGGTCAGCTTGATACCGTTGCCCTTGATGCGGCCGGTGGAGTCCAGATGGGGGCCGGCGCACAGGTCGGTGAAATCGCCCTGACGGTAGAAGCTGATGACGGCGTCCTCGGGCAGATCCTGGATCAGTTCCACCTTGTAGGGCTCGCCCTTTTCTTCCATGAAGCGGATGGCTTCCTCGCGGGGCAGCTCGAAGCGCTCCAGCTTCAGCTTCTCCTTGCAGATCTTGCGCATCTCGGCTTCCAGCTCAGCCAGCTGGGTCTCAGAGAAGGGCTCGGCGGTGTCAAAGTCATAGTAAAAGCCGTTGTCGATGCTGGGGCCGATGGCCAGCTTGACCTCGGGGTGCAGACGCTTCATGGCCTGCGCCAGCACGTGGGAGCAGGTATGCCAATAGGTCTTGCGGTAGGTTTCGTTTTCAAAAGTGTAGATGTTCTCGTCAGCCATGGGTAAAAACTCCTTTCCAAGTTGCGGGGCAAAAGAAAAACTTCACCCCCGAAAAAATCAGGGGTGAAGTTGAAAACTCCACGGTTCCACCCTGCTTACAGTGCAGTGCACTGTCGCTCGTGTTCTCTGTAACGGGAGATCCCGGTCCAATCTACTGACCCGCAGGCGTTCGGTGGACGGCTCAGGGGCGGTGGCGGTTCCTTGACGCGCTGCGGCTCTCACAGCAAATGAGCCGCTCTCTGCAAAGGGCGTTTCCGGGCGCTTCCCCATCGTTGCCTTTTCAATGATTACAGCTCAATATAGCACGGTTTTCACGGATTGTCAACGGTTTTGCACCGTTTCCCCGGCGCTTACGCCGCACCCTTCTTGCCGAAGGGAACAAACAAATAGACAGCCGCCCAACTGATGACGGTAGCGAGCCGACCCCCGACACCCAACTCCAAAAGGACGTCCACCACGAAGGCGTACCACTCTCTGGTATATACGACGAGCATGGCGATCCCGCCAACCAGCGGCGAAAGGAGCGCCATCACCACGTTGATCAGCACCATCACCGTGGCCGAGTAAGCGATCTCTTTGCGCGTCATCCTGCGAAAGAACAGCAGTCCGCCCAACAGCAGAACGACAGCGAATACCGCACCCGATGCGATCATCCAGAGTGTATCGTTGGAAGAAACCGTCCCGTCGGGAAGGCGCACATAGGCAAAACGCCCCACCACGCCGAGCATAAACCAATAGCTTGCAAAACCGGCCGCCGCGCTGTACAGCGGCACCTTCCACCAGATTTTTTTCAAGGTTTCCTTCATGTTCTCGTCTCCTTTCCGCGCAATATTTCTTGTTTTCGCGTGACGGTTTTAAGAGGCATCCCCGTCCTCGTCGGCCGCACGCAGCTTTTTCTCCTCGCGGCGTTCCCTGATCCACCAGATCAATTCATACAGCCACAAAATGCCGCTGAGCGAATAAAGGATCGCCGCCTTGGTGTCAAACAGCTCGCTGACGGCATAGCCCCGGGAGAGCCGGAGCGCCACATGAAAAATCACAAGGCAGGGGATCGAAACGAGATATTTGTCTCTTCGCTTCCTGTTTTCCATTTCCGTTTGCATGGTTGATCTCACCCCCCAACTAACAGTATCGTATGAGCCACCTCTCCGGCGGCAGCCGGTAAATGTCAACGGTTTCGGCCTTACTTGCTGACCTCCCAGCCGCAGATGATCTCCAGCAGAGACTCCAGCGCAGCCTTATCCTCACAGAAATAGGTCTTGTCGTCATAGCGGATCGTGCCGTTGTCCGAGAAGAAGAAATGTCGGTTGCTGCCGTCGGCAAAGCGCACGCCCACGTTGGCGTCCTTCTTGCCCACAGCGTAGGCGTCGCCGCCGCCCACATATTTCACCTTCAGTGAGCGCAGCAGGTCCATCACCTGTGCCATCTCCTGCGCGTCGTCGGTCTTGTAGTTTTGGCTGTCCTCATGGATGCTCACGGTCACGCCGCCGATCATCGTGGTGGGCGCGGCGTCAGGCAAGTCCATCACCTTTTCCAGCTTGCGGGGTACATAGAAAATACTCAGCGCTGTCACGATAGCCAGCACGACGGCCGCCGTGATGATCCATTGCTTTTTGCTCATCGCACGCACTCCTTTCCGTTTCTCGTCCAATTGTTTGACTTCTTAAGGGAAGCATAACATACCCCCCCATTTTGACAAGAGAAAGTTGGAAATTGAGATGTACTTCTCACAGCCCCTGGGCCATCTGCCACAGGCGGCTCACCTTGCGCAAATACACGCGGGGCAGCAGGATCATCAATGCGATCATCGTCATGGCCGCCAGCGGCAGCACGTAGGACAGCAGCGGGTAGGCGGCCATCAAAATCACCTGACCGGCCACGATCCATTTCCAGATGCGGCCCCAGTTCTCCGCAAGGTCGCGGTCGACGCCCAGCGCCGTGTCGGCATGGGCGGTGCACTCGTAATACTCACCGGCAAAGCTGAGCAGCAGGTAGACCGCCGCCAGCGCCAGCGCCGCTTTCTCGCCCAGATACGGCTGCGCCGCCGTGACTGCGCCGGAGAGCAGGATGCACAGGCCCGCCATGCGGTACTTCCCCTGCAGGCTGCTCAAAATCAGCAGCACCGCGCCGTACACCACATGGCACGCGGCCACCAGCAGCTTCGTTTGCGGCGCAAAGAGAAGGGGCGACATCTGCGCACCGGCCGGCAGCAGCGCCTCAATGGGAAGCGAGAGGAGCAGGGGAAAGCCACGCAGCACGGCCAGCACCGCCAGCACGGTCAACCAGCGGCGCAGAGTCGCTGCGTTTTCCCGCGCCCAGACGCGGCGCTCCATCTCATAGCGCAGCGTTTCCCGGCGCAGGGTGGGCATTTCGTCTTTTTTCGGTAAGTTCTTACAGTCGTCGTTCTTCCAGCACTCGGTACATTTATCGAAGCACTTCTTCTCGGCGCAGCGGGCGATGGCGCACAGCGCCGTGGTCTCCTCGCCGCAGCCGCGGCACTTCTCCGCCGCATATTCGCCGCAGGCGGCGCAGTCCTTTCCGCAGGCATTTACGCGCATGGTATTACCTCCCTTTTTCGGCAGATTTCTAACTCTATTCTACCGCATAACCCCCCCAAGTCCAGCAATCTCAGGTTGCTTTGTCACTTGGAGGCGGGAAACTTCAGGTTGCGCAGCCTTTCACAGCGCCGCAAGCAGGTCTTGCGGCGTATGGACGATGGTCTGGGCGCCGGCTTCCACCAGCTGCTGCGTGGTGCGGAAGCCCCAACTGACGGCCACCAGAGGCAGCCCCGCGTTGCGGGCGGTGGCGACATCCACCTCGCTGTCACCCACGTAGGCAGCTTCCTCCGCGGTGACACCCAGCACGGCCATGGCGTTCCACACCATTTGGGGGGCAGGCTTTTTCGGAATATCGTCCCGCTGGCCGAAGGCGGGCAGGCCGGGGAAGAACATTTCGCCCAGCTTTTTGGTGGTGGCGTCGGGCTTGTTGGACACCACCGCCACCTTGACGCCCTTGGCGATGAGATCGTCCACCACGGCCTTGACGCCCTCGTAAGGCGCGGCCATGACACGGAAGTTGACGGCGTACCAGTCCAGATACTCCTTCAAAATGGTCTCCAGCTCCGCTTCTGCCACGCCCTCGGGCAGGGCCAGCTGCATCAGCTGCCGCGCGCCGTTGCCCACAAAGGCGCGGATCTCCTCCACGGAGCGCTCGGGATAGCTGTGGCGCTGCAGCGCCAGATTGACGCCATAGTGCAGGTCACCCAGCGTGTCCAGCAGCGTACCGTCCAGATCGAATAAAACTGCGTTGTATTTCATGAAGCATCGCTCCTCTTTTGCGTTTTTCCTGATTATACCATGCTGCGACAGACGATGCAAATAAAGAAAGGACGCGCCATACGGCGCGTCCTTTGGGATCTTATGATTCGATTCAGGCCTTCTTGCCCTTGAAGAAGGTGCCGGCCACCATGATCACTGCGAAGACGATCAGGTAGTACACGACCTTCATTCTGTAGGTGTAGATGCAGGCGAAGCACATGAACAGGCTGCACAGGATGGCCAGAACGGGCATCACGTAGCGGTTGAGGCCGCTCAGGTTCTTCAGGCTCATCAGCTTCAGGAAGATGGGGATGTACAGCAGGTACAGGGTGATGATGGGCAGCTCGGAGGAGTCGAAGCAGAAGGGACCGAACCAGGGGGCGGGAGCCAGGTTGGCGCCGTAGAAGTACACCAGCCACAGGCCGCTCATCAGCAGGCCGATAACGGAGGAGTTGGAAGCCATACCGGTGGTGGGGTCAACGTTCTTGAACATCTTCAGCTTCTCGCTGTCGCTGTCCACAGCCAGGTCATACATACCGCGGCAGGCGGACATGGTCAGACCGTTGCAGGTACCCCAGCAGGAGACGATGACGAACACAAAGATGGCAGCGCCGCCCACCTGACCGAAGATATTCTGGAAGGCCAGCTTGGCGCCTTCCTGGCCGTTTTCCATCATGACAGCGCTGTCCAGAGCGCCGGCCAGACCGATATAGTAGGCAACGTACACGGCAACGACGATGATGGCGCCGATGACCAGAGCGCGGGGCAGGTTGCGCTTGGCATCCTTCAGCTCAGAGCCGATGGAGGTGGCGCAGATCCAGCCCTCATAGGCGAAGGACAGGGCCACAACGCCGGCGAACAGACCGGTGGTGGGAGCCACGGAAGGATCGACGATGTTAGAGAAGTTGTAGGTGATCTGACCGTTGGTCAGGCCCACGATGGTGCCGACAACAGCCATGAGGACCAGGGGAACCAGCTTGATGGCAGTGGTGGAGATCTGGAACTTACCGGCCAGCTTGGGAGCCAGAGCATTCATGGCATAGGTGGCGATCAGGAACACGATGCTCAGGGTCATGACAGGAGCGCTGGTGGGGTTGCCCCAGACGTCGCCGCCGATCAGCACGCCGAAATAGCGGGCGGGCAGCCAGCACAGAACGCCGGTCAGGGTGGGATAATACACCACGGTCATAAACCAGCCCACATAGTAGGCATAGGTCTTGCCGCAGGAGGCACGGGTGAAGGCCACCAGACCGTCGGCGCCCTCATAGTTGCCTGCCACGATACCGAAGGTATAGGTGCAGATGATCATCACGATACCCATGATGAGCCAGGACAGAACACCGATCATCAGATTGCCGCCGGTATTCTTCAGCACCACTTCGGCCTTGAAGAACACGCCGGAGCCGATGAC
>SVMH01000016.1 GCA_015067525.1 Oscillospiraceae bacterium | reverse complement strand
ACTGCGAAAATTTGCACACATGTTAGGTATCGAAATCCGGTGCCCGGTTTTATCAGTTTCTGTAACGTTATGGGAGCCATAAATCTCCATAACAACAGATTTTTCAATGGTTAGCAGCACATGAAGTATCATACAAACCTATACGCCCCGATGCTGGAATGGTGTAAAAATGATGTAGTAGAATACTAACAATTTCAGGAAAGAGCCTGCGCAATACAGTGCCCTCGGAGTAAAGAACGCTCCGAGGGCAATTTTTGTGGGTGTGGTTTGCAATTACGGATATGCTTTTAATGGATATTATTCACGCCAGGCAGGAAGATAACTGATAGCTTTTGTAAATTCTGCAATCATCTGCATCTCGGCATAGGTCTTTGCATTAACAGAAACACCGCAGTTAACAACATTCTGCTTAGATTCAAATTCCTTCTCGCCGTGTGTATAAATACGGTCCTGACCTTCGGCCTTATTGGAGTCGCGCAGCTCCTGCATATACTTGGACAGTGCGGCCTCAAGATCTTCCTTTTCACCAAAGACACTGTAGTCCACCGCCATGAAGAAGTGACAGATATTTGCCTTGCCGGGAGTTTTATAAATATAATTGGAGGTAGTGCCACCGGAGAGAATCGCGGTACAGATCTCGCACAACATTGCAAAACCATAACCCTTGTAGCCGGAGGTTTCCTCACCAGCACCACCCAGAGGCAGAATGCCGCCGCCGGTCTTGCCGATGATGTTATTCAGTACTCTAGTCGCGTCAGTGCTGGGATGGCCGTTTTCATCCAGTGCCCAACCGTCACGGATCACACCGTCACGCTTTGCATAGACTTCCAGCTTGCCACGGGGAACGACCGTGGTTGCTGCATCGAAAGTAAATGGAACGGGTGAAGCAGGCATAGAGAAAGCAATGGGATTCGTACCCAGCATGGCCTGACGACCAAAGGTAGGAACCATGATTGCCTCAGTGTTGGTCATGCAGATGCCGATCAATCCATTTTCAGCAGCTCGCTTAGTATAATAGCCGGCAATACCATAATGGTTGGAATTGCGAACAGCAACCATACCAACACCAGTCTTCTTAGCCTTTTCTATCGCCAGGTCCATAGCCTGCACACCTAACAGCTGACCCATCGCATCATTGCCTTCAATAGTAGCAGAAATAGGTGTTTCCTTTACGATCTCGGGAACAGCATGTACATCTACCAGACCACCGGTAATTTCTTTGTGGTAACGGATCAGTCTCTGAATGCCATGAGATTCAATACCACTAAGGTCAGCATCAAGAAGAACATCCGTGATCTGCTTAGCCTGCTCTTGAGTAAAACCGTATCCAGCAAAGACATGCTCACAAAAGTTAACTACCTCTTCATAAGGCAAACGATAATATTGCATAATTACACCTCATACTTTACTCTTTCGCTGTATCACTGCAATCCATGACAAATTGGGCAAAAGCGAGAATCGCGCTGAGCATGGAATCTTCATCAATGACGAAATCATTTCCGTGCAACGAACCGGTGCAGCCCTTTTCTGGATGATTTGTGCCGAACCTGAATATAAAGCCCGGCTTTTTAGTCAGAAACCATGCGAAATCCTCTGTGCTATTGCGCAGCGGTACTTCTTCTAATTTCTCAGGAATTATTTTCCGAACACTTCTCACGAAAGATTCGGTCAGCGCATTATCGTTATACACCGGAGGCGCACTCATCTTCCAATCGATTTCCACGCTTCCGCCAATTTGCGTCGCAATTTTTTCGCAGGCAGCGATGCACCTCTCCTTAATTTCTTTCGCCATTTCCATATCGAAATATCGGAACGAAACCTTGAGGGTACATTGATCCGCAATTACATTATGTGCCGTTCCACCCTGTATAAAGCCGTAACTGAAAATGTAGGTTCTCTCTCCGGCAACTTGTGCGGCAATCTGCTTCATTTCTCCCATTGCCTCATACGCCATTGCAATCGCATCGATGCCTTTTTCCGGCATAGTAGCGTGAGCCGTCTTGCCCAAGAAAGTAATGGTAACAGGATCGCAGGCAGCCATATAATGGCCAAAATGATATCCTATGTTTCCGCTACGCTGGGAATCAAGACAATGCGTGCAGACCACGCAGTCGACATCATCAACTGCGCCACCCTCTAACATCGCTTTTGCCCCACTTGTTTCGCACTCCTCACTTGGTTGAAACAAGAGTTTGACACGCACCCCCAGTTTATCCTCGTTGCGCTTGAGGGCTCTTGCAAGCGCAAGCAGAATCGCTGTGTGGGCATCATGTCCACAGGCGTGCATTCTGCCGGGAATATTAGATGCAAAGGGGAGTCCTGTTTTTTCCTGAACCGGCAGCGCATCCATATCTGCTCTAAGTCCAATTGTCGTCGTCCCCTGCCCAATATATCCCGCAACGCTGCAGGGCGCATAGGAATCAATCCAATCAATTCCCATCTTCTCTAACTCGCGTTTTACCAGCGCTACCGTTTGGGGAAGATCAAAACCAAGTTCGGGGCTGCGGTGCAATTCTCTGCGGATCGAAATCGCATATTCGAGATCTTCGTTGCCGATAAGGTCCTTCGCAGTTATCATATTTTCTCACCTTTCTCAGATGACGGCATCATCCGGTGTTCAACGCTGTACTCTTCCGGTTCCATCACCCGACATAAGCTTTTCTACATCGGAGACGCTCACGCGGTTAAAGTCGCCCAAAATGCTGTGCTTGAGGCAGGAAGCAGCCACGGCAAACTCCAAGGCAGTCTGCTTATCTTCATAGCAATTCAGACCGTAAATCAAGCCGCCGGCAAAGCTGTCGCCGCCGCCCACGCGGTCCACAATGTTGCGAATCTCATACTTCTTGGAGATATAGAAGTTCTTACCGTCGTTCAGGCAGGCGGCCCAGCTGTTCCAATCAGCGCTGTGGCTCTCCCGCAGGGTAATGGCAATCATCTTCATGTTGGGATAGGCATCCAGAACCATCTGGCTCAGCGCCTTGTACTTCTCCCGGTCCAGCACGCCGGACTCCACCACCACATCGGTAGTGATTTCCAGAGCTTTCTGGACATCCTCCTCGTTGGCAATGGCCACGTCCACATAGTTGGCCAGCTCCCGCATTACCTCAGCAGCTTTCTTGCCGTACTTCCACAGGTTTTTGCGGTAGTTCAGGTCGCAGGACACGGTAATGCCCCGCTTCTTGGCCTCTTTCACGCTCTCCAAAGACAGCGCCATGGCACTTTCGGAGATGGCGGGGGTAATGCCGGTGATGTGGAACCACTCGACGCCCTCAAAGGCCTTCTCCCAGTCAATATCGCCGGGCTTGGCCAGAGCAATGGCAGAAAATTCGCGGTCATAGACTACTTTGCTGGGCAGCTGATTGGCACCAGCCTCCAGAAAGTAGATGCCCATGCGGCCTTTGCCCCGCTGAATCCGACGGGTGTCTACGCCAAAACGCCGCAGTTCAGATGCGCAGGCGTCACCGATGGCGTTGTCGGGCAGAATCGTCAGATAAGCGGCATCCATGCCATAGTTGGCCAAGGACACGGCCACATTGGCCTCGCCGCCGCCGAAGGTGGCCTCCAGGGAGGGTGTCTGGAAAAAGCGTTCCTGCCCCGGGGCCTTCAGGCGCAGCATGATCTCGCCAAACGTCAAAACTTTCATCATTCTTCTCTCCTTACTTCTGCAACAGAGGTACGACAAAGCCGTCGATAGCAGCTCTGGCCTGCTTGCACAGCGCAGTAATTTTGTCAAAGTTTCCAGCGGCGATGTCCTCCTTGGCGCACACCCAGCTGCCGCCCACCGCATGGATGAAGGGAGCCGCCATGTACTCGCCAATGTTCTGGCCGTTCACGCCACCGGTAGGGATAAACTTGATGCCACCAAAGGGGCCGGAAAGCGCCTTCATGGCGTTCAGACCGCCATAGACATTGGCGGGGAAGAATTTTACCACCTTAAGTCCATAGGACATTGCGGACATAATCTCGGTGGGAGTAACACAGCCGGGGACGACAGCGATGCTGTTGGCCACACACCAGGCCACTACTTCCTCGGAGAAGCCGGGGGAGACAATGAACTTCGCACCGCAATCTACGGCCTTTTTGCACTGCTCCAAGGTGATGACGGTGCCGGCGCCCACTAACATGTCGGGGCACTCCTTAGCCACGGCGGCGATAGAGTCGGCGGCCGCAGTGGTGCGGAACGTAATTTCCATGACATCGATACCGCCAGCCAACAAGGCCTTTGCGGCAGGGATCGCATCTTTAACGTCATTCAAAACCACAACCGGCACGACACCGGCATTCGAAAGTCTTTCCAACACACTCATAATACTCTTCCTTATCGTATGTATTTGGGCAATCTTTTTTAATGAGAACACGAACACGGTATATACACCGAAATTGCTTACTTCATCCTTTTCTGCATATAGCGTCGAATTCTCGCGGTTCCTTCGAGAATGTTCGCTTCGCTCGTCGCGAAAGATATACGGACATATCGATCGCTATCTGTACCGAAAGCATGTCCCGGCACCAAAATGACGCGCTCTTCCTTTAGAAGATCCAAAGCAAAGTCAGATGCTTTCATTCCGGTTTCGCTAATGTCGATAAATCCATAAAAGGTTCCCTGAGGAGCAAAGCATCGAAGTGCAGGGATTGTGTTAAATTCTTCTACGATCATATCTCGACGTTTTGCATACGCGCTTACCATGTCATCCACCGCGTCCTGTGGCCCGGTCAATGCCGCAAGCGCGCCAAACTGTGCTGCGGAATTAACGCAAGCAACCACATTTTCCTGCAGCTTTACCATATTTGCGATGACCTGCGAGGGTCCGATGGCATAGCCTACGCGCCATCCGGTCATAGCATAAGTCTTGGAAAAACTGTTTATGATAATGGTTCGTTCCTTCATCTGAGGCAGGCTGGCAATACTAAGCGCCTGATGATCGCCGTATACGATTCTCTGGTAAACCTCATCCGTAATGACATAGAGGTCATGTTTCCGGGCAATCTCTGCCATTTTTTCCAACGCGGCTTTTGTTGCAACGCCACCGGTCGGATTGGCGGGAGAATTGATCAGGATGGCCTTTGTCCGATCTGTGATTGCCTGTTCAAGCAGTTCGGGCGAAAACATGAAGTTGTTTTCAGCTGTCACCGGAACAAATTTGGGTTGACCGGAACAAAGCAAAACCTGTCTGGAATAATTGGTCCAGCACGGATCACTCAGAATCAACTCATCTCCAGCATCAAGGAGCGTCATCATCGTCAGAATCAGTGCTTCCATTCCGCCCGCCGTCACAATTACTTCTGTATCCGGGTCATAGCATATACCGTGGGATTTCAGCGTTGCTTCACAAATTGCCTGCCGCAGAGGCAAGATTCCGGCATTGGGCGTATATCGGTGCGCTCCGCTTCTCAGGGCTTTCACTGCCGCCTCCACAATATGTTTGGGAGTTTCGAAATTCGGCTCGCCAACTGTGAAACTAATCACATCTTCCATTCCGAGTGCCTTGTTGAACATCTCGCGAATCGGAGAAGGTATGACAGTAGTTGTGGCTTGAGAAAGTGGTTTCATATGGACTTCTCCTTTTTATTCCAAAGCAATGTCTGGTAACACGGATGGGTTGAATTTATACTCTCGCAGCGCGATAAGCGTTTGACTTTTTGCAATACCCTGCTGCTTCATATGCAAAAGCTTGTTTTCCAACGCGTCGATATCTTTCGCGCAGATCTTCAAAATATAATCGAATTCGCCTGTAACGGCATAACATTCCAGAATATCAGGGTCCGAAGCGACAATCTGCATCAACTGGTCCGATAGCATAAACTGATCAAGTGCAACCATAACAAAGGTCATGACAGGCTTGCCCACTTTCTGACTATCCGTTATAATCGTTGTTTTTTCTATGACTCCCTCATCTTTCAGTTTTGCTATCCTTTTGTTGATAGCAGGGATGGAAAGATTCACTTTATTGACAAGGGACGATGTCGTAACATTCGCATCTTCGGCTAAATAGCAAATCAACTTTCTATCAACGTTGTCCATAGGTCTCTTCCTTTCAACATTCATTCGTCCCCGCACGATTGAGCGGTTTCTGAAAAGAAAATTACTTCTCTCCTCATATTTCTGGTTGTGTTGCAAATTATACAATATAACTAACTTTTTATCAACAAATGTCGAAATATTGATTAGAATTAAAGTATTTTGTGTCGTAAATTTAATTCTGCTACATCCTTTAAATTCAACCGTTTCTTCACGAGCAGTTTTGTCGTTTTGTTCTGGTTGGGCGTTTTTGTTGTTATTCCATATCCTGTTGCGTTACCATTTTTAGTAGTTAAGATACGTAGACCATCGTAGAGAACATTTCAAAATAGTTGTGGATTTGTTTCTATAACTCTACTTTTCTCTACTTTTTCACCGATATTAGACCAGATTCCCCGAGGGCGGTATGTATTAAAACTTTCTTTCCCCCCAAAGGGGAGCAAAAAACGGAAGGGCTGAGCCCTTCCGTTTTTTCATTTTGTGTTCTGCTCCCGCTTTAAAAGCTGCCAGAGATAGCGCTTGCGGTATTTCAGCTCCACATAGCGCAGCACCTTATTATAATACACCGGATTGGCGGCGCCACCCACCAGGCCCACCACCGGCAGGCCCTGAATGAATTTCAGCAGCAGCATGTCCATGGCAAAGGCGGAGGCGGTGCTCTGGATCTGCTCGTCCAGCCCAGTCCGGCCCACCGTGTCCGGCATATGTACCAGCATACGGTCCACAGCGTTGTCCCGCAGCTCGCCCTCGTCACCGGGGGTGAGGGAGGCCTCCATCATCTTCAGAATCAGCAGCTGCTCGTCGGGCGTATCGTAGGCGTAGCCGTAGCTGAGAGCCGTTTCATAGATGCCCCGCAGCAGCGTGGTGATGAACAGCACGATATCGGGAATGCCGATACCCAGCGCGCCCAGGCCCACACCCTCCACGGTGGTCATGGTCAGGTTGGCGAAATTGGCGCGTCCCGCGGTGCGGCGCATGCGGCGCAGCTCCGAACGCTTGCCCTGATGGCGCAGCACATAGTCGCCCACCCGATGGTCGGTGAGACGCTCGTCCTTGCGGTAGCTCTTTTCCAAAATGGCACCGCCCTTGCGGAACACCAGCGAAAAGGCCTTGCCGAAGGCGCTCTGCAGCCCTTCGTATACCTTTTCCGGCAGCTTCTGCTCCAGCTCCTGCTTCCAGCGGGCAGGGCGCGCCTTGGCCGCGGCGGCCTTGCGCCGCTCTTCCTGCCGCAGCACCAGCTGCAATTCTTTCCGTATGGCTTCGGCCCGCCGCTTTTCATGGGTATGCATGAGCCGCCCTCCCTTCTCTCGGAATGGTTTCATCTATCATGATACCGAAATTCCCGCGGGATGCAAGTCTTTTTTGATGGATAAAAAAAGAGCTGTTTTTGCAAAAAAAGTGTTGACAAGGGCCAAGGAGGTATGTTATATTAACTCTTGCCTTGTCGAGGTAAGACATGGCGGCGTAGCTCAGTTGGCTAGAGCATGCGGTTCATACCCGCAGTGTCACCGGTTCGAATCCAGTCGCCGCTACCAAACCGGCGAGATGTGAAAACATCTCGCCGGTACCCTTCAAGGGAACACACTTCTCCGGCCCGTTGGTCAAGTGGTTAAGACACGGCCCTTTCACGGCTGTAACATGGGTTCGAGTCCCGTACGGGTCACCAATGGAGGCTTAGCTCAGCTGGTTAGAGCGCCTGCTTCACACGCAGGAGGTCACTGGTTCGAGTCCAGCAGTCTCCACCAATAAAAATGCCTGCCCTTATGGGCGGGCATTTTTATTTGCTGTGAGATTCTCGGAAGAAACAGCGGTTCGATCCACTCTCGCCCCAAAAATACGAGCGTGAGCGCGATGGATTTTTGGCTGGCGGAGTGCATGCGAGCGCGCAAGCGCGTAGCTGTCCAGCAGTCTCCACCAAGCAAACACGCCTACCCGAAAGGGTGGGCGTTTTTGTTTTCCCCGACTTGCGCGCATTATGAGTTGCACTGTGCCGTATTTTGGCGTAAAATGGCTGTAAGATTACCTCACAAAGGAGGAAAAATCTCCCATGAAGCGATTATCGGCCGTTTTTCTGGCCTTTTTCCTGCTGCTGAGCAGCTGCGCTGCCGCCTATGCCGCAGAGATGCCCACTTTTGCTGTGGTGGATGTGACAGAAATGGACATCCCCGCGCTGCAGCAGGCTGTGGACGACGGATATTTGACCTATGAGCAGATCATGCTTTTATATCTGGAGCGGATCGAAGCTTACGGGGAAATGTATCAGTGTATCATCTCCCTGTCCGACACCGCGCTGGATGAAGCGCGCGAATGCGACCGCATCTATCGCGCAGAGGGCAGAAGCAGTCTCCTGTTCGGCCTGCCCGCTATTGTGAAGGACAACATTGATGTGGCCGGCATGGCTACCACCAACGGTGAGAGGGAACTGGCGTACAACGTGGCCAAAACCGACGCACCTGTCATCGCCGAGCTGCGCAAGGCCGGTGCCATCATCGTAGCCAAGGCCAACATGGACGCGTGGGCCAACCACTCCCAGTACTCCATCAGCGACTACGGACGGGTCAACAACGCCTACGATCTGAACAAGTCCTCCTACGGCTCTTCCGGCGGCAGCGCCGTGGCCGCCGCTGCGGCGCTGGCCCCCATCTGTCTGGGTACCGACACCAACGCCTCCATCCGCGTGCCCTCTTCCGCCAACGGCGTGGTGGGCATCCGCCCCACCAAGGGATTGCTGTCCACCTCCGGCGTTACGGCACTGGTGCCTGACCGCGACACGGCGGGCTGCATGGCCAAGTCCGTGTTTGACTCTGCGCTGATCCTCAGCGCCATGACCGGGTTTGAGACGGATTATACATCAGCGCTTTCCACAGACGCCCTGTCGGGTCTGCGCATCGGCGTGGTGGATAATCTGGTGCGCTACAGCACCGACGAGATCCGCGCACTTTTTGACAACGCCGTATCCGTTCTGCAGCAGCAGGGCGCCGAGATCGTCCATGTATCCGTGTCGCTGGGCAACACCTCCAGCGAGGTGCCCGCCTTCCGCAAGTCCTTTGTGGCTGCCATGGACCGCAACGAACTGGATCTGGTGATCTATCCCACCATCCGCGGCGCCGTTCGCACCCATACCGCCGCCGCTTCCGGCAGCAACAGCAACGGCATGTACATCTCTCCCTCCGCCGGCGTGCCGGCTGTGACCGTCCCTATGGGCACGGACAGCAGCGGTCTGCCCTCCGGTCTGGAATTCGCCGGACGGTCCCACGATGACGCGCTGGCACTCTCCGCCGCCTACGCCTTTGAGCAGGCGCTGGGGCTCAAGGTGAAAACGCCGCTGGCTCCCGCGCTCTATGACGGAGCGCCGACCGCGATTTATGACCTGCTGGTGCTGCGCAGCAACCCCGTACTCCCGGTCTATACCGATTTTGACGAGGGTTACGCCGCCGTAACGCAAACCTATGAGGCGGCAAAATCCTACCTCTCCACCCCCTACTACACCGACGCAGATGCCGGCAGGCAAGCCGGCGCGCTGCGGGATGCATACGCCGAAGCCGTAAGCGCCTACCGGACCGGCTATCAGGCGTATCTGGACCGTCTGGCCGCCGAAGAGGCCCACCGCCAGATGCAGCTCCACCTCTCCGCCGCCATGGGCGGCTGCGCCGTGTGCCTGATCACACTGGGTCTGCTGCGCAACCGCAAAAGCAAAAAAGCGGCCGTATAAGCCGCCTTTGTTCCTCTCCGGAAGCTGCTTGCTTCCGGAGAGTTTTCTTTTTCTCCGGAACACCGCAAGCTTCACTCTATGCAGAATACAATGCATATTTGCATAAATTGCGCCGTTTTTTCGCAGCTTTGTGCAATTCACCCGTATTTCCCCTTTCAAAAGTGTTTCTTTGGTGGAAACGTGTACAGAATCCGTATTGACGGAACTCTGCTTCTGCTGTATAATTACACACGCATATCACCCGTATGGCACGGAACTCGCATAAAGTATCAAAACTTCTGCGCAAAACCGTGTATAACAGATAGAAGGAGACCAGAGATATGGCAAGCTTATGGGGCGGTCGTTTCGAAAAGGACATGGATGAGGTCGTCAAGTATTACAATGCATCCATTTTCTACGACCAGCGTATGTATAACGAAGATATCAACGGCAGCATTGCCCACGTGACCATGCTTGCCAAGCAGGGCATCGTTTCCGAGGCGGAGAAGGATCAGATCGTTGCCGGTCTGGAGAGCATCCGCGCGGACATCGCCAGCGGCGCCATCGTATTCACGGTGGAGGATGAAGACATCCACATGGGCGTAGAGAGCCGCTTGATCCAGCGCATCGGCGATGTGGGCAAGAAGCTGCACACCGCGCGCAGCCGCAACGACCAGTGCCAGCTGGACACCCGCCTGTACGTGAAGAAGGAGATCGGCGAGGTGCTGCAGTGCCTGTACCGTCTGGAAGGCGTCATTCTGGAGAAGGCCGAGCAGTACGCCGACAAGATCACCGTAGGCTTCACCCATCTGCAGCACGCCCAGCCCATCACCATCGGCTTTTTGTTCATGGCTTATTTCCAGATGTTCAAGCGCGACATCCAGCGCCTGCAGGACGGTCTGGAGCGGATGGATTACAGCCCTCTGGGCGCCTGCGCCCTGGCCGGTACCACGCTGCCCATCGACCGGCACTACACCAGCCAGCTGCTGGGCTTCACCGCCCCCTGCGAGAACGCCATGGATGTGGTCAGCGACCGCGACTACATTCTGGACTTCCTCAGCGCCGCTGCGCTGTCCATGATGCACCTGTCCCGCTGGGCCGAAGAGCTGGCATGGTGGAACTCCACGGAGTTTGCCTATGTGGCCATTGACGACAGCTTCTGCACCGGCAGCAGCATCATGCCCCAGAAGAAGAACCCCGACATGGCCGAGCTGATCCGCGGCAAGGTTGGCCGTGTATACGGCGAGCTGATGCAGCTGCTGACGGTGATGAAGGGCACGCCCCTTTCCTACAACAAGGATTTCCAGGAGGACAAGGAGTCCCTCTACGACGCCGCCGACACCTGGAAGGCCACGGTGGACATCTTTGCCAAGATGCTGCTCCGCAGCGAGTTCCGCATGGATCAGATCGAACCCCAGCTGCAGCGCGGCTTCCTGAACGCCACCGACGTGGCCGAGCATTTTGTGGTGCAGGGCATCCCCTTCCGCGAGGCACACTCCATCGTGGGCCGCATGGTCAAGGCCTGCGAGGTCAAGGGCCTGACCCGTCTGGAAGACCTGACCGACGAGGATCTGCAGGCCATCGACAGCCGCGTCACCCGCGCCACGCTGGGCGACATCAGCATCAAGGCCTGCGTGGAGAACCGCACCTCCTTCGGCGGCACCGCTCCTTCCGAGGTGCTGCGCCAGATCGAAGCCGGCAAGGCATGGCTGGCTGAGGCCATGCAGTTCCAGGCATAAAGGAGGCTTTTATGCGCATCAAAGTACTGATGACCGACAAGGCCATGCGCCGCGAGACCATGGACGAGCGGGAAAAGATGCTCAGCGCCGCCCTTTCCGACGGCGTGGAGATCTCGGTGGACTGCATCAAGAAGGGCCCCGACGAGCTGGACTGTCACACCGACGAGGCCTTTGCCGCACCGGAAATGGTGAAGATGGCCATTCAGGCCGAGGCCGACGGCTATGACGCCCTTGTGATCTACTGCTTCAGCGACGTGGCGCTGGACGCCATGCGCGAGAATGTGCGCATCCCCGTGATCGCACCGGGCGAGGTAACGCTGAGCGTGGCCCACACCCTGTGCAGCCGCTTTGTAGTGGTGACCGGCGCAGGCTGGAACATCCCCCGCACCTACCGGCGCATGATGAAAAACCCCATCGCGCGGGAGAAGATGGCCGCCGTTCTGGCGCTGGACATCCCGGCAGCGGAGATGCGGGTGAACCCCAACGCCACCAAGGAGCATCTGGAGGCCGTGTGCCGCCAGGCGGTGGAGCAGTACGGCGCCGACGGCCTGGTGCTGGGCTGTCTGGGTATGGCCGGCTACGGCGACGCGCTGGAATCCGCCTATCCCGTCAAGGTGCTCGATCCGGCCTTCATCGCCGTGGCGTACGCGGAGATGTGCGTGCGTCTGGGCCTGCGCCACATCCCGGCACAGTACCGTCCCTTTACCAACGATAGTCACGTGGAGCTGTGAGGAGACAGGCCACGCGAGTATAAGAAAATCACAACACAAGAAAGGAATTTATCATGGAATACGGATTTTTGTCGTTAGTTCCCGCCATTCTGGCCATTGCGCTGGCGATCATCACCAAGAACATCGTTGTTTCTTTGCTGATCTCCATCTTCGTCGGCTCCACCATCCTGTGCGGCTGGAACCCCGTTCTCGGCTTCACCGAGACCATTAAGACCCACATGTTTACGGCTCTGGGCGAGTCCTCCAACATGCAGGCTCTGTTTATGATGACCCTGATCGCAGGCTTCATCGCTCTGCTGACCCGCTCCGGCGGCTCCGGCGCCTTCACCACCCTGGTGAATAAGAAAATCAACACCCGCGCCAAGTGCGAGACCGGCATTTGGCTGGGCGGCCTGTTCGTGTGGTTCACCGATACCGGCAACTCCCTGCTGGTGGGCCCCGTGTTCGAGTCTCTGGGCGAGAAGCTGCGTGTTTCCAGAGAGAAGTTCGCCTACATTCTGGACTGCACCACCTCCCCCATCTGCTCTATGGTGCCCATCGTGGGTTTCGGCGTGACCACCTACTCCCTGATCCAGACTGAGCTGGACAAGGCCGGCATCACCGACACCAGCGGTATCGAAGTGTTCATGGAGGGCATCCCCTTCAACTTCTACGCCATCCTGACCCTGTTCATGTGCGGCCTGATGGCCATCACTCAGTGGGACTTCGGCCCCATGCTGAAGGCACAGAACCGCGCCATGAAGACCGGTAAGACCCTGCGCGACGGCGCCACCCCCATGAGAAGTGAGAGCGGCAAGGAAGACGAGCTGAAGGAACAGGGCAAGAAGGGCAAGGTCAGCACCATGCTGATTCCCCTGGCCGTTCTGCTGATCGTCCTGTTTGCCTACCTGCTGAGCAAGGACTTCCTGCATGTCAAGCCCGCCGGCAGTGACATCCGCACCGCTATCGCCTCCGGCTTCCTGGCCGCCACCATCGTGCTGATCGGCCTGTGCCTGAAGGATAAGCTGTTCTCCTTCACCGAGTGCGTGGACATCTTCACCAAGGGCTGCTCCAACGCCATGTTCATGTGCGTGGTTCTGGTTCTGGCATGGTCCCTGTCCAGCGTCACCAGCTCTCTGGACACCGCCAGCTACCTGATCCACATCACCTCCGGCTTCCTGGCTCCCAACCTGCTGCCCCTGGTCATGTTCATCATCGGTGCCATTATGTCCTTCGCCACCGGTACCTCCTGGGGCACCATGGGCGTGCTGATGCCCATTGGTCTGCCCGTCGCCATCCAGATGGGTGCTTCTCTGCCCCTGCTGTCCGCTGCCATTCTGGGCGGCGCCCTGTTCGGCGACCACTGCTCCCCCATCTCCGACACCACCGTGCTGGCCTCCATCGGTTCCCGCTGCGACCACGTGGACCACTTCGAGACCCAGATGCCCTACGCCGTGCTGACCGCCGTGGTCTGCGGCATCATGTTCCTGATCACCGGTTGGGTCTACACCCCCATCATGCTGCTGGTGGCTGCTGTGCTGCTGACCGCCTGCGTGTTCGTGCTGCACAAGATCTCCGTGAAGAAGCACGGCCAGGTCACCGAGCCCGGCGAAGTGGAAGCAGAAGTGGAAGCCTGACCAAGGTCCATCTCCTGTGACCAACTGAATACTTACAAACACGCACAGGGCCGTTATACAGACGTATAACGGCCCTGTGCTGCACAACCTACTTATTTCAACAAAGGAGAGGTTTCTCATGAGCAAGTCTCTGTGGCCCGAGGGCAAAAAGAGCGTGGCCATGTTCAGCTTCGATCTGGACGGCGACATCATCTGGCAGAACATGTCCTCCGACGAGCCCAACACCGAAAAGCTGATCCGCGCACGCTCCATCGGCCAGTACGGCCCCAACCGCTGCGTGGACATGATCCTTGACCTTCTGGACAAGTACAACGTGAAGGCTACCTTCTATGTGCCCGGCTACGTGGCCGACCACAATCCCGATGTGATCCGCCGCATCGACGCCGCCGGCCACGAGATCGGAAACCACGGCTACACCCACGAGCGCTTTGTGGAGATGTCCGTGGAGGAGCAGCTGGCCGTTCTGACCAGAACGCAGGAATCCATCCGCCGCATCACCGGCAAGACGCCGGTCGGCTACCGCACCCCCTCCGGTGACTGGCACGTGCGCACCCCCTATCTGCTGCGGGATCTGGGCTTCTCCTACTCCAGCTCCATGCGCGGCGATGACAAGCCCTATTACACCATCCTCGACGGCAAGGAGTCCGATCTGGTGGAGATCCCCTCCAAGTGGGAGCTGGACGACTATGTGGCACAGGCCTACTGCCCCTATCCCGCCGAGCCCGCCGGTCTGGACCGCATCAGCTGCTACCGCAACGTGCAGGACAACTACATCCGCGAGTTCCGCGGCTACTATGACATGGGTCTTTGCATCGCCTTTTTGATGCATCCCCAGATCTCCGGCGCACCGGGCCGCAATCTGGTGCTGGAGGAGATCCTGAAGGAAGTGACCTCCCATGACGACGTCTGGGTCGCCACCGGCAGCGAAGTAGCCGAATACTGGCGCAGCGCCCACCCCAAGAAGGAGGCTTGAAGAACATGTACTGCAAACCTATGAAACTGCCCGCAGGCAAGCAGTGTGTCGCCTGCATCACCGTGAATCTGGCTGCGGAATTCTTCTGGATCTCTCTGGATGAGCGTGCCAAGCAGATGCCCAAGACGCTGTCTCTGGGCCAGTACGGCATGACCCACGGTCTGCCCCGTCTGCTGAGCCTGCTGGACGAGCTGAACATCAAGGCCACCTTCTTTGTGCCCGGAAAAACCGCCGAGACCTATCCCGACGCCATCCGCGAGCTGGTGGAAAAGGGCCATGAGGTCTCCTGCCACGGCTATGAGTACGAGAACTTCGGCCTGCTGGAATACGACGAGCAGCGCCAGCGCATCGGCAAGGCCGTGGCCGCCATCGAAAAGGCCTGCGGCAAGAAGCCCGCTGGCTTCCGCGCCCCCATGGGCGATCTGATGCTGGAAACGCTGAACATCGCCCGCGAGTACGGCATGACCTACTCCAGCGACCTGTATGACGACGACCGCCCCTACTTCATGAAGGTCAATGAGGCGGGCGATCAGCTGCTGCAGATCCCCGTGCAGTGGGCCAACTTCGACCTGCCCTACTTCGCCTTCAACTACCGCCCCGCCTTCCCCACCGGTCAGGGCCGCGTGGCCAACTACAGCAATGTCCTGTCCAACTGGAAGGACGAGTTCACCGGCCACTACAACCACGGCCTGTGCTACACGCTGCAGCTGGATCCCCAGTCCACCGGCAGCCCCGGCCGCTTTGCCATGCTCAAAGAGTTCCTGCAGTATGTCTGCGCCCACGAGGGTGTGTGGTTCGCCACCGGCAGCGAGCTGGTGGAGTACTGCTCTGAGGACAAGGCAGCCTATCCCAGCCTGCGCGAGCTGGCTGACGCCTCTGCTCTGGTGTAAGCATTTTTGAACATCAAAAGAGCGCTGTCATACGACAGCGCTCTTTTTTCTTTGCTCTTTTCAGCCCTGGTCCTTCTCCATCATGATCTCCAGAATGGTCTGGTCGGTCTTGACCATGCCGGGGGTGCTGACGCGGCCCATATTGCGGATGACCTGCTCGGGGGTCTCGGCGCAGATGCCGTCGGTGGGCTGCAGGCGCACGCCGTCGGCGGCGAGGTAGGCGCACATCATGGCGGCGTTGGTGGCGGTGGCCAGCTTCAGCGCACAGCCGATCTTACCGCCGTCACAGATCATGCCGGTGAGGTTGCCGCTCATGTTGACAATGGCCGACGCGATGGCGTCGTCGTCACCGCCGAGAAGCCAGGTCATGGCGGCGGAGGAGGCGGTGGCGGCGCTGACGCCGCAGCCGCAGGTGGCGGACAGCTTGCCGGTGAAAAGCTTGATGTACACCGTCAGGGCGTGGGAAAAGGCCAGCGCCTTTTCCGTCATGTGGCGGGAGGCTCCCACGTGCTTGGCCATCTCCACCACGGGGATGATAGCGGTGAGGCCGTGGTTGCCGCTGCCGGCAGAGGACATAACGGCATAGGGGCAGCCGCTCATGCGGCCTTCGGCGCCGGAGGCCACGCGCAGCATGGTGCGGGTGATAAGGTTGTCACCCATGGTGCCGGACTCCACCTGACGGCGCAGAGACGCGGTGATGCCCACACCGATGTCGTTGGCAAGACCGTAATCCGCCAGCGCACCGTTCATTACTTCGCCTTCCAGCATGTAGGCCAGTTCCTCTTCCGTACAGGAATCCACCAGGGCGCGGATCTGGGCCACGGTCATCTCCTTGAGGCGGGCGTGGAGATCGTCTTCCTTGCCGGGGACATACTCCTTCTCCAGCAGCGTCTCATGGTTGCGGCGGGTGAAAATGATATTGGAGTGAGTGCCGCGGATCTCGCTGATGCCGATGCCGGCAGTGGTGATGATCTCAGCACGGGCGTAGAGCGCCGTCTCATCCCGCTTGATCATGACCACCACGTGGCGGTCCTCCACCAGTCGGATGGCCTTGTCGATGATCTCGGGAGTGATATCCTCCAGCAGCTCCAGCTTCTTTTCGGGGTTGCACAGGAAGGTGCCCAGGGCTGCAGCATACTTCAGGCCTACCCGGGGGAAGCCGGGGATGCCCACGGACATGCCGTTCTTATAGATGCCGGGGTTGACCTCGATCTTCACCGACACCACATCGCCGCCGATGGCGTGATAGGCGTCGGCCGCGGCCAGCGCCACGCACACGGGCTCGGTACAACCCAGAGCAGGCACCACGTCCTGATGCAAGATGGTCAAAAGCTCCTGTTTCGTCAGCATATCGCAAAACCTCACTTCATTTTTACCTGTAATCATATCATACTATATTGCGGCTCCATACGCCAGAGGTATTTACGCTTTTTTCGCCAATCCCTTGAAAAGATACCGGCTCTATGGTTAAATAGACGGTAGAAACAACGGAAAGGACTTGCAGCCATGATTTATAACTTTGACGAAGTCATCGACCGCAGCAGTAACCACAGTGCCAAGTATGACGAGCGCATGAAGAAATTCGGCACCAACGACGTGATTCCCCTGTGGATCGCCGACATGGATTTCCGCACCGCGCAGCCCATTATCGACGCCCTGACCGCTCGGGCGCAAGAGGGTCTGTGGGGCTACACCAACCGTCACGACGGTTATTTTGCCGCCATCCGCGCCTGGCAGAAGCGCCGCAACGGCTGGGACTTTGACCAGAGCCTGATGAGCTGGAGTCTGGGCGTGGTGCAGAGCATCTACACCATGATCCAGATCTGCACGCCTGTGGGCGGCAACGTGTTGATCCAGACCCCTGTGTACTCCGAGTTCTACGACATGGCGGAACTGGGCGGCCGCAACGTCATCGAAAACCAGCTGGTGGAAAAAGACGGCAAGTGGCTCATGGACTGGGAGGACTTCGAGGCGAAGCTGCAGATCGCCGATATCTTCCTGCTGTGCAATCCCCACAATCCCTTGGGCTTCGTGTGGGAGAAGGAGGACCTGAAGCGCATGGTGGATCTGTGCATCCAATACCACGTGCCCATCTTCTCCGACGAGATCCACTCCGACCTCATCTTCCACGGCAAGAAGCACATCCCCACCGCCACCGTGTCTGAAGAGGCGGCCAATTATGTGGTCACCGGCATCTCCGGCACCAAGACCTTCAATCTGGCAGGTCTGCAGGCCAGCACCGTGGTGTTCCCCAATGCCTACATGAAGAAAAAGTTCGACACCTTCTGGTCCAACATGGATATCCACCGCAACAACGCCTTCTCCCTGACGGCCATGGAAGCCGCCTTCACCGAGGGTGAGGAGTGGCTGGAGCAGCTCCTGCCCTACATCAGCGCCAACTTCGACTATGTGGTGGACTATCTGGAGAAGAATATCCCCCAGATCAAGACCTACGCTCCCGATGCCACCTATCTCATGTGGCTGGACTGCCGCGAGTTGGGTCTGGATGACGAAGCCCTCAACCGCTTCTTCATCGAAAAGGCCAAGCTGGGTCTCAACGCCGGCAACAGCTTCGGCCGCAGTCTCAGCGGCTACATGCGGCTCAACGTCGCCTGCCCCCGCAGCGTACTGGAACAGGCCATGGCGCAGCTGAAAGCCGCCGTGGACGCGCTGTAAACAATACTTCATATCAAGTAAAGGAGATCATCACCATGAAAGTTCTGGAAACCACCAAAGCGCCCGGCGCCATCGGCCCCTATTCCCAGGGTTTTGAAGTCAACGGCTTCGTCTTTACCTCCGGCCAGATCCCCGTGGATCCCGCCACCGGCGCTGTGCCCGAGGGCATCGCCGCCCAGGCCGAGCAGAGCTGCCAAAACGTGGGCGCCATTCTGGAGGCCGCCGGTATCGGCTATGAGCAGGTCATCAAGACCACCTGCTTCCTGGCCGACATGGGCGACTTTGCCGCCTTCAACGAGGTGTATGCCCGCTACTTCGTCTCCAAGCCCGCCCGCAGCTGCGTGGCCGTGAAGGCCCTGCCCAAGGGTGTGCTGTGTGAGATCGAGGCCATCGCCGTTAAGTGAGCTTTTTCAACAAAAATCCCCGATTCCGTGCGGAATCGGGGATTTTTCTTGTTTATTCGCCGCCCTGCAGATACTGGATGAATTGCTGGGCCACGCGGCCAGAGAAGCCGCCGTGGCGCACTTCCCATGTGTTGGCCTTGGCCAGCAGCTCCGTTTCCGGCATATCGATGCCGTGCTTTTGGGCGAGGAACAGCACGATCTGACGGAACTCCTTGGGCGTGGGAGCGTTGTAGTTGATGCTCACGCCGAAGCGGGCCGCCAGCGACAGCTTTTCTTCCACCGTGTCGCTGCGGTGGATGTCGCCGTGGTGCTCCATATCGGTGCGGTCGTTCCACGTTTCGCGGATCAGGTGGCGGCGGTTGGAAGTGGCATAGATGAGCACGTTGTCCGGCCGCGTCTCCACGCCGCCTTCAATGACGGCCTTGAGGAACTTGTATTCCACCTCGTTCTCCTCGAAGCTCAGGTCATCGATGAAGATAATGAAGCGGTAGTTGCGGTTCTTGATCTCCGCCAGCACGGCGGAGAGATCCCGGAACTGGTGCTTGTAGATCTCGATCATGCGCAGGCCGCGGTCGTAGTACTCGTTGATGAGGGCCTTGACGCTGGTGGACTTGCCGGTGCCGGCGTCGCCGTAGAGCAGCACGTTGTTGGCTGCGCCGCCACCCAAAAACGTCTCCGTGTTGCGGCGCAGCTCCGCCTTCTGCTTTTCGTAGCCCAGCAGGTCGTCCAGCACCACGCGGTCGATATTGCTGATGGGCAGGAAATCCACGCCGTCGCCCGCAGAGCGGATGCGGAAGGCGCGGTTCATGGCGAAGGTGCCGTAGCCGTACTGGCGGTAGTAATCCGTGATGAGGGCGAACATCTCCTCCTCATCCCCGGCGGCGGCCAGTGCCTTGCGCAGCGTGCGCACCTGCTGGCTGACGTCGGCGTTATAGAGGTGCTCCCGCTTGGGAATGGCGCGGTAGTCGCACACGGCGGACAGGCAGGAAATGCCCAGATCCGCCTCGATGGGGTCGAAATCATAGTGGAAGAGCTGGCGGAACAGGGCAAAGTCACTCTTGGCAAAGGCGTTGACGCTGCCCTCCGAAGCACCCACCCGCTCACACGTCTGGGTGAAGGAGTTGCGGTTGGTCATCAAAAGCCACGTCAGATAGCACTGCCATAGATTCTCGTCGAAGCCGCACTGCGTGCTCAGGTCCAGCAGGCGCTTGACCTGCGCGTTGATGCGGCCGATCAGCTCCTCGCGGTCACTTTCGCCCTTTTCCCAGTCCCGCAGAATGCGGGCAAGGCACACCAGGATCTCGTTTTCGCCCAGATCGCTGTAGAGCAGCAATCGGGAAATCACACGGTACATAGCGGCCTCCTTAATCCAGCACGGCGCCGCGGTCGGCAGAGGACACCAGCCGGGCGTAGCGGGCCAGATAGCCGGTCTTGATCCGGGGCTCGGGACAGACCCACGCGGCGCGGCGCGCTGCCAGCTCCGCCTCATCCACCAGCAGTTCGATGGTGTGGGCAGGGATGTCGATGGCGATCAGATCGCCCTCGTGCACCAGACCGATGGTACCGCCGGAGGCGGCCTCGGGGGACACATGGCCAATGGAAGCGCCGCGGGTGGCGCCGGAGAAGCGGCCGTCGGTGATAAGGGCCACATCCTTGTCCAGACCCATGCCGGCGATGGCGGAGGTGGGATTGAGCATCTCACGCATGCCGGGGCCGCCCTTGGGACCCTCGTAGCGGATGACCACCACATCGCCCGCCACGATCTTGCCGGCGTAGATGGCGGCAATGGCATCGTCCTCGCTGTCAAAGACGCGGGCAGGGCCGGTGTGCTGCATCATTTCAGGTGCCACGGCAGCCTGCTTGACCACGCAGCCGTCGGGAGCCAGATTGCCCTTCAAAACGGCGATGCCGCCGGTCTTGCTGAAGGGGTTGGAGATGGAGCGGATGACCTCGGGGTTGCGGTTCACCGCACCCACCAGATTCTCGCCCAGCGTCTTGCCGGTAACCGTCATGACAGAGGTGTCCAGCAAGCCCGCTTCGGCCAGCTCGGCCATCACGGCGTGGACGCCGCCGGCTCGCTCCAGATCCTCCATATAGGTGGAGCCGGCGGGGGCCAGATGGCACAGGTTGGGGGTCTTGCCGCTGATCTCGTTGGACATATCGAAGCTCAGCTCGATGCCGCACTCATGGGCGATGGCCGGCAGGTGCAGCATGGTGTTGGTGGAGCAGCCCAGCGCCATATCCACGGTCTCAGCGTTGTGGAAGGCGGCGGCAGTCATGATGTCGCGGGGACGGATGTCCTTTTTCACCAGCTCCATCACCTGCATACCGGCGTGCTTGGCCAGACGCAAGCGGGCCGACCACACGGCGGGGATGGTGCCGTTGCCCTTGAGGGCCATGCCGATGGCCTCGGTGAGGCAGTTCATGGAGTTGGCCGTGTACATGCCGGAGCAGGAACCGCAGGTGGGGCAGGCATTCTCCTCATAGTCCTGCAGGCCTTCATCGTCCAGCTTGCCGGCGTAGTGGGCGCCCACCGCCTCAAACATGTGGCTCAGGCAGGTGCGGCTGCCGTCGGCAAGGGTGCCGGCCAGCATGGGGCCGCCGGAGACGAACACAGTGGGCACGTTGACACGGGCCGCGGCCATGAGAAGACCGGGTACGTTTTTATCGCAGTTGGGGATCATGACCAGACCGTCAAACTGGTGGGCCATGGCCATGGCCTCGGTGGAGTCGGCGATCAGATCGCGGGTCACCAGCGAGTACTTCATGCCCACATGGCCCATGGCGATGCCGTCACACACGGCGATGGCGGGAAACTCCACCGGCGTACCGCCGGCGGCGCGGATACCGGCCTTGACGGCCTCGGCGATCTTATCCAGATTCATGTGGCCGGGCACGATCTCGTTATAAGAGCACACTACGCCGATGAGGGGGCGCTCCAGCTCTTCTTTGGTATAGCCCAGTGCATACAGCAGCGAGCGGTTGGGTGCGGCGGGGATGCCGCTTTTGATCACGTCACTTCGCAAGGGTGTTACCTCCTTAGAAAACCAGATGGAGTCCACCCGCCGCCATAGCGGCGGATGGGCTCAAAATCTTCCTTTTATGTCAGTTGGAAGCGGTGTCGGGGTCCACATCGGCGCCCCAGAGCATATTGCGGCGCAGCTCGGCGCCCACGGTCTCCATCTGGTGGCGGGCCAGCTGGGCGCGCTTGGCGTTGAAGAAGGTACGGCCGTTCTTGTTCTCGGCGATCCACTTGCCGGCAAAGACGCCGTCCTGAATGTCGGCCAGCACGGCCTTCATGTTCTTCTTGGTCTCCTCATAGGGCAGGATGCGGCTGCCGGAGACATACTCGCCGTACTCGGCGGTATCGGAGATGGAGTAGTTCATCATGGCAACGCCGCCCTTGTTGATCAGATCGATGATCAGCTTCATCTCGTGGATGCACTCAAAGTAAGCGTTTTCGGGAGCGTAACCGGCTTCCACCAGCGTCTCGAAGCCCAGCTTCATCAGCTCCACCACGCCGCCGCACAGAACGGCCTGCTCGCCGAACAGGTCGGTCTCGGTCTCATCCTGGAAGGTGGTCTCCATGACGCCGCCGCGGGCGCCGCCGATGCCGGCAGCGTAAGCAAGGCCGATGTCATAGGCCTTACCGGTGGCGTTCTGCTCCACGGCGATCAGACAGGGCACGCCCTTGCCGGCCACATACTGGCTGCGCACGGTATGACCGGGGCCCTTGGGGGCGATCATCAGCACGTCGATGTCGGCGGGAGGCACGATCTGCTTGAAGTGGATGTTGAAACCGTGGGCAAACATCAGAGCGTTGCCGGCTTCCAGATTGGGGGCGATGTCCTTCTTGTAGACCTCGGCCTGGGTCTCATCGTTGATGAGGATCATGATGATGTCGGCCCACTTGGCGGTCTCGGCCACGGTGGCCACCTTCAGGCCGGCCTGCAGGACCTTGTCCCAGTTCTTGCTGCCCTCGCGCAGACCCACGCACACGTCGCAGCCGGAATCCTTCAGGTTCAGGGCATGGGCATGGCCCTGAGAGCCGTAACCGATGATACCGATCTTCTTGCCGTCCAGCTTGCCCAGGTCGCAGTCCTTCTCATAATACATTCTTGCCATAGTTGTATTCCTCCCGTAATTTGTTGTTGTCGTAAATCGTATTGCTGCCCCGCTCGATGGCGATGGTACCGGTCTTGGCGATCTCCATGATGCCGAAATCCTCCAGCATCCGGATGAGGGCCTGTACCTTGGCGGGATTACCGAACACATAGATGGTCAGCGCTTCCTTGTCCACATCGATGACCTTGGCGCGGAAGATATTAACCAGCTGGATCACCTCGTCCCGCTCATCACGGGAGGCGGCGCGGACCTTGATGAAGGCATTTTCCTGACGGATGCAGGTCTCCTCGTCCAGCACCTTCACCGCCAGCACGCTCAGCTGCTTGCGGCACTGAGCGGCGATCTGCTCGAGCATCAGCTCGTCGGCGATGATCTCAATGGAGATGCGGGTGATACCGGGCCGGTCCGTGGCACCGGAGACGATGGACTCAATGTTGTAGCCCTTGCGGGAAAAGAGGCGGGCCACCTGACTGAGTACGCCGGGCACGTCCTCTACCAGAATGCACAGCGTGTAGAGCTTCTTCTGCAGGTCGAATTCTTTTTTCACAGGCTTCTCCCCTCCTTCTCCGTCAGCAGGAATTGGGTAATGGGCGAGCCGGCAGCCACCATGGGGCGCACCATCTCATCAATATCCAGCACGCAGTCGATAACGGCGCCGGTGCCGCAGCTGAGAGCCTCGGCAAAGGCCTTTTCCATCTCAGCGCGGGTGGTGACGCGGTAGCCGTGGAGTCCATAGGCCTCCGCCAGCTTCACAAAGTCGGGGCCGCGGTCCAGCGTGGTCTGGGAAAATCGCTTCTGGTAGATCAGGTTCTGCCACTGGCGCACCATGCCCAGCGTGCCGTTGTTGAACACCACCGTGATGACCGGCAGATCATAGTGCTGCACGGTGCACAGCTCGTGGCAGTTCATGCGGAAGCAGCCGTCGCCGGTGACGTGGATGACACGCTTTTCCGGATGGCCGGTCTGCGCACCGATGGCAGCACCCAGACCGAAACCCATGGTGCCGAAACCGCCGGAGGTCAGCAGCTGGCCGGGATAGCTGAAGTGGAGATACTTGATGGCCCACATCTGATGCTGGCCCACGTCGGTGGCCACGATGGCGTCCTGCGCCTGGGTGCGGATCACCTCCAGCACCTGCTGGGGCGTCAGTCTCTCGCTCTCCTCGGCAACGGAGGGGGCGCGCAGGGGCAGGATGCGGTCCTTCCACTCGCGGTGATCGTACTGGGGCAGCTTCTCATTGAGGAGCTCCAACACGCGGCGGGCGGAACCGATGATATGGTGGTCGGTCAGCACGTTTTTGTCGATCTCAGCGCGGTCGATGTCGATCTGCACGATCTTTGCCTGCTGGGCAAAGGTCTTGGGATCCAGCGCCACGCGGTCGGAGAAGCGGCAGCCCACGGCAATGAGCAGATCGCACTCATCGCAGGCCACGTTGGAGGCCTGGGAGCCGTGCATGCCGATCATGCCGGTGGTCAGGGCGTGGCTGCCGGGGAAGCCGCCGCCGCCCATGACGGTGATGGCCACGGGGGCGTCCAGCCGCTCGGCGAAGGCGCGGAACTCCGCATCCGCCTTGCCGCGGACCACACCACCACCGCAGATCAGCAACGGGCGCTTCGCCTCGCCGATCATCTCCAGCAGCGTGTCGATATCGTCGGCGTTGACCTCCGTATCCTTGAGCTGGTGGCTGGCGTTGAGGCGGCGGATGCTGTCACACTTGCGGTTCTCCCGCCAGGGGATGAACTCATAGTCCACCATCTCGGTAGGGGCGGTGACATTCTTCAAAAAGTCGATGAGCACGGGGCCGGGACGGCCGCTGGCCGCCACGGCGAAGGCCTGACGCATCACATCGGGGATGGTCTGGGCGTCACGCACCAGAAAGGCTGCTTTGGTGATAGGCATGGCGATGCCGGTGGAGTCCACCTCCTGAAAGGCGTCCTTTCCCAGCAGGTTCTCGCCCACGTTGCAGGTGATGAACACCACGGGGGACGAATCCAGATAGGCGGTGGCAATGCCAGTGGTCAGGTTGGTGGCGCCGGGGCCGGATGTGGCAAAGCACACACCCACCTTGCCGGTGGCGCGGGCATAGCCGTCGGCCGCATGGGCTGCGCCCTGCTCGTGGGCGGTCAGCACATGGTGGATCTTGTCCTGATAGTGATAGAGCTCGTCGTACACGTTCAGGATGGTGCCGCCGGGATAGCCGAACACCGTGTCCACGTCCTGCTCCAGCAGGCATTCCATGATCGCCTGGGTCGCACGGATCTTCAATTGATATTCCTCCTTTAACCGATCCCAAGACCGGTATATTTACATTTTGCCGGGGCCCTTCTGCAGCGCGATCACGCCGGTGCGGGCCACTTCCAGAATATTAAAAGAGCGCATCATGGCCTCGAAATCATCTACCCGGGCAGGGGTGTCGGAGATCTCCATGGTCATGGTGGTGGGGGTCATGTCCGTCACCTTGGCGCCCATGACCTGACAGATGGTCAGGACGTTTTCCCGGGTACGGACGCCGGCGTTGACCTTGATGAGCATCAGTTCGCGGCCGATCATGCTGTTTTCATCCAGCGTGCGGACCTTGATGACCTCCACCAGCTTGTTCAGCTGCTTTTCCATCTGCTCCACCACGCTGTTGCCGCTGTCGACAATGATTGTGATGCGGGAAAGGGTGGGGTCGTCCGTGACGCCCACAGCCAGCGATTCAATGTTGAAGGCGTGGCACGCAGAACATCCACGGCCGGGCAGATGGTCGCGCCGGCGTAGCCAAACACGCGCTCTACCTTCTCACGCAGAAGGGCTTCCATCAGAATTTGTGCACCGGTCATCTCCATGTTTGCCTCTCTCCTTTTACCATAATAAAAACCCGCGACCCTTGTGTCGGGTCACGGGCTGTCAGCGATTCGTCGTATGTAATGAAGCCTCTTGGCTTACATCTCGGCGGCCGTTTCTCTTCTGCCTTTGGCATGACCAAACACACTATTCTCTTTCCGTACCAGAATGTCCAGTACCAGAACCAGAATAATGTCAACCAGCAGAATGTTGATCAGGCTCATCATAAACATGGTATCCTCCGCGGCCTGTGCCGCTCCTTTGAAAACGCCCAAAACGGGTTTTCTTGTTTGCAATTATACCTGCCCGCCCTGCGATTCGCAACAAAAACATGCACCTGTTTGTGTTTTTTGTCCATTTCGCTGAAGTTGCCGCTTTTCTGTTCTCCCGCACCCGTTGTTTTCCATAACGACAGACATTTTTTCAACGGTTTTTCGCCGAAAGCGGCGGCATCTTGTTTCGCACAGAGAAACTTTCCCACCTTTCTTCTCGCAGGAGTGAAATTTTTCCCTTGACAAATGCACCCTGCGTCCTGTATTTTTAGTCCAACAGAAAAGAACAAATACGTTGACAGGGAAAAAGTCGCTTCAAGAAGCTTCAGAGAGCTGCCGGTCGGTGCAAGGCAGTGCGGGCGGGAGTTGACGTCACTGGCCCTCGAGTATCTTTCCTGAGCCGAAAGTTTCGGTTAGGGAAAGACGGGTTTCCTCACCGTTACCAGCGAGGCCTCATTCGCGCCATGGCGCCGATGGGAGAAAGCGGGCATATTCTATGCCAACAAGAGTGGTACCGCGGAAGTTTAAGCTTTCGTCTCTTCGTAAGAAGGAGACGGAGGCTTTTTTTATCTCTTCGATTTGTTCTGTCTGAAAATCAAACTCGCAGGAGGAACACACCATGAAGCGCATCAAGATTTTTGACACCACCCTCAGAGACGGCGAGCAGTCCCCCGGCTGCAGCATGAACCTGAAGGAGAAGATCGAAATGGCCCGCCAGTTGGAAAAGCTGGGCGTGGATATCATCGAGGCCGGCTTCGCCATCGCCTCCCCCATGGATCACAAGAGCGTCAAGGCCATTGCCGGCGCCGTAGAACACTGCACGGTGGCCAGTCTGGCCCGCTGCGTCAAGGGCGACATTGACGCGGCATGGGATGCGGTGAAGGACGCCAAGCACCCCCGCATCCATGTGTTCCTGGCCACCAGCGACATTCATATGAAATATAAGCTGCAGATGAGCCGTGAGCAGGTGCTCACACGCATCAGCGAGATGGTGGCTTACGCTAAGTCTCTGTGCAACGACATTGAGTTTTCCGCCGAGGACGCCTCCCGCTCCGAGCACGCCTTCCTGGCCCAGTGCTATACCAACGCCATCGCCGCCGGTGCCACCACCATCAACGTACCCGACACGGTGGGCTACTCCACGCCGCAGGAGATGGGCGATCTGATCCGCTACCTGAAGGCCAACGTCAAGGGCGTGGACAGCGTGGATATCTCCGTCCACTGCCACGACGATCTGGGCATGGGCGTATCCAACTCTCTGGCCAGCATCATGGCCGGTGCCACGCAGGTGGAATGCACCGTCAACGGCATCGGCGAGCGCGCCGGCAACGCCAGTCTGGAAGAGGTGGTCATGGCGCTGCACACCCGCCGCGACTTCTATCAGGCTGAAACCGGTATCAACACCCGCCAGATCTACCGCAGCAGCAAGCTGTTGAGCAACATCACCGGCGTGGCCATCGCCCCCAGCAAGGCCATTGTGGGTGCCAACGCCTTTGCTCACGAGTCCGGCATCCACCAGCACGGCGTCATCGCCAACGCCCAGACCTACGAGATCATGAACAGCGCCGAGGTGGGTATCCCCCAGAACACCATGGTACTGGGCAAGCACTCCGGCAAACACGCCCTGCGGGAGAAGCTGATCTCCATGGGCTACGAGCTGACCGACGAGGAGCTGGAACCCGTATTCGTCCGCTTCAAAAAGCTGGCTGACAAGAAAAAGAACATCACCGGCAGCGACATTGAAGCGCTGGTGCTGCACCGCCGCAACCAGTACATCGGCCAGTGCCAGCTGGCCAGCCACGTGGTCAACGCCGGCCACGGCGTGCCCAACACCTCTTACATCCAGCTCAGCCGCGGCGAGGAACTGCTGGAGAACGTGGCCGTCGGTACCGGCCCGCTGGACGCCTCTTTCAAGGCCATCAACCACATGCTGGGGGTGGACATCAAGCTGGACAGCTTCAGCCTCACCGCCGTGACCGACGGCGAGGACGCCGTGGGTGAGGCCGTGGTGAAGATCATCGCCCCCAACGGCCGCAGCTACACCGGCACCGGCCTTTCCACCGATATCATCGAGTCCTCCATCCGGGCCTACGTCAACGGCATCAACAAGATGATGGACAGCGCCGAATAAGGAGAAACGCTATGGGAATGACAATGACACAGAAAATCCTGGCACATCACGCAGGTTTGGAATCTGTCCGGGCAGGACAGCTGATCCAGGCCAGGCTGGATCTGGTGCTGGGCAACGACATCACCACCCCCGTGGCCATCAACGAGTTTGAGGCCGCCGGTTTCGACAAGGTGTTTGACAAAAGCAAGATCGCGCTGGTGATGGACCACTTTGCCCCCAACAAGGACATCAAGGCCGCCACCCAGTGCAAGCAGTGCCGCACCTTCGCCCGCCGCTTCGACATTGACAACTATTTTGACGTGGGCGCCATGGGCATCGAGCACGCCCTGCTGCCGGAAAAGGGTCTGGTGGCCCCCGGCGAGGCCGTCATCGGCGCCGACTCCCACACCTGCACCTACGGCGCGCTGGGCGCTTTCTCCACCGGCGTAGGCTCCACCGACATGGGTGCGGCCATGGCCGCCGGTTACACCTGGTTCAAGGTCCCCTCCGCCATCCGCGTATGGCTGACGGGCAAAAAAGGCCCCTACGTGTCCGGCAAGGACGTGATCTTGACGCTCATCGGGATGATCGGCGTGGACGGCGCGCAGTACCAGTCGCTGGAATTTGCCGGCCCCGGTGTAGCAGAGCTGACCATTTATGACCGGCTGACCATCGCCAACATGGCCATTGAAGCCGGCGCCAAAAACGGTATCTTCCCCGTGGACGACGTGACGTGCGCCTATGTGGCCGGCCGCGTTGACCGGCCGTGGACTGCCTATGAGGCCGATGCGGACGCCGAATACGAGCGCACCATTGAGATCGACCTGAGTCAAATTGACTGCACCGTGGCCTACCCCCACCTGCCGGAAAACGCCCACCCCGCCCGCGACGGCAGGGACATCGCCATCGACCAGATCGTCATCGGCTCGTGCACCAACGGCCAGATCGACGACATGGCCGCCGCTGCCGCCATTTTGAAGGGCAAGCATCTGGCCCCCGGCGTGCGCGGCATCATCATCCCCGCCACCCAAAGCGTATACCGTGAGTGCATGCACCGCGGCTACACCGACATCTTCCTGGACGCCGGCTGCATCGTCTCCACCCCCACCTGCGGCCCCTGCCTTGGCGGCTACATGGGCATTCTGGCCGAGGGCGAGCGATGCGTATCCACCACCAACCGCAACTTTGTGGGCCGCATGGGCCATGTCAAGAGTGAGGTCTATCTGGCCTCTCCCGCCGTGGCTGCCGCCAGCGGCATTGCCGGCCACATCTGCCATCCCAAGGAGGTCATGTAAATGAACGCAAAAGGATTCGTGCATAAATACGGCGACCACGTGGACACCGACGTGATCATTCCCGCCCGCTACCTCAACACCCAGAGCCACAAGGAACTGGCCGCCCACTGCATGGAGGACATTGACAAGGACTTCATCCACAAGGTCAAGGAGGGCGACATTATGGTGGCCGGCGCCAACTTCGGCTGCGGCTCCTCCCGCGAGCACGCACCCATCGCCATTGCCGCCAGCGGGATCTCCTGCGTCATCGCCAAGAGCTTTGCCCGCATTTTCTACCGCAACTCCATCAACATCGGCCTCGCCATTCTGGAGTGCCCCGCGGCCGCCGAGGCCATCGAAGCCGGCGACGAGGTTGCGGTGGACTTTGACAGCGGCGTCATCACCAACGTGAGCCGCGGCCAGACCTATCAGGCCGAGCCTTTCCCGCCCTTCATCAAGGACATGATCGCCAAGGGTGGATTGATGGCCTCGCTGAAGGCAAAGGGGGCGGCAGAATGAACAAAAATATCGCCGTGATCCGCGGCGACGGCATCGGCCCGGAGATCGTAGGCGAAGCCATTGCCGTGCTGGACGCCGTGGCGGAGAAGTTCGGCCACAGCTTTACCTACACCGAAGCGCCCATGGGCGGCAATGCCATTGACGCCTGCGGCATGCCCCTGCCCGACGAGAGTTTGGCCAAGTGCCTCGCCTCTGACAGCGTACTGCTGGGCGCCGTGGGCGGCCCCAAGTGGGACAGCCAGCCGTCCCACAACCGCCCCGAGCGCGGCCTTCTGCAGCTGCGCAGCGGCATGGAGCTGTTCACCAATGTGCGGCCCGCCCGCATGTTTGACGTGCTCTCCGCCGCCTGCCCCCTGCGCGCCGACATCGCCGCCAAGGGTATCGACTTTGTGGTGGTACGCGAGCTGATCGGCGGCGTGTACTTTGGCGAGCACCGCACCGAAACCGTGGATGGCCGGCAGAAAGCCACCGACATCATGGCCTATGCCGAGCACGAGGTGCGCCGCGTGGCCCACGTTGCCTTCCAGATGGCGCAGAAGCGCCGCGGCCGCGTCACCAGCGTGGACAAGGCCAACGTACTGGACACCTCCCGCCTGTGGCGGCGGGTGGTCAGCGAAGTGGCGGCGGAGTATCCCGATGTGGAGCTCATCCACATGTACGTGGACAACGCCGCCATGCAGATGGTGCGCGACCCCAGCCAGTTTGACGTGGTGGTGACGGAGAACCTCTTCGGCGACATCCTCAGCGACGAGGCCAGCCAGATCACCGGCTCTATCGGCATGATCCCCTCTTCCAGTCTGGGCGAGGGTACCCGAGGCCTCTACGAGCCTATCCATGGCTCGGCGCCGGACATCGCCGGGCAGGACAAGGCCAACCCCATCGGCACCATTCTGGCCGCCGCCATGATGCTGCGCTATAGCTTTGACATGGCCGCCGAGGCCGACGCGGTGGAGCGGGCCGTGGGCGAAACGCTGAAGGCCGGCTACCGCTGCGGCGACATTATGGACGAAGGCGGCATCCTTGTGGGCTGCCGCGAGATGGGCGCGCAGATCCGTCGCCGCATTTAACGAAAAACATCCTCAAAAATGGTGCGGGCCGCGGCGGAAGTTTTCCGCCGCGGCCCGCTTTCTTAACTTGTAATTTTTCGGCAGTTGTGCTACTACATTAAAAAACAGGCAAGGCGGCCCTTTACGCCGTCAGCGAACTGTATATCGAAGCATGAAAAAGAGGGAGCTGAGCGCTCCCTCTTTTTTATACGTTTTCTGTTTCCGGCTCCGGACGGGACACCTGCCAGATGCCGTAGACGATCAGCGCCGTACCCAGCAGCGCCGCCAGCGAAAACGGCTCGCCCAGGATCACCACGCCGCCAAAGGTGGAGCACAGTGTGATCAGCGCGCTGAACACCGACATTTTGGCCACGGACATGCGGCCTGTGGCATAGTTCACCAGCATGTTGGAGCCAATGGAGCACAGCAAGCACAGCGCCAGCACCGGCAGCATCACTCGCGGATTGCACAGCGGCGCGGCAAAGGCGGTCACGTCGCCCTTTACCGACACCAGCGCCGCCGTCACGAACACCACGGTGCAGGCCATGAGCACCACATAGGTGCGCTCAAAGGGGGTAAACTCCCGGCTGCTCCAGCGGTTGAAGAGACGGTAGAAGGCGATAGCCACGCAGTCCAGCAGCATGAACGCCACACCCAGCGGCGTCACCACGCCCAGCGACTTGCCGGAGAGCACCATGATGATCACGCCCGCCACCGGCAAAAGGCAGTAGAGCGCCTGCCGGCGGGAGGGATATTCCTTCAGCACCAGCGCGGCCAGCAAAACAGCAAACAGCGGCGCCACCGCTACGATCACGCCGGCAAAGGTGGCGTTGGTATAGAGGATGCCGTAGCTCTCCGAATAAAAACACACCGGCTCGGCCACCGCCAGCGCCAGCAGCGGCAGCACCTTCTTCCCCTTCAGCCGCAGCTTCTGCCGTCCCAGCAGCACGGGCACGTTCATCAGCAGAAAAGAGATCAGAAAACGGATGGCCAGCATCAGCTCCGGCGTGGTTTCCGCCAGCGCGACGCGGTTAAAAAGATAGCTGAAGCCCCAGAATGCGTTGCCGGCAATGGCTGCCAGAACCGGCAGCAGCGCTTTTCTCCGTTCCATGGTGTCCCTCCTTTCCGCCTTTTTTCGCCTTGTATTGTATAGAAAGCCGCCGCAGAAGTCAAGGCAGTCGCAGCGGCGCGCAGATTTTCCGTTGCACCGTGCCGATTTCCTGCTATAATAAGAATGAAGAAGTATGTTTTTCAACGATTATTGAACTTCAGTTGAGTTTGAATTGATGCTCGCGTGCTATCCTGTTTTGTGATAAAAGGGGCAGTATGCCCACAGCGGCAACCGGCGCGCGAAGAAAGGTCAGGTGACACCATGTTTAAGATCCTGATTGCCGAGGACGATAAAGAGCTGCGGCAGCTGTTTGAGCACGTGCTGCAAAAAAGCGGTTATCTGGTCAGCGGCGTGTCTAACGGGCGCGAGGCGCTGCAGGCTCTGGACGAAAGCTATTTTGACCTCATTATCTCCGACATCATGATGCCGGAGATGGACGGTTACGCGCTGGTGGAGTCGCTGCGTGAGGCAGGGCACCATCTGCCTGTGCTGATGATCACCGCCAAAACCGCCTTTGACGATATGCGTCAGGGGTTCCTCTCCGGCACGGATGACTACATGGTCAAGCCGGTCAACGTGAATGAAATGGTGCTGCGGGTAGGCGCGCTGCTGCGCCGGGCGCAAATGATCAACGAGCGGCGCTTGACGCTGGGCACCACAGTGATGGAGTGCGATTCCCTGACCGTCACGGTGGATGGCGACGCCATGGTGCTGCCGCAGAAGGAGTTCATGCTGCTCTACAAGATGGCCTCCTTCCCCGGGCGGATCTTCACCCGCCAGCAGCTGATGGATGAGATCTGGGGCTACGACTCCGAAAGCGACACCCACACGGTGGATGTGCACATCGGCCGTCTGCGCGAGCGGTTCCGGGACAGCCGGGATTTTCGCATCATCACCATGCGCGGCGTGGGATATAAGGTGGTCAAGGCATGAAAAAGCCCAGACGAATCCGCCCCAAGCTGGGCGTACAGCCCTACTATTTCCTGTTGGCTCTGGCCGAGATCATCATCGCCGCCGGTCTGGCGCTGCTGCTGAACTGGCTGCTGGAAGATGTGCTGGAATTTCGCCTGGCACCCTGGCTCTGGGTGGTGGTGTTCAGCGTGATCCTCAGCGCCGTATTGGGCTGGCTTTTGAGCGTGCTGTTTTTCGATCCCATCGCCCGCCTCTCCCGGGCCATGCGTCAGGTGGGCGCCGGCGACTTCTCCATCCAGCTGGAAACCTCCAGCCGCATCCGCGAGGTGCGCGATACATATGATAACTTCAACCTCATGACGCAGGAGCTGGGCGCCACGGAGATCATCCAGACAGACTTTGTCTCCAACGTGTCTCACGAATTCAAGACGCCCATCAACGCCATCGCCGGCTACGCCACACTGCTGCAAAGCGGTCCGCAGACGCCGGAGCAGGCCATGTATGTGGAGAAGATCCTGCTGAATACCCAGCGGCTCAACGAGCTGGTGAGCAATATTCTGCTGCTCAGCCGCGTGGATCATCAGGCCATCAGCACCCAAAGCACCCGTTATCGGCTGGATGAGCAGATCCGGCAGGCCGTGGTACTGCTGGAGCCCAAATGGGCGGAGAAGGATCTGGATCTGGACGTGGATCTGGACACGGTGGAATACACCGGCAGCGAGAGCATGATGCTGCACGTCTGGGTCAATCTGATGGACAACGCCATCAAGTTTGATCCCTTTGGCGGACTTCTGCGCCTGCGCCTGCACCGCGAAGGCGACCGGGCCGTTTTCACCGTGGAGGACAGCGGACCCGGCATCCCCGCCGACGCCCAAAAGCATATTTTTGACAAGTTCTATCAGGCTGACAGCTCCCGCATGGCGGAGGGCAACGGCCTTGGTCTGGCCCTGGTCAAGCGGGTGCTGGACATCTGCGGCGGTACCGTTGCCGTGGAAAATCTTCCCGAGGCCGGCTGCCGCTTTACCATAACGCTGCCTCTGGGCCAAAGCTGAGACAAACCACCATAACAGGAGGAATCCCCTTATGAGCAACAACATCAAGATCACCTGCGACTCTACCTGCGACCTGCCCCACGAGCTCTATGCCAAATACGACGTGGAGGTGGTGGCGCTGGCCGTTACTCTGGGCGATACGCTGCACCGTGACGGCGTGGACATCACCGCGCCGGAGCTGTTTGCTTACGTGAAGGAGTCCGGCACTCTGCCCAAGACTTCTGCCATCTCCATGGGCGAATATCTGGATGTGTTCGGCAAATATGTCAAGGAAGGCCGCACCGTCATCCACATCAACCTCTCTTCCAACCTGTCCTCCTCCCACCAGAACGCGGTGCTGGCGGCACAGGAACTGGGTAACGTCTACGTGGTGGACAGCCGCAACCTGTCCAGCGGCAGCGGCCATCTGGTCATCGAGGCTGCCGAAATGGCCGCACAGGGTCTGGACGCTGAGACCATCGTGGCTCGTTTGAACGAGATGAAGGAGCGTCTGGACGTCAGCTTTGTGCTGCAGACGCTGGAATATCTGCAGAAAGGCGGCCGCTGCTCCAGCGTGGCGGCGCTGGGCGCCCGTGCGCTGCAGCTGCGCCCCGAGATCCGTGTGGCCGACGGCGGCATGGGCGTGGGCAAGAAGTACCGCGGCAGCATGGAAAAGTCGGTGCTGGACTATGTCCGCGGCCGTCTGGAGGGCCGCGACGATATCGATACCCACCGCATCTTTGTCACCCACTCCCCCATGGATCAGGCCGTGGTGGACAAGGCCATCGCATTGGTCCGCCAGCTGCATCCCTTCGACGAGGTCATCGAGACCAGCGCCGGCTGCACCATCTGCAGCCACTGCGGCCCCAACTGTCTGGGCGTGCTGTTCTTCAAAAAGGCATAACGCACCGTTTGTAACGCAAAAGAGCTGTCCCGATGAAAGGACGGCTCTTTTTTCTTTCGAAAAAGCGCAAAATCATGTGGCATCTTGCGATCGGCTATGATACAATAGAGATACTATTATGGCACGAAAGGGGTTCGTGGTATGGATCGTCAGTTCCCCCGCTTGGAGATCAATGTGCCGCACCTGCGGCAGAATATGGAGGATGTGATCGGCAAGTGCTCCGCCGCCGGCATCAGCGTCTGCGGCGTGGTCAAGGGCTGCAGCGGCATGCCGGAGATTGCCACGCTGTTTCGCCAGTGCGGCTGCACAGAGATCGGCTCGAGCCGCATTGAAGAGATCATCCGCTGCCGCGAGGCCGGCGTGCCCGGCCCCTATCTCCTGCTGCGCGTGCCCATGATCTCGGAGCTGGAAGATATCATCGCATGGTGCGACTCCTCGCTGCAAAGCGATATCACCGTGCTGGACGCTCTGGAGGCCGCCTGCTGCCGTCTGGATAAGACCCACCGCGTGATCATGATGGTTGACCTGGGTGATCTGCGGGAAGGCTTCTGGAACCGCGACGAATTCGTGAGCGCCTGCGTCTATGTGGAGAAGAATCTCCCCCACGTCCATCTGGCCGGTATCGGCGTGAATCTGGGCTGCTACGGCTCCATCCAGCCTACGCAGGACAAGATGAAGAACCTGCTGACCATCGCCCACCATGTGGAGGCCCGCATCGGCCGGGAGCTGGAGATCATCTCCGGCGGCGCCAGCAGCTCCTATACGCTGGTGCACTGGGGCACCATGCCCGAGGGCATCAACCATCTGCGGCTGGGCGAGTGTATGCTTAACGCCCGCGACCTGCAGATCGACTGGGGCATCCGCAATATGAACCTGCACACCGACTCCTTTGTCCTCAAGGGCGAGGTGCTGGAGGTGCGCACCAAGCCCTCCTATCCCGTGGGCCAGATCGTCATTGACGCCTTCGGCCGCCGCCCCACTTACGTGGACCGCGGCAACCGCAAGCGCTGCATTCTGGGCTTTGGCCGCGCCGACGTGGGCGATATGGAGCGTCTGATCCCCCACGACGAGGGCGTCATCGTGCTGGGCGGCTCGTCCGACCACTGCATTCTGGATGTGGAGAAATGTCCGCGCAACCTGAAGCCGGGTGATATTATGGCGTTCTCCCTTTCCTACAACAACATGCTTTACGCCACGTCCCGCAGCGATGTGCCCGTAAAGTTTATCTACGACTGATACATACAGGAGGTTTTTTCTATGGGTGATTTCGGTCTTCTTCTCTATTACGTATTGATCGCCCTGTTCGCATTTTTTGTGACAGCGCCGTGTGTACTCAACGCCATCTCCCTGTTCGGTGTGCAGAAACGCTTCGCCAAAGCTATGGTGGAAGAAGGGATCATTTCCCAAGAGGCCGTCGACAAGCTCCACCCCAAAAAGCAGATCGCCGGCGTGGTCATCTCTGTTTTGGTGCTGGGCGTGCTGCTGTGGTTCTGTTACCGGCTGCAGCCCTGGGGCTTCGCCGTTGGCATCGTTCCTCTGCTGGCGGGCTTTTGGAAATACCGCAAGGTACTGGAATACAACAGCCTGACCGTCAAGCGCTTCCGCAACAGCTATCAGAACGATCTGGATGCCAAAAAGTTCAATAAATACGTGGACAAGAATTTCTAAAACAACCAAACCGTCGCACATCTGTGCGGCGGTTTTCTTCTGCGTAAAAAAGATGCGCCGCATATGCGGCGCATCCTTTATTCCGTTTTTGCTATGTAAACTTGTCGGCTTACTTGGTCAGAGCCTTGTTGGCCTCAGCCATTTCAGCAAAGATACCGGCGTTCTTCTTGGAAACGATGACCTTGATGACCAGCAGGACGGCGATCATCAGAGCGACTTCGATGGCCAGGCAGACGTACCAGATCTTGATGAAGGGAGCCATAATAAAGCCCACAGCAGAGACAGCCACGACGGTCAGGGCATAGGGGATCTGGGTGGACACGTGGTTCAGGTGGAAGCAGTGAGCACCGGCAGAAGCCATGATGGTGGTGTCGGAGATGGGGGAGCAGTGGTCGCCGCAGACGGCACCGGCGCAGACAGCGGCCAGGCCGATGACGCACAGGGTGGGATCCACTTCATAGGGGAACACCTGGACAGCGATGGGAGCCAGGATACCGGTGGTACCCCAGGAGGTGCCGGTAGCGAAGGCGATCACAGATGCGATCAGGAAGACGATCAGAGGCAGGAAGTTCTTCAGGCCTTCGGCGTCAGCCAGCAGGTTCTCGACGAACACGCCGGAGTACAGACCGGACTTGGTCAGAGTACCCAGAGTCCAGGCGAAGCACAGGATCAGGATGGGGGCGATCATCTGGATGAAGCCGGCGGGAACGGATTCCATGGACTTCTCGAAGTTAATGGCGCCGCGCAGCCAGAACCACACAAAGGTGAATACCAGAGCGATCAGGGAGCCGATGCACAGACCCAGGGAGGCGTCGCAGTTAGCGAAGGCATCCAGGAAGGTCTCGCCATCGAAGAAGCCGCCGGTCCAGATCAGGCCGATGATGCAGGTGACGATCAGGACGATGACGGGCAGCAGCAGGTCCAGCACGGAGGACTTGGCTTCGCCTTCCTCATAATCGTCAGCACCGGCGAAGGGACGCTCCTCGGTGGTGAACAGGTCGCCCTTGACCTGGGCGTTGTACTCATGGGTCAGCATGGGGCCGTAGTCCAGATTCAGGATGGCCAGGGTAGCAACCATGACCAGGGTCAGGATGCAGTAGTAGTTGTAGGGGATCTGAGCCAGGAACAGCTGGATGCCGGACACGCCGTCAGCCTCAACATAGCCGGACACGGCAGCAGCCCAGGAAGAGACGGGGGCCAGCATGCAGACGGGAGCGGCGGTGGAGTCGATGACGTAAGCCAGCTTGGCGCGGGAGATGTGATGAGACTCGGTCACGGGACGCATGACGGAGCCGACGGTCAGGCAGTTGAAGTAGTCGTCGATGAAGATCAGGATACCCAGAACCATGGTCAGCAGCTGGGCAGCAGCGCGGGACTTAACAGCCTTGGTAGCCCAACGACCGAAAGCAGCGGAACCGCCGCCCTTGTTCATCAGGTCGACCATGATGCCCAGCATCACCAGGAAGATCAGAATACCGATGTTCCAGCTGTCACCAACGTTGCCGATCAGGCCGTAGTCAGTACCAACCAGGGTAACAACAGTGTCCCAGGGCTTGAAGTTTGCCACCAGCAGAGCGCCGACCAGGCAGCCCAGGAACAGGGAAGAATACACTTCCTTGCTGATCAGAGCTAGGCCGATAGCCACGATGGGGGGCAGCAGCGCCCAGAAGGTGCCGGCCAGGGCGGTGGTTGCCTGGACCTCTTCGCCGTCGACCACGAAGACAGGAGCCTCGAGACCGGCATACTTGATGCCCAGGAAAGCCAGCAGCGCCACGATGACGGCCAGCGCCACCAGATACGCTACGCGAGTGCTTTTCTTACTCATAGTGTGATTTACCTCCTCAAAAAATGGTACTGTTATTATACTGTTTTTTGTGCGAATCGTCAAGAAGTTAGCGAATGATTCGGCGAGCTTTTTGAACAAATTATGAACGCGATTTTCTCTTATTTCACCAAAAAACTTCCGTTTAATAATTAATTCTTATGAGGAGAGGAATTTTTCCCGCTTTTTAGCGGTTTCTGAACCATCTCGGTAAAGCGCAAAACAGCAAACAGACGGGGCGCACAGCGCCCCGTCTGTTTTTCCGTCACTTATTTCTCCCAGCGCAGCTGCTGCGGGTGGTGATAGTAGCTCACGCCCTGCTGCTCCACGCTCAGGTCGCAGTAGCCGGTGAAAAGATGTCCGGTCTTGTCGTAGACCTGCACCCAGCTCCAGCCGCTCACCGCCAGACGCTGCCCGTCATAGGCCAGCTCCTGATTTTCGTAGTTGTTCATTCTCCAAAAGGTGACCCCGTCCTCGCCCAAGGCGGCGGACGTGCCGCAGAAGTCCAGCCTGGCTGCGCCGCGCTCATCCAGCGAGTATACGGCAAATTCGCCCACGTCATCCATCACCACAAGGAAGTCCTCGTAAGCGTTGACGGTCACACCGCCTGCCGCTTTGATCTCCTGCGGCAGAAGCTGGCGCTGCAGCACCTGGCCGCCATCGGCAAGACTGGTGAGCCACAGTCCTTCGTCGCTGCGCGTGACCATCTGGGCGCTGCGCCCGTCGGGCGTGGCCGTCAGATACAGCAAACGCTCTTCACCCCAGACCATGGGGTACACCAGCTCCATCTTATCGTAGCAGGGCACCGGCATGGTGGTGACCATCTCGCCGTTGACGTAGTAACTGTAATTCTTAAAGGTATGCTCCTCCCACGGCACGTAGAACAGGCCATAGCCCCGGGGGAACCAGTCCTGCGTGGCCTGCGCGCGCAGGCCCTCGACAAGCTCCACCACAACAAAGGTGCCGTTGGCGGCAGCCGCGCTTTCCAGATGCACGCCTCCGAAGCCGTAAAGGAACTCCTCGTCCAGAGGTGCTGCCGTTTCCGTGTTGGCAGCACCGTTCTGGTTCACGGCGTACTCCTCGGCATAGAGCTGATTATAATAGTAATTATCATCCCAGCTCACGGAGCTGGGGTAGCCGTCCCGCCCCACGCTGACGGTCACGGCTACGCAGAAGCCTTCCTCCACCGGACGGCGGATCAGATAGTCGCCGTACGACGGCTCCACGCCGGAGTCATCTTCGTCGTAATACCAGCGGTAATAGGTACCGTCAATGATCTGATAAGCATAGTAGTCGAAGTAATCCGACACCTGCAGCACCACCGTCTTCGTCTCGCCCGGCTGCAGCTGCGCTGCGATCTCCTCTTCGATGTGCTGGCGCATGTCACCGTTAAAGGTGTTGTCCTGCAAGGTCATTTCTTTCTCTCCCAGCTTCCAGCGCTGCTGCTCCTCCTTGTCCCAGTCCAGCCACGCTTCCGCGCCGCCGGTCAGGGAAGTGGCCAGCCACTCCTTGGCCTTTTCGTGGACGAGGCTGCACTGGATAAACATCCGGAAGTCGGAATCGATCTGCGGCTGGGCGCCCAGCTCTACCCGGCTGCGCCAGAAGAGGGTGTCGTAGCTGTGGATGCTGTAGCGCACCAGACCTTCGGTGGCAGAGGGGTCTCCCGCGACGGTCCGCAGCTCCACCGTCACATCGTCGATGGGCTCGCTCGCCGCGGCGGAGGTCAAGAGACCCGCCGTCAGGCTGACGATCAGCAGCACCGCGCAGACAATATAGCTTTTGCGCATACGGTCCGCTCCTTTCTCACTTCTCCTCGCCGGTCAGCTCGCCCAGCGCGCGGATGACACGGTCGGCTCTGTACTGATACGTCTCCTTGACAAAGGTCATCAGATCCTTTCCCTGCTCAGCGAGCTCCAGCATGGTGCAGTCACCCACGATCTGTCCCTTGCGCAGCAAAACGGCGCGGCCGATGAAGTTTTCCACCTCTTCCAGCAGATGGGTGGACAGGATCACCGTTTCGTTCTCCTCCAGAATGCCCAGCAGCACCTTGTAGAAGTCCTCGCGGTTAAAAACGTCGTTGCCGGCGAAGGGCTCATCCATCAGGATATAGTCCGCGCCCTGGCACAGGGCCAAAATCACCTCGAACTGGTTTTTCTGTCCCGTGGAGAAGTGGCGGATGGCCCGGTTGGTGGGCAGCTCGAAAAAGTCCATCAGCGCATCAAACCGCTTGCGGCGGAAGGCGGGAAAATGCTCGGCGTAGAACACGGCGTGCTCTCTGGCGCTCATGCTGGGGAAGAAGCTGTGCTCGCAGGTGGCGAAGGACAGCTTGTGGATATTGCTGCGATCGATGGGCGCGCCGTCCAGCGTGACGGTGCCCTTGTGATTCAAAAAGCCCAGAATGCACTTCATGAGCGTGGTCTTGCCGGCGCCGTTTTCGCCGAACAGGCCCACGATCTCACCCCGGGGCAGCTGCAGCGACACATCGCGCAACGCCTGCTTGCCGCCGCTGGGGGTGACATAGAGCTTGCTTACCTCTTTGATCTCGATCATATGGTCATGCTCCTTTCGAACCAGACTCTCATCAGCGCCGCCCACTGCCCGTCGGGCTGCCTGGCATCGGGTGTGACAAGGCAGTAGATGGCAAAATACAACAACAGCAGGGCCAGTGCTGCAGCCAGCGCCGCCGCGGCGATCAGAAACGGCAGACCCGCCGTGCGCCGCAGCAGTTCCCCTTTCTGGGGCAGGCGGCGCATGAGATAGATGCTGCGGCTG
>SVMH01000015.1 GCA_015067525.1 Oscillospiraceae bacterium | reverse complement strand
TGCACGGCTCCTGCGGTGAGGACGGCCGCGTGCAGGCCACCTTTGACCTGCTGGGTATCCCCTACACCGGCTCGGGCTACCTGAGCAGCGGCATGGCCATGGATAAGGCCATCACCAAGCGCTATCTGGATGCGGAGAATATCCGCAGCGCCCCCTGGCGCGACGTGGTGTACGGCGAGGCCGACATCCCCCGTCTGGTGGAGGAGCTGGAAGTGCCCTGCGCCGTGAAGATCGTCAACGGCGGCAGCTCCATTGGCGTGGAACTGCCCGATACCAAGGAAGAGCTGGAGTCCGCCCTGCGCAACATTCTGGCCTACGGCAACCACGTCATCGTGGAGAAGAAGATCGTGGGCCGTGAGCTGACGGTGGGCGTGCTGGGTGACAAGTACCTGCCCGCCGTGGAGATCATCCCCAAGAACGCCTATTTTGACTACGAGGCCAAGTACCAGTCTGCCTTCGTCACCGAAGTCTGTCCCGCCCAGATCGAGGATGCCGTGTGGCACGAGATGGGCGAAATGGCTCTCAAGCTCCACCGCGCGCTGGGCCTGAGCGTCTATTCCCGCACCGATTTCCTGCTGGACGGTGATGGCAAGCCTTGGTGTCTGGAGGTCAATACCCTGCCCGGCATGACGCCCACCAGCCTCTTCCCGCAGGAAGCCGCCGCCAGCGGCCTTTCCTACGCGGATCTGTGTGAGCAGATCGTGCTGGAATCCATCAAGGCCAGAAAGGCGGAGTGGAAATGATCCCTTGTAAAGCTGAAGAGATCTGCCGCGCGGTAGGCGGTACGCTGCTGCAGTCCGGCAATGCCGTCAGCTCTGTGTCTACCGACAGCCGCACGGTGGGTGCGGGACAGCTGTTCATCCCGCTGGTGGGTGAGCGGTTTGACGGCCACGCCTATATCCAGATGGCGCTGGAGAAGGGCGCCGAGGGCTGCCTGTGCGCCAAGGTGCCTGAAACGCTGCTGCCCGGCAAGTTCTACATTCAGGTGGCGGACACCACGGTGGCGCTGCGTGATCTGGCGGCGTGGTATCGCGGCCGCTTTGCCATCCCCGTGGTGCAGATCAGCGGCAGCGCCGGCAAGACCACCACCAAAGAGATGATCGCCTCAGTGCTCAGCCAACACTTTGTGACGCTGAAAACCAAGGGCAACCTCAATAACCAGTTCGGCACGCCCCAGACGCTGCTGCAGCTGGAGCGGGAGCATCAGGCCGCCGTCATCGAGACCGGCATCGCCACCTTCGGCGATCTGCGCCATCTGGGTGTGGCGGTGCAGCCCACCGTGGCGGTGCTGACCAACGTGGGCGACGCCCATATTGAAAACATGAATCACTCCCGTCTGGGCGTGCTGCAGGCCAAGAGCGAGATCTTCGAGTCCTTGCACGCCGACGGTCTTGCCGTGCTCAACGGCGATGATGAACTGCTCTCCACGCTGCAGCTGCCTCAGAAAACGCTGCGCTGCGGCAAGAGCGAGAACTGCGATGTCCGCGTCACGGACATTGTGGAGCGGGGCATGGCCGGCATCGACTGCACCGTGACCACCGCCAAAAAGAGCTACCGCCTGTCCATCCCGTCCCCGGGCGAGTATATGATCTATCCTGCCTCCATGGCCACAGCCATTGCCGAGGAGCTGGGCCTGAGCGAAGAGGAGATCGTGGCCGGTGTGGCCGGCTATCTCACCACCGGCAGCCGCATGCGCCGCGTGACGCTTCGGGAGGACCGTCTGCTGGTGGATGACTGCTATAACGCCAATCCTCAGGCCATGGCCTCCGCTCTGCGTATTCTGGCCGGCACTGCCGGTCATCGCCTGGCCATTCTGGGCGACATGGGTGAACTGGGCGAGCTGTCGCCTGCTGCCCACCGCGCCGCCGGTGAACTGGCCGCTCAGCTGCAGCTGGACGCCGTGGTGGCCATCGGCCCCAAGTCGGCGGATATTGCCGTCGGCGGCGGTGAACTGGTGCAGCATTTCCTCACCATTGAGGAGGCCATGCCCGCTATCCACAAGCTTTTTACTCCCGGCACTACGGTGCTTTTGAAGGCATCCCACTCCATGGGCTTTACTAAAATCGCAAAGGAACTGGAAGAGACCTACCAATGATCGACATCAGCGTAACGGGACTTGTCAAGTCCTTTGACCTGGAAAAGAAAATACTGGACGGCCTGACCTTTCAGATCGACACCGGCGAACGGGTAGGTCTGCTGGGCAAGAACGGCGCCGGTAAGACCACCCTTTTCCGCATCCTCACCGGCGAGCTGGACTATGACGAGGGTGATGTGGTCATCGCCTCGGGCCGCCGCGTAGGCCTCATCTCCCAGATCCCGGTGTACCCTGCCGGTTACACGGTGGAGGATGTGCTGCAGTCGGCCTTCAGCCGCATGCATGTGCTCAAAGAGGAGATGGACGCCCTTACTGAGCGCATGGCGGCAGGGGAGAGTGATGAGTCCATTCTTCGCCGCTACGGTGAGCTGACGGCCCGCTTTGAGGGCCTGGGCGGCTACGACACCGATACCGCGGTCAACAAGGTGGCAAACGGCCTCTCCATCGATGCCGATATGCGTCTGCGGCTTTTTGACGACCTCTCCGGCGGCGAAAAGACCCGCGTGAACCTGGGCCGTCTCATTCTGGAGGATACGGATATCCTGCTGCTGGATGAGCCTACCAACCATCTGGACCTGCAGGCCACCGAGTGGCTGGAGGAATACCTCAATAAGTTCCACGGCACCGTGGTCACCATTTCCCACGACCGCTATTTCCTGGACCGCACTGTGACCCGTATCATCGAGGTGCTGGACGGCCGCGCCGAGTTTTACAGCGGCAACTACAGCTTCTACGCCATCGAAAAAGAGCGGCGCTATCAGGAGCAGATGAAGCAGTATCTCAAGCAGGAGGCCAAGATCGAGCAGCTGGAGGCCGCCGCCGAGCAACTGCGCATGTTCGCCTTCAAGGGTCTGGACAAGACCTACCGCCGCGCCATCTCCATGGAACGTCGCATCGAGCGTATGCGTACCACTTCCAAGCCTACCCGAGCCAAGAAGATGGACGCCCGCTTCGCCAGCCGTGAGTTCAAGGGCGACGAGGCGCTGCAGATCAAGGGTGTCAGCAAAAGCTTTGGCGAGCGCACCCTCTTTTCCGACATCTACCTGCGGGTCACCGGCGGTGAGCGTATCGCCTTCATCGGCGATAACGGCACCGGCAAGACCACTTTGCTGAATATGATCATGCAGCTGGAGCCCCTGGATGCCGGCATGATCCGCACCGGCCCTGCCATCCGCACGGCCTACCTGCCCCAGATCATCCGCTTCGACCATCCCGAGCGCAATCTGGTGGACACCATGCTCTACGCCAAGAAGAACATGACGGCCCAGAGCGCCCGCAACCGCCTGGCGGCCTATCAGTTCCAGGGCGAGGATGTGTTCAAAAGCGTGTCCGTCCTCTCCGGCGGTGAGCTCAGCCGCCTGCGGCTTTGCATGCTGATGGATGAGGAGATCAACTTTCTGGTGCTGGACGAGCCCACCAACCATCTGGATATCGCCAGCCGCGAGTGGATCGAGGAGGCGGTGGAGGCCTATGACGGCACGCTCCTCTTTGTGTCCCATGACCGCTATTTCATCAACCGCTTTGCCACCCGCATCTGGGAGCTGGCGGACGGCACCATCACCGACTATCCCATGGGCTTTGCCGAGTATAAGAAGGTGAAGGACGAGGAGAAGCGCAGCGCGCCCGCTCCTGTCAAGGCGGAGAAGAAGGGTGATACCCGCCCACCCCGTATGGGCCGGGAGAAGCAGGCCATCCGCCGCCAGCTCACCATCTGTGAGACCGGTATCGCCAAACTGGAGGCTGAGTGCGCGCGCCTCGACGCGCTGATGGAGGAAGTGGCCTGTGATGCGGCCAAACTCAACGAAGTATACAAACAGAAGCAGGATGCCGAAGAGCGCCTCATGGCGGAGATGAGCCGCTGGGAGGAGCTGAGCCTGCAGCTGGAAGAATAGGAGAATAACGATGAAAGACGTATTGTGCATTTATTATTCCCGCACCGGCAAGACGAAGCAGGCCATGGAGGAAGTGGCCCTGGCGCTGGATGCCGAGCTGGTGGAGATCACCGACGGTCAGGACCGCAGCGGTTTTTCCGGCTTCATGCTCTCCGGCATGGAGGCCATGCGCCGCTCCACCCGTCCCCTCAAGCCCTTTGAAACGGAGCGTAATCTGGAAAACTACCGTCTGGTGGTGCTGGGCACGCCTGTGTGGGCCGGCCGCTGCTCCAGCGTGATCCGCGCCCTCCTGAAGCGCCGCGGTTTGGAGATGAAGCGTGTGGCGTACCTCCTGACCCGCGACAGCGACAAGCGCTATGAGGAGATCTACGACCAGATGGATCAGTATGTTTCCAAGCCCCGGATCGCCGCCGGCAGCGTCCGCGTGGGCGATGTGGGCTACGCCTTCTGGCGCGATAAGTTCATTCAGGAAGTGAAGGCCTTTCTTGGCTGAGAAGGAGTGATCCCATGCTGGATAAACTCAACGAAATCGAACAGCGCCTCGCGCTGGTGGAGCAGCAGCTCAGTGACCCCGCCGTCTATTCCGACCAGATGCGCCTTCGTGACCTGAGCCGCCAGCAGAAGGAGCTGACGCCGGTGGTGGCGGCCTATCGCGCCTACCGCGATGCCGAGCAGCGCATCTGTGATGCCACGGAACTGCTGGCAGATCCCGAGCTGAAAGCTTTGGCCCAGGAGGAACTGCAGCAGGCCAAGGAGGACCGTGAGCGCCTCCATGAGGAACTGAAGCTTCTGCTGCTGCCCCGGGACCCCAATGACGATAAAAACGTGGTGTTGGAGATCCGCGGCGGCGTGGGCGGCGAAGAAGGCGCCCTCTTTGCCGCCGACCTTCTTCGCATGTACACCATGTACGCCGAGCGCCGCGGCTGGCAGCTGGAGATCGCCAGCTGTAACGAAACGGAGCTGGGCGGTGTGAAGGAAGTCAGCCTTACAGTGGAAGGCGAAGGCGCCTATTCCCGCCTGAAGTTCGAGGCCGGTACCCACCGCGTCCAGCGCGTGCCGGAAACGGAGTCCTCCGGCCGTATCCAGACCTCGGCGGCCACGGTGGCCGTCATGCCCGAGGCGGAGGAGGTGGAGTTTTCCATCGACCCCAAGGACCTGCAGATCGATACCTTCCGCTCCTCCGGTGCCGGCGGCCAGCACGTCAATAAGACCGAGTCCGCCATCCGCATCACTCATCTGCCCACCGGCACGGTGGTGGAGTGTCAGGATGAGCGCAGCCAGCATAAAAACCGTGACCGCGCCATGAAGATCCTGCGCACCAAGCTCTATGAGGCCGAGCAGGAAAAGCAGAACGCCGCCATCGCCCAGACCCGCCGCTCTCAGGTGGGCACCGGCGACCGCAGCGGTAAGATCCGCACGTATAATTTCCCGCAGAACCGTGTCACCGACCACCGTCTGACGGGAGAGAATAAAAACTTCAATATTGCCGCCGTCATCAACGGCGACCTGGATGCTCTGGTGGACGCCCTGACCGTTGCCGATCAGGCCCGCCGGCTTCAGGAAGGAGAATGAAAGGAGAACTGACCATGCTGCAGCCCAGAAAGATCCGTTACGACAAAGCCGGCCCCGCCGTGGCCGAAAATCTGAACAAGCGCCACTTTGACGCCTATTACTGCTCCACCCGCGAAGAGGCCATCGCCAAAGTGCTGGAACTGATCCCCCAGGAGGACGTGGTTTCCTGGGGCGGCACGATGACGGTGGATGAGCTGGGCATCAAGGCCCTGCTGGCCCAGCGCGGTCAGAAGGTGCTGGACCGCGATACCGCCAAGGATATGACCGAGCGCATGGCCATCATGCGCGCCGGTCTCACCTGCGATACCTTCCTCACCAGCTCCAACGCCATCACCCAGGACGGCGAGCTCTTCAACATCGACGGCAACGGCAACCGTGTGGCCGCCATGTGCTTCGGCCCCAAGAGCGTGGTGGTGATCGCCGGCATGAACAAGGTGGTCAAGGATATGGACGAGGCCTATGCTCAGGTGCGCAACTACACCGCCCCCGCTGTGGTGCAGCGTTTCCCCACCGCCAAGACCCCCTGCAACTTCAACGGCCTGTGCGCCGACTGCAAGGGCCCCGAGAGCTGCTGCTGCTACATGGTGGAGACCCGTCTGTGCCGTCCCGCCGGTAAGATCAAGGTCGTTCTGGTAGGCGAGGATCTGGGCCTGTAATTGAGAGAAAGAAGACCGGAAACCGTGGAAACCAAACTTTTTTACCCCCAACAAGAGAATAACGCCGTTGCTGAAGCGGCCGCCATCCTGCGCCGCGGCGGTCTTGTGGGCATCCCCACGGAGACGGTCTACGGTCTGGGCGCCAACGGTCTGAATGAGGATGCGGTGCGCCGCATTTTCGAGGCCAAGGGCCGCCCGCAGGATAACCCGCTGATCCTGCATGTGGCCTCCGCCGACTGGCTGGAGCGCTACTGTAAGGATGTGCCGCAGGCCGCTTATGAGCTGGCTGCGCGGTTCTGGCCCGGCCCCCTGACCATGATCCTGCCGAGGCGCGACTGTGTGCCCCTGCGCACCACCGGCGGGCTGGAGACGGTGGGCGTCCGCTGCCCCGACCACGCGGTGACGCTCCAGATCATCGAGGCGGCGGGCGTACCTGTGGCCGCCCCCAGCGGCAATACCTCCGGCCGTCCCAGCCCCACCGCCGTGCAGCACATGGTGGAGGATATGTCCGGCAAGGTCGACGCCATTGTGGATGGTGGTCCCTGCCGCGTGGGCGTGGAGTCCACCATCATCGACCTGACGGTGACGCCGCCGCGACTCCTGCGTCCCGGCGGACTGCCGTTGGAGGCGCTGGAAGAGGTGCTGGGTGAGGTGGCTGTGGACAAAGCCGTGCGCCAAAAGCTCTCGGCAGGGGAGAAGCCCCGTGCCCCCGGCATGAAGTACCGTCACTACGCCCCCAAGGCCCCCGTTACCGTGGTGACCGGCTCGCCCCAGCGCAGCGCGGCTTACATTCTGGGCCGCGTGAAGGCGGGGATGGGCGTCATCTGCTTTGACGAGTTTGCCCCCCTGTTTGGCGGCTGCACCGTGCATAAGCTGGGCCCCGCCGATGACAAGGCGGCGCAGGCGCAGCGGGTGTTCGATGCCCTGCGCGCCTTTGATGAGACGGATGTCACCGCCATCTATGCCCAATGCCCCGATGAGTCGGGGCTGGGCCTCGCCATCGGCAACCGCCTGAAAAAGGCGGCTGGCTTCTGCGTGGAGGATGCGGGAGACGGCCTCATCTTCGGCCTGACCGGCGGCACCGGCGCCGGCAAGACCAGCGCCCTGCGGGCATTGGAGCGGCTGGGCGGCTATATTCTCGACTGTGATGCCCTCTACCATGAGATGCTGCGCACCGATGCGCCTATGAAGCAGGCCATCACCGACGCCTTTGGCGATGTGTTCTGTCCCGACGGCACGCTGGATCGGCAGAAGCTGGGCAACGTGGTCTTCCGCGACGAGACCGCCATGGCCCGACTTAACGCCATCGTCTATGCCCATCTGGTGCCGGAAGCGGCGCGGCGGGCAGAGGGACACGATATCGTGGGCTTTGACGCCATCAATGTCATTGAAAGCGGCATGAGCCTCATGTGCTGCCGCACCGTGGGGGTCATTGCGCCGGCCGAGCTGCGCGTCAGGCGCATCATGGCCCGTGACGGCATTGACGAAAATTACGCCCGCATGCGTATCGCGGCCCAAAAGGCGGATACTTTTTATTACGAAAACTGCACCGACGTGCTGGAGAACACGGAGGATTCTCCGCAGGCCTTTGAAGAGAAGGCACTGGAATTCTTCGCATGTCTGATCAAGGAGGAAACCAAATGAGCGAAGAGATGAAGCTGCGCAAGGAGAAGCTGTTCTCCAAGGCGAAGAACGGCTATGACCGCATCAGTGAGCAGGATCTGGCCGCCATGGAGGCCTACTGCACGCTGTACCGCGATTTTATCGATCAAGGCAAGACGGAGCGCGAGTGCGCTCTGCGCGCCATGCAGCTGGCGGAGGAGCGGGGTTTTGTGCCCTATCGCCGCGGTATGGAGCTGAAGGCCGGCGATAAGGTGTATATCTCCAACCGGGGCAAGAGCGTGCTGCTGGCCGTGATGGGCCGCAAGAGCCTGAGCGAGGGCGCCCATATCGCGGCGGCCCATATTGACGCGCCCCGTCTGGACCTCAAGCCCATGCCTCTTTATGAGGACAGCGAGCTGACCTATCTCAAGACCCATTATTACGGCGGCATCCGCAAGTATCAGTGGGTCACCATCCCGCTGGAGCTGCGCGGCGCCATCGCCCTGAAGGACGGCACCGTGGTGCACGTGGTGCTGGGCGAGGGGAATGAGCCTAAGTTCGTCATCAACGATCTGCTGCCCCATCTGGGCGCCGAGCAGGGCAAAAAGCCGCTCAACGAGGCCATTTCCGGCGAGACACTGAACATTCTGCTGGGCAGCCACCCCGTGGGCGAGAGCGGCGAGAGTGACCGTGTGAAGCTCCATGTGCTGGAAAAGCTGAACGAGAAATACGGCATCACCGAGGAGGATTTCATCTCCGCCGAGCTGGAGGCCGTGCCCGCCGCCATGAGCTGCGACATCGGTTTGGATGCCAGCCTCATCGGCGCCTACGGCCACGATGACCGCGTGTGCGGTTACGCCGCGCTGCAGGCCCTCTTTGATATCGATGTGCCGGAGCACACCGCCGTGTGCGTCCTGGCCGACAAGGAGGAGATCGGCTCCATGGGTGTCACGGGCATGCAGTCCGCCGCCTTTGACACCTTCATGCACGATCTGTGTGACGGTCAGGGCGTGCTGCTGCGCGAGTGCTTTGAAAACTCCTTCTGCCTCAGCGCCGATGTGACGGCCGCCTACGACCCCAATTTTGCCGAAGTGTACGAAAAGCGCAACAGCGCCCGCATCAACTACGGTCTGGGCCTTTGCAAGTATACCGGCGCCCGTGGTAAGAGCGGCGCATCCGACGCCACGGCGGAGACGGTGGCCTTCGTGCGCCGCGTGCTGGACGATGCCGACGTCATCTGGCAGATGGCGGAGCTGGGCAAGGTGGACGCCGGCGGCGGCGGCACGGTGGCCCAGTTCATGGCCAACCGCAACATCGCCACGCTGGATGCCGGCGTGCCCGTGCTGAGCATGCACGCACCCTTTGAAACGGTCAGCAAGCTGGACTGCTACATGACCTATAAGGGCTGCAAGGCCATCTACGAGGCATAACAGCAAAAGAAAAAGCCGACCGGATTTCCGGTCGGCTTCTTTTTTGTCACAGAAACAGGAAATAAACGAAGAAAATGGTGGCGCCAATGAGGAGGTAGGCCATGATGCTGCGGCTGCGTCCGAAACTGCCGTTTTGCAGCTCACCAAGGCGGGGCGCGATGAAATCCACAAAATGCTCAGCGCTGCCCTTGACAAAGGAGTCCTTGGGGATGCGGTACGTCAGCCCCTTTTCCAGCCACAGGTGAAACGAGTCCTCATCCTCCGTGATGTCGCCGAAGCGCTCATAAGGGTAGGTGATGTTCTGACTGCCCAGCGTGATGGTGACATCCTCCTGCGTGAAGGACATAACATAGATCAGCTCGTCCGTGCCGTGCAGGGAGCGCAGCATTTTGTAATCCCGCATGGCCTTCAGTCGCTCCAGATTCCAAAACAGGAGTCCCGCGCCCAGCGTCACGGCGATGTTGGCGGCGATCAGCGGCAACTGTGACTTATCCGGCGCTGCGAACAGAAAGACAGCCGAGATGACAGAACACAGCAAAAAGGCACCGCCGCAAAAGCGCAGCGCACTGCGATAGAGCTTGCCGGAGGCGGTGACCGGCTTGCGCTTGAGACCGTCCAGCACACCCTGCTTAGTATAGGGACGGTGAGAGATGAATACGGCGTTGTCCATGGTAAAACTCCCTTTCGGATGGGCTTTGACCACAGTATAGCACCCTGCAAAAGGAAAAACAAGTGCATAACCGCTCCCTCCGCCGCGCACCCTATGGAGGAAAAGGAGGGGAAACTATGTCTGAAGAAAGAACAGAAAACGTGCCGCAGGAGCGGGACACGCCGCAGCAGCAGTTGGTGGAGATGGGCTCGTCGGTGGTGCGCAACCGCCACGGCACCATCCACTGTCTGACCATCATCGGACAGGTGGAAGGCCACACATTGGCGCCAAATACCGCTAAATCCACAAAATACGAGCATGTGTTGCCGCTTCTGGCCGCCATTGAGGAGTCGGAAGAGGTGGACGGCCTGCTGCTTCTCATCAACACCGTGGGCGGCGATGTGGAAGCAGGCCTCGGCATTGCCGAGATGATCGCGGGAATGACCACCCCCACTGTCACGCTGGTGCTGGGCGGCGGTCACTCCATCGGTATCCCACTGGCGGTGTCGGGAAAGCGGACCTTTATGGCGCCGTCGGCCTCCATGACCATCCATCCGGTGCGCATGTCCGGCACCATGATCGCCGCGCCCCAGACTTACCACTATTTTGACCGCCTGCAGGAGCGTATCATCCGCTTTGTGGCGAAAAACTCCCGCATCAAGCCGGAGAAGTTCCGTGAGCTGATGCTCAAAAGCGGCGATATGTCCAACGACGTGGGCAGCGTGGTCTACGGGGAAGAGGCGGTGCAGTTGGGACTGATGGACGCCGTGGGTACGCTGACGGATGCGCTGGAGTGCCTGTACGGTATGATCGACCGGCAAAAGAGCACATAACGAAAAAGGACGCCTATTTAGGCGTCCTTTTTCACGGTATCCGTTTATTGGGAGGTAAGCGGATCGGGAAGTTCTTTCATTCAGGCGTGCTGCTTCTTGCTGTACACCAGCATGGCGCCGGCCAGAGCGGTGACGCTCATCAGGCAGATCCACAGCAGGGCGTTGAAGCTGTCGCCGGTAGCGGGGGCCTTGTGCACCACGGTGAACACGCCGTCGGCCGTGCCGTCGGAGAACACCAGAGAGATGGCCTTTTCGCCGCTCTTGAGGGTGTTGATGTAGTCGGACTTCAGGGTAACGGTCATGCCGTCCTCAGCCAGCGTGTAGTTGGCGGCGTCCACAGCCACACCGTCAATCTCGATGCCCACGAACTGCTCCTTAGGACCGTTGGAGCTGAAGGACAGGTCGGCGGGAGTGTTGTAGTTCCACACGCCCTCATTGCCCTCGGTAATGAGATAGGTGGGGGTATATTCCTCGCCCAGCAGCTTGGAGAAGATGAAGTTGCTGATGTAGGCGTATTCATCTCTCTGGTGGACCTTGTGGGTCAGGGAGTTGGCGAAGATGGCGATGTCGATGTCGCTCTTGCCGTCATTGGCCTTGCCCGTATAGGAGAAGCCCAGAATACCGCCGGCCAGGAAAGCGTCGGTGTTGTCACTGGCGGGCATGAAGCCTTCGGTAGGCTCCTTCGCGGCATCTACCTTCACCAGGATCTCGGCGCCCTCGGGAACGGCACTGTAGAAAGCGGCGCCGTAGCCGTACATCACTTCGTCACCCTCGGTGACATAGCTGGAGTTGATGAGGTTGGTGGAGGGATAGACCACATAGGGCAGGCAGTCCATGCCGCCGGTGCGGACGTAAGAAGCGGTGATGATATCCAGTCTTCTCATATTGGAGCCGTAACCGATGTAGGGAGTGCCGCTCAATACGGCAGTCTTGGCAGCGCCGCTGAGGGAAGATGCACCCACGATGACGTCGGCAGCGGAAGCATCCTTGGTGACGTTGAAGTTCATCAGTTCCATAGCGATGCGGTCATAGTTCCAGTTAGCATTGCCCACCTGAGAGGTGTAGACGAAACCGGAGGAGTTTTTGCTGGAGGCACCGGTGATGAATACGGTGGGTGCCTTGGCGATGGACAGGGCTGCAGGATAATTCTCGGCGGTGGAGGCAATGCCGGTGGCGGTCAGGGTGTAGTCATCGGCCACAGTCAGGAAATCCTTGTAGGAGCAGATGAAGTCACCGTAGAATTCGCTCTGGGCGTCGGTGATCATACCCACGTCCTTACCGTCCTTCAGCAGGGCGTTGACGGCAGAGGTGGAAGCCTCGGAAGCGTTGGAGATGATAACATCGGCGTACTTCTCGCCGGAGAAGACGGTCTTCTTGTTTTCTTCGATATAGCTCAGGCAATCTTCATAGTCCATAGCGGAGCCACAGGCAGCCTTGACCTTGCTGATCTCGCCGGTCTTGGCCACGGTGACCATGTCAAAGCCGCGGGTCTCGTTGAAGGTGGTGATGCCTTCGGAGTACAGCTCATCCCACGTGGTGATGAAGGTGCCGTCATACAAAGCGCCGTTGGCCACGCTGCGCTTGGCCTGATACATGGAGATGATCATGGTGCCGGCGGGGTAGGTGATGCCGCCATAGGTGTAAGCGGACTTGGTCACAAGGATCTTTACGTCGTTGCGGCTCAGCCACTCCATCATGTCATAGGCAGCATCCAGATTGGACTGATTTTCAGCGTCCAGAGGAATGATGTAGAACTCGGGGTAGAAATTGCCGTTCTCGCCCTCACCGTTGAACACGGGACGCCACAGGTCGGCCTCGGCGCCTTCCACGTCGGTCTGGTCGGACAGCCACACGTTCACGGTATCGTTGGAGTTCTTGTTGCTGACGCCGCGCTCATAGATCTCCACCTGATTGGCCAGAATGCCCATCTTCTCGCTGGCGATGAAATCGCTCAGGCCCAGGCAGCCGTACTGCACAGCGGCTACGGTGTCATCGTTGTAGGCGGGCAGCTCCACGGTGTAGGCCAGCGCACCCTGCAGCATGGCGAACTGGGGCGTATAGGAAGTGGACATGTCGTCCCAGACATACCAGCTGGGGCCGTTCTTGGTGGTGTACAGATAGTCGCGCATGGGCATGGTGTAGCTGTTGTAGCCGTCATTGTTGGCCACAGCGGCATTGCCGAAAGCCTCGCCGCAGAAAAGCATGTATTCGCTCAGCAGGTCATACTCAAAATTGGGCTCATGGGGAGGCGTGCAGGGTTCCACCTGGAAGCCTTCCACTCTGCCGTGGAATTCCATCAGGGATACGGGGTTGAAGGTGCCGATCAGCTTCTGCATGTTCTGGGTCTCGGCGGTGGTCTGGAAGGAGTTGTCGCGGTTCAGGTCGTAGCCGTTGGAAGCGGTACGGGTGATATATTCACGGCCCTCCACGTTCTCTTCGGGAACCAGAATGAAGAACACATCATCCAGCAGAGCGTCCACATCCACGGTGTTCTCGGTGCTGGTGTAATACTTGTCCAGATCCACCACGTCGGAATAAGCGTAGAATCTGGTGTAAGCGTCCTCGGGGTTTTCATCGGTGATCGCACCGAGGAAGGTGGCAGTATCCTTCACCAGATCGGGGATCAGCATGTTGTACATGGCGATCTCGTCGCTCAGCTTGGCCTCACCTGCTGCCGTAAAGCCGGTCAGCTCGGTGTATGCCATAGCCTTCTCGGCGGCGGCGCTGTTGAGCAGCATCCAGGTGAAAGCCATGATACCGTCGGCGGCAGCCACTTCGTTGGCGTGGATGTTGGAGTACATCACAGGCACCTTGATATCATCATACTTGCCGGCGGCGATGTCAGCCAGAACGGCGGTGGGGTCATTTTCAGCCTTTTCGGTGAACTTCAGCCATTCCACCACGGAGCTTTCGCTATCGGCAATGATCAGGTAAGGCATATCCAGAGGAGCATAGATATCACCGGAGGATTTGCCCATAGAGTACTGCTTGACAAACAGGTCGGTGTTCTGGGCGGCAAAGGCCTCCATCTCGTCCAGCTCGGCATAGATCTCGTCCATAGTGTTGAAGTCATCATAGGGGACGATCTTCACATCCACGCTGCCAAGAGCGGTCTCGCCCAGCTTGGCATTCAGGGTGAAGTAGCCGCACACATCCAGATAGGCACCGCCGTTGGAGTGGGGAGCGCTGGGATCGGCATTGAAATAGCAGTTGTTCTTAAACGTCAAAACCAGATAGGAGACGTCGTCTTCGGTGATCTGAGAAGTGGCCACATCGATAAACAGATCGGCGGCATTACGGTTGGTCTTGAAGCCACTCAGTGCGCCGCCGGCGGTGTGGTTGGGATACTTGGCGGTATCCATGTAGATCTCATCGGTGAGTTCCTTGTCCCAGTCCATGGTCCAGACCACGTTAGCCAGGTCTTCCTCGGCAATGGCAGCGGACAGGGGGATCTTGGCCGTGAAGGTCTTCACATCGGCCAGAGAGATCATGTCATAATCATCGGGATCGTCGCTGGTGAAGGAGGCCTTGGCCTCGGCGGCGGGAGCGGCGGTATCGCCTGCCTGTGCGTCGATTGCTTCACCTTCTGCGGCGAAGGCGGTGGGAACCATCAGGCTCAGCGTCATCACCAGTGCCAGCAGCACAGCAAACAGTTTCTTCATCGTCGTTTTCATCTTGCTTACCTCCTGAAAGATGCAAACTGCACAAGGGTAAATATCCATTAATACCTGAATAACGTTTGCAGAATATTCATAAACCCTTGTTTTGATGGCATAATTATACAACTGCGGGTATGGGTTGTCTACGCCTAATCTACCTAATATTTTGCCCAAATTCTCTGCGCCGGTTTGGGCACTATTCACAAAGCCGCGATCGCGTGCTGCATGCAGGAGGGGAGGCGGGACGGACTGAGGGGGGAGATGAATGTATATTCCCGGCGATTATGCAGTTTTTGCAGATGCAGCACGCTTTTTTTCTTGAAAAATCGCCTCTTGGCTGATATACTAAATTAGTTATAGTATGCTGTGATAAACGAGGTGAAACGCGTGTACTTAAAAGCACTGGAAATTCAGGGTTTCAAATCCTTCCCTGATAAAACAGTTTTGAATTTTGGCGAGGACATCACCGCTATCGTTGGCCCCAACGGCAGCGGTAAGTCCAACATTTCCGACGCCATCCGCTGGGTCATGGGTGAGCAGAACAGCCGCCAGCTCCGCGGCGCCAAGATGGAAGATGTGATCTTCGGCGGCACGGAGAAGCGCGGCCCTATGGGCTTTGCGCAGGTGACTCTGGTGATCGACAATACCGAGCATATCTTCAACCGCGATGAGGCTGAGGTGGCCGTGACCCGCCGCTATTACCGCAGCGGCGAATCGGAATACTACATCAATAAGCAGTCCGTGCGTCTGAAGGATGTCAATGAGCTCTTCATGGATACCGGTATGGGCCGCGAGGGTTATTCCATCATCGGTCAGGGCAAGATCGACGAGATCCTGTCTGTCAAGAGCGGTGAGCGCCGTGAGATCTTTGAGGAGGCGGCCGGTATTTCCAAGTTCCGCCACCGCAAAGAGGAATCCGAGCGCAAGCTCCAGCGTACCGAGGAGAATCTGGTGCGCATCAACGACAAGATCGCCGAGCTGGAGCTGCAGGTGGAGCCGCTGCGTAAGCAGGCGGAGACCGCTAAGAAGTATCTCATCCTGCGCGATGAGCTGCGCGTGCTGGAGATCAGCGTGTGGCTGGAGCAACTGCAGGCACTGAAGGCCGCCGCCTTCAAGCTGCAGAGCGACTTCCAGATCGCACAGGCCGACCAGCAGCGCGCCAAGGCTGCGCTGGACGATGTGTACGCACAGGCCGAGCGCTGCGCCGAGCAGGTGCGCGAGAATGACATGGAGGCCGAGAACCTGCGCGCGCAGGGCACGGAGCTGGATGCACAGGCTGCTGAGCTGGAATCCGCCATCGCCGTGCTGCGCAGCGGTATGGAGCACAATACCGAGTCACTGGCGCGTCTGGATAAGGAGATGGAGGAGAGCCAGAGCCGCACCGAACATCTCCAGAGCCAGATGGACGCGCTGGATCAGCGCGCCGCCCAGATCGAGCAGCAGACCGCCGCACTGGATGCGGAGATGGCCCAGCTTTTGGGGCAGCTGCGCACGCTGGCGGATGACGCCGGTGACAGCCAGCGCCTGACCGACTCCCTCCGCGCAAAGGAAGCGCTGGAAGTGGCCGCCGCTGCCGACGCCCGAGCCCAGCTGTCCGCTCTGCGGGCCTCTGCCCATGAGGTGAGCGAGCGCCGCGCCGCTGTGGAAGCGGAACTGTCCGCTGCCCGCGAAAAGCTGGAGCAGGGCCGTCGCGATTCCCGTGCCAACCGCCGCGCGCTGACGGCCGCGCAGGAAGAGGCGCAGGCCGTGGGCAACATCATTCAGGGCCACAGTCTGAAGATGGACGGCCGGCGCCGCCGCGCCGAGGAAGCTGCCGGGCGTAAGCTGCAGCTGACCATGGAAGTCAATAACCTCCTCTCCCGCATCCACATGCTTGCGGAGATGGAGAAGGAATACGAGGGATTTTCCAAGGCCGTGAAACTGGTGATGCAGGCCGCGGAGAAGAATACGCTGCGCGGCGTCCACGGACCGGTGGCCAGCCTCATGACCACCGACGAGCGCTATACCGTGGCGCTGGAGATCGCGCTGGGTGCAGGTCTGCAGAACATCGTGGTGGACAGGGAAGAGGACGCCAAGAGCGCCATCGGCTACCTCAAGCAGCGCGATGGCGGCCGCGCCACCTTCCTGCCCCTGACGGCCATCCGCGGCGAGGAGCTGCGTGAGGCCAAGGTGCACGAGGAATTCGGCTTCGTGGGCATCGCCTCGGAGCTGGTGCGCTATAACGACAAATACGCCGGCATTTTCCGCAATCTGCTGGGCCGCACCGTGGTGGTGGAGGATCTGGACTGCGGCATTGCCATGGCCCGCAAGTACCAGAACCGCTTCCGCATCGTGACGCTGGACGGTCAGGTCATCAACCGCGGCGGCTCCATGACCGGCGGCAGCGTCAGCCGCAGCGCCGGCGTCCTGTCCCGCGCCAACGAGCTCAAGGCGCTGCAGGAGAAAGAGGGCAAGCTGAAGCGCCAGCTGGAAGAGGCCACGGCTCAGGCCGGTGAGCTGGAGCGCGAGGTACAGAAGGCTCAGTACGAGCTGGATGTGGCCCGCGAGCAGCAGCGCCGCGCCGAGGACGAGGTGCTGACCCTGCAGGGCAAGCAGGACCATTACGATATCCTCACCGACAATTTGGACCTGAGCTGCGAAGCCATGGAGGAAGAGCTGGAGAGTCTGGACGCCCGTACCGCCGCCGATGAAAAACAGGCAGCGGAGGTGGAAAAGACCATTGCCCAGCACGAACGCGCCGCCGAAGACCTGCGCCGTCAGGCGGAGGACAGTCTGGCCGGCCAGACCGATATGCAGGCCGCAAGCGAGCAGCTCAACGCAGCGCTCAGCGACAAGCGCGAGCAGAAGGCCGCCCTGCTGGCCGAGCGCGACGCTTCTTATAAGAGTAAGGAAGACCTGCGCACGCTGCAAACCTCCCTGCTGGATGACAGCCGCAGCCGCGAAGAGCTGGCTGACGGTTTCCGCCGCGCCAACGAGACGGCGCAGGCCGAGATGGAAGGCCATCAGGCCAAGCTGGCCGATCTGCGCAGCCGCGGCGACGCCCTGCGCGAGCAGCTGCGGGCGCTGGGTGAGACCAAGATGGCGCTGGAGGCCCAGCGCACCACCCAGAACCAGCAGATCCAGGAGTGCAACGACCAACTGCTGAACGCCGAGCGCGAGGTGGGCCGTCTGGAACAGCGGCTGAGCAACAGCGCGCTGGAGGAAAAGGCAATCCTCGATAAGCTGTGGGAGCGCTACGAGCTGAGCCACAGCGACGCCATGGAGCAGCGCGTGGAGCTGGAGAGCGTGGCCAAGGCCACCCGCCGTATCGCCGAGCTGAACCGTGAGATCAAGAGCCTTGGCACCCCCAACATCGGCGCCATCGAGGAGTTTGACCGGGTCAACACCCGCTACACCTACCTCTCCGAGCAGCGCACCGACGTGGAAAAGGCCAAGGAGGAGCTCCACGGCATCATCGACGAGATCACCCGCCAGATGACGGAGATCTTCGCCGTGCAGTTCAAGCTCCTCAACGAGAGCTTCCAGGAGACGTTTTTGGAGTTGTTCGGCGGCGGTCAGGCCAGACTGGAGCTGGAAGACGAAAACAATATTCTGGATTGCGGCATCGAGATCAAGGTCCAGCCCCCCGGAAAGCAGCTGAAAACCATCACGCTCCTCTCCGGCGGCGAAAAGGCCTTCGTGGCCATTGCCCTGTACTTTGCCATTTTGAAGGTCCATCCCACGCCCTTCTGCGTCATGGATGAGATCGAGGCGGCGCTGGACGAGTCCAATGTGGTGCGCTACGCCCGCTATATGCGCCGCATCGCCGGTAAGACGCAGTTCATCGTCATTACCCACCGCCGCGGCACCATGGAAGAGGCCGACGTGCTCTACGGTGTCACCATGCAGGAGCGGGGCATCAGCCGCATCCTGACCATCAATCTCAACGATATGGCCAAAGAACTGAAAATTAAGGGTTAAGGAGGAACGATATGGGACTCTTTAGTAAATTTAAAAAAGCGTGGTTTGCCCCTATGTCCTTTGAGGAACTGGGCGAGGAATTCTACGAAGAGCTGGAAGAAAACCTGATTCTCGCCGATGTGGGTATGCCCATCGCCGTGGATGCGGTGGAGCAGCTGCGTAAGCGTGCCTATAAGGAAAACCTGATGGGCGCGGAAAATGTGAAGAAAGCCCTGCGCGAAATTCTGGCCGAGAAGCTGAATGTGGGAGATACGGCGCTGGATGTGTCCACCAAGCCCAGTATCGTGCTCATCATCGGTGTCAACGGCGTGGGCAAGACCACTTCCATCGGCAAGCTAGGTCACCGTCTCAAGAGCGAGGGTAAGAAGGTCCTCTTCTGCGCCGGTGATACCTTCCGCGCTGCCGCTGCCGACCAGCTGGAGATCTGGGCGAACCGCGCCGGTGTGGACATCGTCCGCCAGCACGAGGGGGCAGACCCCGGCGCCGTGCTGTTTGACGGTCTGCAGGCCGCCAAGGCCAGAGGTACCGATGTGGTGCTGTGCGATACCGCCGGCCGCCTGCACAACAAGCAGAATCTGATGAACGAGCTTGCCAAGATGCGCAAGATCATCGACCGTGAGACCCCCGACAGCGTCAAGGAGACGCTGCTGGTGTTGGACGCCACCACCGGCCAGAACGGCCTCATTCAGGCCAGACAGTTCAAGGAGACCGCCGGCCTCACCGGCATCATCCTCACCAAGCTGGACGGCACCGCCAAGGGCGGCATCGTCATCGCTATCGCCCAGGAGCTGCAGGTGCCGGTGAAGTTCGTGGGTCTGGGCGAGGGGATCGATGACCTGCAACCCTTCGATGCTCAGGAATTCCTCGAGGCTATGATTTGAGCTGCTGAAAAACATTGTGTACCGGAAAAGGAGACACTTATGAAACGTGCTGACGGAAGAAAATTCAACGAACTGCGTGAAGTGACCATCACCCCCGACTTTGTCAAGTTCGCCGAGGGCAGCGTTCTCATCCAGTGCGGCGACACTATGGTGCTGTGCTGCGCCTCGGTGGAGGATCGCGTGCCGCCCCATGTGAAGCCCGGCTGCGGCTGGGTCACGGCGGAATACTCCATGCTGCCCCGTGCCAACCGCCAGCGCAGCCGCCGCGACGTGGACAAGCTGAAGCTCTCCGGCCGCAGCGCTGAGATCCAGCGTCTCATCGGCCGGAGCCTCCGCGCCGCCATCGACATGGAGCTGCTGGGCGAGCGCACCATCACCATCGACTGCGATGTCATTCAGGGCGACGGCGGTACCCGTACCGCTTCCGTCACCGGCGGCTTCATCGCCATGGCTATGGCCTGTCAGCGTCTGGTGGACGAGGGCTATTTGGGCCGTAACCCCATCAAGCACTATGTGGCCGGCATTTCCGCCGGCATCGTGGATGATGAGGCCCTCCTCGATCTGCAGTACAGCGAGGACAGCCGCGCGCAGGTGGACCTCAACTGCGTGATGAACGAGCTGGGCGAGATCATCGAGCTGCAGGGTACCGGCGAGGGCCGTGCCTTCACCCCCCGTGAGCAGCAGGAACTGCTGGAGCTGTGTGCCAAGGGCAACCGGGAGCTGATCCGCAAGGAAAAGGAGATCCTGGGCGCCCTCCGCTAAAGAAAGGAGCGCACCATGGAGTGTCCGTATTGCAAGAAAGAGATGGAGAAAGGCTTCATCTTTGGTGGCAACCATATCCGCTGGTATCCCGAAGGAGCGGATACCATGCTGATGTTTCCCGAGGAAGAGGGGGCTGTGCGGCTGAACGGTACCGGCGGCCTCGTGACCAGCGCTAAAGCTGAAAGCGGGTACTGCGCCGATTGCCGCGTGGTCATTACCCCCATCCCTGAGATCGAGGACACCATGGATAAGCTGAAAAAGAAGTGGGATGCCTTCACCCAGCGCGTGGGCGAGGAGAGCGAAAAGCGCCAGACCGAGCGCGAGGCGGAGAAGCATCAAAAAAAGAGAGAGAAACAGCGCAAGAAAGACCCATGGGAGGTTTGAGACAATGAAACTTGTGTTAGCATCCAAAAACAAGGGCAAACTGGTGGAGATGCAGACGATTCTCGCCGAATTGGGCGTGGAAGTGGTGCTGCAGGCGGACCTCGGCATCGATGTGGATGTGGAGGAGACCGGCACCACCTTTACCGAAAACGCCGCGCTGAAGGCCAAAGCTGTCATGGAGGCCAGCGGCCTGCCCGCTATCGCCGATGACTCCGGCCTGTGCGTGGACTGGCTGCAGGGCGCGCCCGGTATCTATTCCGCCCGCTACGGCGGCGTGGCAACCGATGAGGACCGCTACCGCCTGCTGCTGGCCAACATGCGCGGCGCGCTGAACCGTGCCGCCCATTTCCACGCATCCATCGTCTGCTGCTTCCCCAATGGCGATATGCTCACCGCCGAAGGCGACTGCTTCGGCACGGTGGCCTATGCTCCCTCCGGCGAGGGCGGCTTTGGCTACGATCCCATCTTCTTCGTCCCCGAGAAGAGAAAAACCTTCTCTCAGCTGACGGCAGAAGAGAAAAACGAAATTTCCCACCGCGGCGTGGCATTGCGTGACTTTGCCGCAAAGCTGGAAAACTATATGAAAGAGAATTGAGAAATATGGAACTGACCAGTAAACAAAGAGCCCAGCTGCGGGGCATCGCCGCAGGCGAAGACACCATTATCCACATCGGTAAGGACGGCATCAGCGACAACCTCATCAAGCAGGTCAACGACGCTCTGGAGGCCCGCGAGCTGGTGAAGGGCCGCGTGCTGGAGAACTCTCTCTACACCGCCCGCGAAGCCGCCGAGGAGCTGAAGATCCCCACCCGTAGCGAGGTGGTGCAGGTCATCGGCAGCAAATTCGTCCTCTACCGCATGCAGCACGACAAGAACAAGCGCAAGATCGAACTGGTGCGCGACAAGAAAAAGAGCGTCTGAGATGAAGACCGGCATTTACGGCGGAAGCTTTAACCCCATCCACAGGGGTCACCTGACGGCAGCCATGTCTGCCGCGCGGCAGCTGGGTCTTGACCGGCTGTTCCTCATTCCGGCCAGTGTGCCGCCCCATAAGCAGCTCAGCGCCGACAGCGCTACCGCCCAGCAGCGTCTGGAGATGACGGTGCTGGCCACAGCGGAGATGGACTGCAAAGTGGATGTCCTTGACATCGAGCTGAAGAGAACGGGGAAGAGCTATACCAGCGATACGCTGCGTGAGCTAAAGAAGCAGTATCCCGATGACGAGCTGTGGCTTCTCATGGGTACGGACATGTTCCTCTCGTTCCATACCTGGCACGAGCCGGAGGTCATCATGTCCCTCGCCTCCATCGGCGCGTTCAGCCGCACGGTGGAAGGGGAGGACGAGGAGTTCGCCGCGCAGGAGAAGTTCCTCGAGAGCACCTACGGCGCCCGTGTGGTGACACTGGAAAACCCCGATGTCATCGAGATCTCCAGCACGCAGGTACGTGCCGCGTTGCCCAAGGGTGACGGCGAAGAGTATCTCACCGCCGCCGTCTACGGCTACATTCTGCGCCACGGTCTCTACGGCACCCATGCTGACATGAAAAACCTGACGTTGGAGGAGCTTCGCTGCGTGGCGCTGAGCTATCTCAAGCCCCGCCGCATGGCTCATGTGCTGGGTACGGAGGAAGAGGCGGTGCGCCTGGCCCGCCGCTACGGCGTGGATGAACGGGAAGCTCGCACGGCGGCTCTGCTCCACGACTGCACCAAGAAGCTGGGTTTGGAGGAGCAGCTCCAGCTGTGTGAAAAGTATGGCGTCCAACTGGACGAGATGCAGCGCTGGGCCCTGAAGCTGCAGCACGCCATCACCGGCGCGGAAGTGGCCCGCGATGTGTTCGACGTCACCGATGCTGTCTATGAGGCCATCCGCTGGCACACCACCGGAAAGGCCGATATGACGAAGCTGGAAAAGGTGATCTACCTCGCCGATTATATTGAGCCAACCCGCGACTTCCCCGGCGTGGAGGAGCTGCGAAAAGCGGTCTATGAGGATCTGGACCGCGGTCTGCTGCTGGGACTTCAGATGTCGGTGCAGGAGATGGAGAACTGGGGCAACCCCGTCCATGAAGATACATTGCGCGCCAGAGATTTTCTGGCAGAACAGTTACGATAAGGAGATAAAATATGAAAAGTGCAAAGGAACTGGCTCTGCTGGCAGCCCGCGCTCTGGCAGACAAGAAGGCGAAGGAAATTCAGGCGCTGGAGATCGGCGATCTGACCACGCTGGCTGAGTATTTCGTCATCGCTACCGGCTCTTCCAACACCCAGATCAACGCTCTGGTGGACAATGTGGAGAAGGTGCTGCATGAGGAGGCCGGCGAAGAGGCTCTGCACCGCGAGGGTTACCGCGGCGGTACGTGGGTGCTGCTGGACTACGGCTGCATCGCTATCCACGTGTTCTCTTCCGAGGCCCGTGAGTTCTACGGTCTGGAGCGCCTGTGGCGTGACGGCAAGCCGCTGGATATCAGCGCCGTGCTGGAGGAGAAGGAATAAACGCAAAAGCTGCCATTTCCAACTGGGAAATGGCAGCTTTTTTATGTGGTTTTTTCTTTTTTCAGCAGCAGAATTGCCAGACATACGATGATGGCGTGCACAGCTCCTCCGGTGAACAGGTTCATCAGCCGCTCCCATGCAGCGCCGTCGCCGAACAGGGCGAACATGGCGGTCTGCAAAAAGAACAGGGACACCAGCGACGAGGCCAGCGCCAACACCTTGGAGGCCGTGTAAATGGCGATGCGGATCCTGCGGTAGCGGATCAGGTTGTAGATCGCCATGGTCAGGCTGTAAAAGGTGTAGGCCGCGGCGGCGTAGATCAGGAACCCGGGATAGTGCACCGCGTTGCCACGGTAGATGGAGTAAAAGCTGATACTGCCCAGCGCCGCCGTCAGTACCAGCAGCAGCACGCCGCAGGCGCGGCACGAGCCGCCTGTTTTGCCGCAGCGGATGCGCCGCAAAAGCAGGTAGCGCATTACTGCCAGCAGGATATAGTAGGCTGCGATGGAGCCCAACCACGCAGAGCGGTAATAAATGCCGGCCGCAGCCTTGAAAACCGAGAAGAAAAAGGTGACCGCCAGCGAAAAGTACAGCGAAACCTCCGCTTTGAAGTGCAGGTCGGTGGCATAGCGGTGATAGTGTCGGTTTTCATGCAGCCGCTGTTTGCCCCACCGAAAGGCATTTCCTGCGGCGTAGGCAACAACGCCTGTGCAGTAGGCGGACAGGGGATAGACCATATAGGCAAAAAGCGTATCCTCCCAGCCTTTGACGAAGATGAGCACAAGACAGACGGCACTCACCACCGTCAGCACGGCTGCCAGCGCCCGACTGGGCCGCAGCAGCCGCTGCAGCGCCGAGAGCACCTTTTCCATTACTTAAGGCCCTTGCAAAGAGGAATCAGACCCAACAACAGCACGATACCCACGATGCCGACCACAATGCCCCAGACCAGCAGACCGTCCCACACCATGGTCATGCACATGCCGGTGCCGAACACCAGCGTGGCAAACACGGCGTAGAGTACGATGCCCACGGTTTTGCCGCTGACCTTTACCGGCTCTTTCCCCAGCATCCGGCGGCGCACCAGCACCATCACCAGCAGCACCGCGGCGCCGATGGTACCGCAAATTACGCCGGGGGTGAAGGCGTCCCACTCCGGCAGCAAAGCCATGCACATGCCCAGAGCAAACAGCAGACCACCCACAGTGCCCATCACGAGGGTGATGAAATTTTCCTTCTTCATTCTGCATCCTCCTTGCCGGTCAGACGGGCACGGGCTTCTTCCGTGCTTTCACCCTCTTCGGCCAGAAACGCGTCGATGAACTTGTCTTCGATCTTTCTGTAGCCGGACACCACGCCGTCTTCGATCTTCTGGTAACCGCTTACGACACCTTCCTCAATTTTCTTATAGCCGCCCACAACGGCGTCTTCGATCTTCTGATTGACTTCTTTCAACTTGGACATTTTAAAATACCTCCTGATTATCTCAACACTTGTTTGTGTTTTCGAATTGTAGTATAATCAACGCATGAGGGAAAAACAATCATCAATATTACAACTTGTGTTGAGATAAAGAGGGGGAAGGCTATGAATACACCCAATAATAAACGCCGGCAGGATTCCCGTCGGCGGATTGAAACGGCATTGGTGCGGCTGCTGCAGGGGAAAGAACTGGCGCAGGTCAGCGTGAAAGAGATCTGTACGGCAGCAGAGGTAAACCGTACGACGTTCTACGCCAATTATCTGGATATTTACGATCTGGCCGAAGCGGTGCAGAAGAGCATGGAGGAAACCGTGCTGGGCCTGTATCATGAGGAGCAGGGACAGGCAGTGCGCACCCACGACTTCACCAAGCTGGTGTACCACATCAAGGAAAATCCGGTGTTTTATAAGACCTACTTCAAACTGAACGTAGGCGATAAGCTGCGCTTTGGTGCCTATGACATAAAAGATGCGGCGGCCTATTACGACCGCCACATTGATTATCATATTGAGTTTTTCCGCCACGGCTTTAATGCCGTGATCAAAATGTGGCTCAGCCGCGACTGTGCCGAGTCGCCGGAGGAGATCCTGGAGATCCTTCGCAGCGAGTACGGCGCCAAGATCACTGCCGCGCGGATCGTTTCTTCAGCGCCGGCTCAAAATTGAACCACTTGTCCAGCACCTTGCCCCACAGCACGATGCACGGGCCGTTGAGGAGTGTTGCCAGCACGGTGCCGATGCCGATGCCCACCAGATGGCGGAAGAAGAGAAGCGACAGGGTCAGCGACAGGGCGAGGAAGATCCAGTCGTAGACGATCTTGCACTTGTCGCGGCTCCAGCCCCGGGCGTCGGCCACGGTTTTGACGAACATCTCATGCATCTGGCAGGGGAGATAGCTGCGGAAGGCGAAGGCGATGCCCAGCGCCAGCAGAATAAGACCGATAAACCACACGGCCAGCCGCGCGGCGAAGGAGATGGGCGTAGCAAAGGCGAACAGACGCAGCATCATGTCCAGCACCGCGCCGTTCAGCGCCGCCACCAGAAACGACAGCAGCATGGGCATGGAGAACTTGCCGATGAGGATGCAGCCCAGCACAAATACGGCGCCCTGTACGCACCACTCCGCCGTTCCGGTGGTAAGGGGGCCGAATTTTTCGCTGAGGATGTAGGCGGGCGCCGCGATCATGGAAAGGCCCAGATCGGAGCGCACCATCAGCGCCACACCGGCGCAGGTGAGCAGCATGCCGATGGCAAAGGCCAGCTCGCCCAGAGGGATCTTTTTCATAGGTGACCTCCGGAAAATCAAATTGCCACCATTATAATATAGGTGCAGGAAAAAGAAAACAGGAAAAGGGGATTTTTCCCCTCTTTTTGGCCGAAACTGCCGCTTGACAAATAATGCCGATGTCGGTACAATAAGTGGCGTATGTGAAAAGCGTAGATGGGGAGAAAAGCAGAGCTTCCTGCCTGAAGAGAGCCGGCGGACGGTGCAAGCCGGTGGAGGACCTCTGTGATACTGGCCCCGGAGCTTCCACCCTGAAACTGACAGTAGGGGAGGACGGCACACCGCCGTTACAGGTGCGCCCCATGTGGGCACTGAGGGCTGTCCGGGTGACCGGATGGCTGTATCAGGGTGGTACCGCGATGACCTGATCGCCCCTGACTTCTGAGAAGAAGTCGGGGGCTTATTTTATTTCGTAAATCCGTATATTTACACATAAAGGAGAGACACCATGAAGTACGATTTTGCGGCCATTGAAAAGAAATGGCAGGACAAGTGGGAAGAGTGCAAGCCCTATGCCGCTATCACCGGCGACAAGAGCCGTCCCAAGTTCTACGGCCTGATCGAGTTCCCCTATCCCAGCGCCGCCGGCCTGCACGTGGGCCATCCCCGTCCCTTCACCGCCATTGACATCGTGTCCCGTAAAAAGCGCATGCAGGGCTACAATGTGCTGTTCCCCATCGGCTTTGACGCTTTCGGTCTGCCCACCGAAAACTTCGCCATCAAGAACCACATCCATCCCTCCATCGTGACCAAGCAGAACATTGAAAACTTCACCCGCCAGCTGAAGATGCTGGGCTACGGCTTCGACTGGGACCGCGTGGTGGACACCACCAACCCCAGCTACTACAAGTGGACTCAGTGGATCTTCCTGCAGATGTACAAGAAGGGCCTGGCCTACAAGACCACCATGCCCATCAACTGGTGCACCAGCTGCAAGGTGGGCCTTGCCAACGAAGAAGTGGTGGAAGGCAAGTGCGAGCGCTGCGGCGGCGAAGTGGTCCGCAAGGAGAAGAGCCAGTGGATGCTGGCCATCACCAAGTACGCTGACCGCCTCATCGACGATCTGGACGAGCTGGATTATATCGAGCGCGTCAAGGTCCAGCAGAAGAACTGGATCGGCCGTTCCTACGGTACCGAGGCCACCTTTAAGACCAACACCGGCGACGATGTCACCGTTTACACCACCCGCGTGGACACCATCTTCGGCGTCACCTACATGGTCATCTCTCCCGAGCATCCCCAGCTGGATCAGTGGAAGGACAAGATCGCCAACTGGGACGAGGTGGAAGCCTATCGCGTGGCCGCCGGCCGCAAGTCCGACTTCGAGCGCGGCGAGCTGAACAAGGAAAAGACCGGTGTCCGTCTGCAGGGCATCGAGATCTATAACCCCATTAACGGCAAGGCCATCCCTATGTTCGTTTCCGACTATGTCCTGATGGGCTACGGTACCGGTATCGTCATGGGCGTGCCCGGCCACGACCAGCGCGACTGGGAGTTTGCCACCAAGTTCGGCCTGCCCATCATCGAGGTGGTCAAGGGCGGCGACATCACCAAGGAAGCCTTCGTGCTGAAGGATGACACCGGTATCATGGTCAACTCCGAGTTCCTGGACGGCATGACCGTCAAGGAGGCCATCCCCGCCATGCGCGATTACGCCATCGAGCACGGCTGGGGCAAGGAGAAGGTCAACTTCAAGCTGCGCGACTGGGTCTTCACCCGTCAGCGCTACTGGGGCGAGCCCATTCCTCTGGTGAACTGCCCCAAGTGCGGCTGGGTGCCTCTGGATGAGAGCCAGCTGCCCCTGCTGCTGCCCAACGTGGAGAGCTACGAGCCCACCGATGACGGCGAGAGCCCTCTGGCCAAGATGACCGATTGGGTCAACACCACCTGCCCCTGCTGCGGCGCCCCCGCCAAGCGCGAGACCGACACCATGCCCAACTGGGCCGGTTCCTGCTGGTACTACCTGCGCTATATGGATCCCCACAATGATAAGGAGTTCCTGTCCAAGGAGGCCGAGGAGTACTGGGGCCCCGTGGATTGGTATAACGGCGGTATGGAGCATACCACCCTGCACCTGCTCTACAGCCGTTTCTGGCACAAGTTCCTCTATGACATTGGCGCCGTCCACACCAAGGAGCCCTATGCCAAGCGCACCAGCCACGGCATGATCCTGGGTAAGAACCCCCACTATATCGGCAACGTGGAGACCGAGGAAGAGAAGCAGGCCCTCATCGAGAAGTATGGCTCCATGGCCACCCGTCCCGCTGTGAAGATGTCCAAGTCTCTGGGCAACGTTGTTAACCCCGACGACGTCATCAAGGCTTATGGCGCCGACACCATGCGCCTGTATATCATGTTCATCGGCGACTTCGAAAAGACCGCCGGTTGGTCCGACGACGCCGTCAAGGGCTCCAAGCGCTTCCTGGACCGCTGCTGGAACCTGATGGATCAGGCTGCCGACGACTATGCCATCAGCGCCAAGAACGAGTCCATCATCCATAAGACCATCAAGAAGGTCACCGCCGATATCGACGATCTGAAGCTCAACACCGCCATTGCAGCCCTGATGGCTCTGGTCAATGAGTTCTACGCCAACGGCTGCAGCAAGGGCGACCTGGAGCAGCTGCTGCTGATGCTCAGCCCCTTCGCCCCCCATATGGTGGAGGAGATGTGGGAACTGCTGGGCTTTGCCGCCAAGTACGGCAAGATGGCTATGCAGTGCGACTGGCCCGTCTACGACGAGGCCAAGACCGTGGACGCCAACGTGGAGATGGCCGTCCAGATCAACGGCAAGCTGAAGGGCACCGTGGTTGTTCCTGTCGACAGCGATCAGGATACCGTTGTGGCCGCCGCCATGGCCGTGGAGAAGGTCAAGAAGGCCACCGAGGGCATGCAGGTATTCAAGACCATCCTGGTCAAAAACAAGCTGGTGAACCTCATCGTCAAGCCTGCCAAGTAATCAAAAACCGCGAAAGAGGAGCGATGGCAGCATCGCTCCTCTTTTCTTGCAAAAATACAAAAAAATAACTTGACAATGGCATTGTGAGCCGATATAATGCTGTCTGTTAAGTCATGTCCAATGACTCTTAAAGAGTATCCTGGATTTAGCCGGATATATCGGAGGGAGGGAAAATAAATGTCCGAAGTACATGTCAAGGAAGGCGAGTCCCTGGACAGCGCTCTGAAGCGTTTTAAGAGAAGCTGTGCTAAGGCCGGTATCGTTGCAGAGGTGCGTCGCAGAGAGTGCTATGAGAGCCCCAGCGTCAAGCGCCGCAAGAAGAGCGAGGCCGCCCGCAAGAATAGAAACAAGAGATATTATTAATCTGTTTCGCACAGAAGGTGAACCGTTACGGTTCACCTTCTTTCTTTTTGTCAAAGAGCTTCTCCAACAGATCTTCCGTCTCCGGCCACATGAGAAAACCCTCGCCGATGCCCAGCGCTTGGGCCAGTTCCATCTTGCGCCGCAGCGTGTCGGCGTCATCGTAGAGGATAAAGCGCGTCTCCCGTCCGCCGCGGCGGGTGAAGTAATGGGCGCACAGCTCGTCACAGTAGTAGACGCACCGTCCCTGCCGGTGCTGCTGCAGTTCTTTTGCGGTCAAAGGCGTTCCTTCGCCGCCGGGGCAGGGAATGGGGAACTCCATCATCAGCCGCTGCAGGTCCAGCGCGATGCGTGATGGGCCATACTGCGCGCACGCCTCCTCCAGCCGCTGCTGCAGCGATCCGCCGGACAGTGCCGTACACACCAGCACCGTGGCGTCGGGTGCTGCGTGGGCCAGACATTCCGGCACATAGAGCCGCCGCCGATACTGCGCGGCCATTGGCTGCAGCTGTTGCGCCAGCGCCAGTACGGAAGGGGAGGACGTATCGGGTGCATCCAGCACCACGCCGGAGAAGCTGCGCCGCAGACAGACGCGCAGGAGCTGTCGCGCCGCGTCCTCAACCGCGGCAGCGGGGAAGGAAACGGCGCAGTCCACCACCATGACGCCGCCCTGCAGCGCGGCAGGCAGCGCGCGGCTGAGAAGTGCGCCGTCCTCGCCGATGCGGAAGGCCGCGTGGGCCACGTGGGCTGTCAGGGCAAGGGCGCGCTCCAGATGCTCGGGCGTGACGGCGAGATGCAGCTGCAATCACATCACCTCTTGTATTTATTGGGGAAGAATGCTACACTATATAGTAGTCTATGAACGAAGGAGATAGCGTATGAGTTTTTCTCTGATCCCGGATCGGCTGTACGCGGCCTATACGGATATTACGCCGCAGATGCTGCAGCAATGGGGCATCAAGCTGCTGCTGTGCGATCTGGATTATACGCTGGCACCCCGCAGCGTGGCCCGTCCCGATGAGACGGTGCTCGGCTGGGTGCAGGCCATGAAGGAAGCGGGCGTCGAGGTGATGATCCTGTCCAATAACCGCAGCTCCGCCCGGGTGGAGACCTTCTGCAAGGATATGGGCATCACCTACGTGGGCCACGCCGGTAAGCCCGCCAAGCGCGGTTACCGCGAGGCCATGGCCAAGGCCGGCGTCACCGAGAAGGAGACCGCCATGCTGGGTGACAAGCTGCTGACCGATGTGCTGGGCGCCAAGCGCAGCTGCGTGCTGGCGCTGATGGTGGAGCCGCTGGGCGGCCCGGTGGGTGCATGGAACCATGTGCTCCACGCGCTGCAGGCCCCCTTCAAGGCGCTGACGAAGGAGAATTATCTATGAACCGTTTTGACGCCATTGCCGCGGCGCTGCCGCAGTACGGGCTGGACGGCATTTTGCTGACCGGCGCACCCAACCGTTTCTACGCCACCGGATTTCCCGGCGACGGGGAGAGCGGCGTGGTGCTGGTGACCACCAAGGGCAACTTTTTCTTCACCGATTCGCGCTATATCGAGGCGGCGGAGGCACAGGTGGACAATGCGGCCATCGGTCTGGTGGATCGGGAAAAGGGCTACATCGCATGGCTCAACGAAGCGCTGGAGCTCTCCGGCGCCCGGGTCATCGGCTTTGAGGAAGACAGCATGACGGTGGCGGACTACCGCGTGTACAGCGAGCGGCTCAACTGCGGCTTCAAGAGTGCCGCCGCGCTGATGCGCCGGCTGCGCCAAAGTAAGGACGAGCAGGAGATCGGGTGCATGATCCGCGCCCAGCGCATTGCTGAGGAGGCCTTTCGCCGGCTCCTGCCGGAGATCCGCCCCGGTGTGACGGAGCGTCAGCTGGCAGCAAAGCTGCAGTATCTGGCTATTTCCGCCGGCGCGGAGAAGATGAGCTTTGACACCATCGTGGCCAGCGGCCCTAACGGCAGCATGCCCCACGCCGTGCCCACGGACCGCGCCGTGCAGGAGGGCGATTTCATCACCTTTGATTTCGGCTGCGTGTATCAGGGCTACTGCTCCGATATGACCCGCACCGTGGCGGTGGGACAGGTGACGGAGGAGATGGAGCATGTCTACGGCATCGTGCTGGAGGCCCAGCGTGCGGCGCTGGCTGCGGCACGCGCCGGCAAAACCGGCCGCGAAGTGGATGTCGCTGCCCGCGATATCATCGCCGCTGCCGGTTACGGCCGGTATTTCGGCCACAGCCTGGGCCACAGTCTGGGACTGGAAGTCCACGAGTCGCCCAACGCCACCCCGGCCAACGAAAACCCCCTGCCGCTGCACGCCGTCATCAGCGTGGAGCCGGGCATCTACCTGCCGGGCCGCTTCGGCGTGCGCATCGAGGATGTGGTGGTGCTGGAGGAGAACGGATGCCGCAATTTGATGCAGTTGGATAAGGAATTGCTGCATCTGTAAGGCTTTTTCCGTCAGGATAAGGAAAAAATAGCGCAAAAGGCTTGCCAAACAGCGCTATATATTGTAAAATATAAAAGCTGTTTTGGCATTTATAGTAATTACGGGGAAATATGAACGGTATTTTCCCATCAAACGGGAGGATAATACAATGGCAACTATCAAGGCAAGTGATTTCAGAAACGGTAAGACTTTCGAGCTGGACGGCAAGGTCATGCAGGTCGTGGAGTTCCAGCACGTTAAGCCCGGTAAGGGCGCTGCTTTCGTCCGCACCAAGATGCGCAACGTGATCACCGGCGGCGTGACCGAAACTTCCTTCAACCCCGATGACAAGTTCGAGGAAGCTTTTGTTGAGCGCAAGGAGATGTCCTACAGCTATCAGGACGGCGATCTGTACTACTTCATGGATCAGGAGACCTTCGACATGATCCCTCTGGGCGCCGATCTGCTGGGCGACGCTTTCAAGTTCGTCACCGAGAACACCGTCTGCAAGGTCCTGAGCTACAAGGGTAAGGCATTCGGTCTGGAGTGCCCCAACTTCATGGATCTGGAAGTGACCCACACCGAGCCGGGTCTCGCCGGCAACACCGCCACCAACACCCTGAAGCCCGCCACCGTGGAGACCGGCGCTGAGGTCCGCGTGCCCCTGTTCATCAACGAGGGTGACCGCATCCAGATCGACACCCGTACCGGCGAGTATCTGGGCCGCTCCAAGTAAGGAAAATAAACCCAACACAAACATATCTGCATCAAGCGAAAGGAGCATGAACCATGGAACTGTTTGAAAAGGTCGCTTATCTGAAGGGTCTGGCTGAGGGTCTGGCTCTGGACACCGAGACCAAGGAGGGCAAGCTGATCGCTGCCATCATTGATGTTCTGGATGAGATGTGCGAGAAGGTCGGCGAGATCGAGGAAGATCTGTACGACATGGAAGAGGGTCTGGACGCCGTCAGCGACGATCTGTCCGAGGTCGAGGAAGTCCTGTATGAGGCTCTCGAGGACGAGGAAGAGGACGACGAGGACGAGGATGACGACACCGAGTGGTTTGAGACCACCTGCCCCGTCTGCGAAGAGGAGATCCTCTTTGACGAGGACGAGCTGGAAGCCGGCGAGATCATCTGCCCCAACTGCGGCGAGAAGCTGGAGTTCGACCTGAGCGATCTGGCTGCCGAGTCTGAGGACGAGGAAGACTGATCCTTAACAACGGAACAAAAGGAGCACAGGGAACCCTGTGCTCCTTTTTCTGTAGAAAGGAGAAAGGTATGGAATACCGCACAGTTTATCCCTCACCACTGGGGCCGCTGACGCTGGCCAGTGACGGTGCCGCCCTGACAGGCCTGTGGCTGGCGGGCCAACGATATTTCGGCGGCGGCGCGGCGGCGTGGGAGGAGAAGGACGATGTCCCCGTCTTTATCGATGCACGGCTTTGGCTGGACAGTTATTTTGCAGGCGAGGAGCCTGCGGGCGACGAGCTGCCGCTCCTGCCGGCAGGTACGGATTTTCAACAGCGGGTCTGGCAGCAGCTGCTGCAGATCCCCTGCGGTGAAACGCGGACATACGGCGATCTGGCCGCCGCGCTGGGCAGCAGTGCCCGCGCGGTGGGCGGTGCGGTGGGCCGCAACCCCATCTCTATCATCATTCCCTGCCATCGGGTGCTGGGTGCGGACGGCTCCCTCACCGGCTATGCCGGCGGCACGGAGTGCAAGCGATGGCTGTTGGCGCATGAGGAACTGTCAAGACAGGAGTAAACGTGATTTAGTCAACAAAATCTGCATCTAACAGTTGCGTTTATCCGCAAGGCGGGTTATAATACAAAAAGCGACCCCTAATATTTTTGTTCGAGGTAAAAAACATGAAAACTTCGGAAAAGCTGAACATGACCATGCTCTGTGACTTCTATGAGTTGACCATGAGCAACGGCTACTTCAATAACGGTTATTGTGACAGAACCGTCATTTTTGACGTGTTCTTCCGTCGTGTGCCCGATCAGGGCGGTTTTGCCATCGCTGCAGGCTTGGAGCAGCTGATCGAATACATTCAGGACCTGCATTTCTCTGAGGAGGATATCGAATACCTGCGCGGCCGCAATCTGTTCTGCGAGGAGTTCCTGGAGTATCTGAAGAACTTCCGCTTTACCGGTGATATCTACGCCGTGCCCGAAGGCACCCCCGTGTTCCCCAAGGAGCCGCTGGTGGTGGTGAAGGCCCCCGCCATCGAGGCCCAGCTCATCGAGACCTTTACGCTGCTGACCATCAACCACCAGAGCCTGATCGCCACCAAGGCCAACCGCGTGGTGCGCGCTGCACAGGGCCGCACGGTGCTGGAGTTCGGCTCCCGCCGCGCACAGGGCGCCGATGCTGCCATCGTAGGCGCCAGAGCTGCCTATATCGGCGGCGTCAACGGCACGGCCTGCACCATCTCCGACCAGCTCTACGGCGTGCCTGCCGGCGGCACCATGGCCCACGCCTGGGTGCAGATGTTTGACACCGAGTATGAGGCCTTCAAGACCTACTGCGAGATCTATCCCACCAACGCAACGCTGCTGGTGGATACTTACAACACCCTCAAGTCCGGTATCCCCAACGCCATCCGCGCCTTCAACGAGGTGCTCAAGCCTCTGGGCATCACCAAGTGCGGCATCCGCCTTGACAGCGGCGATATGGCCTACCTGAGCCAGAAGGCCCGGGCGATGCTGGATGAGGCCGGCTGGACCGAGTGCAAGATCTCCGTTTCCAACTCTCTGGACGAGTACCTGATCCGTGACCTGCTGCAGCAGGGCGCCCAGATCGACATGTTCGGCGTGGGTGAGCGGCTCATCACCGCCCGCAGCGAGCCGGTGTTCGGCGGCGTTTACAAGCTGGTGGCCGTGGAGAACGAGGATGGCGAGATCATCCCCAAGATCAAGGTCAGCGAGAACGTGGAGAAGATCACTGTGCCCCACTTCAAGAAGCTGTGGCGCTTCTACGGCAACGACACCGGCAAGGCCATCGCCGACTACATGACCGTGTACGATGAGACCGTGGACGACAGCGGCGATCTGGAGATCTTCGATCCCTACGCCACCTGGAAGAAGAAGGTGGTCTACGACTTCAACGCCAAGGAGCTGCTGGTTCCCATCTTTATCAAGGGCGAACTGGTCTACCAGTGCCCCAGCCTGCAGGAGATCCAGGACTACTGCCGCGCGCAGGTGGATACGCTGTGGGATGAGGTCAAGCGCTTTGATAATCCCCATAAGTACTATGTGGACCTGTCCAACAAGCTGTGGAACATCCAGCACGAGCTGCTGGAAAAGAGCCAGCAGGTCAGCAAATAAAATCCCCAAAGCCGCCCGAAAGGGCGGCTTTTTTTCTTGACAGCAGAGCGGGGGAGTGCTATATTGAACGTACAATCCAAGGGGCGCTGGCGCAAGCCGGCTGAGATGATGCGTATTGCCGCATAGGTCCCTCGAACCTGATCCGGGTAATGCCGGCGTAGGAATGCGATTATATAGGTGGCAGTATTGGCCCATACTGTCCGTGTACCTCGTGTACCGCATTGCGACGCCGCATGGCTCGCCATGTGGTACTTTTTGTTTTAAGGAGGTAAATGTATGGACCACAAAAAGATCAAAATGATGTGCGAGGCGGCAATGCTGCTGGCTCTGGCACAGATTCTGGGTTATTTGAGAATCTATGAATTCCCCAACGGCGGCAGCGTGGACGCCGCCACCCTGCCCATTATCCTCTTTGCTGTGCGCTATGGCGCCGGTTGGGGCACGTTGGTGGGCTTTGCCCACGGTGTGCTGCAGTATTTCCTGGGTAATGGCATTGCCATCGACTGGACGACGATGATCGCCGACTACCTCGTTGCCTATGCGCTGCTGGGTCTTGGCGCTGGCCTCATGAAGGGCAAGACCAACGCCATGATCAAGGGCACGCTGCTGGGCGGTTTCCTGCGCTTTGTGGCCCATTTCGTGGTGGGCGCCGTGGTGTGGGGCAAGTGGATGCCGGACACCTATTTCGGCATGCCCATGACCAACGAATGGATCTATTCCTTCCTCTATAACGCGCCCTATGTGGTGCTGTGCATCATCATCTGTATCGTGCTGATCCTGCTGCTGAAAAAGCCGCTGAAGAAGTACTTTGAGGCCGAAGACTTACGCGCGGAGAATTGAGCCTCTCTTTGCGCCAAAGCTGAAGGCTGCCCCACGGGCCGGGGCAGCTTTCAAAAATTTTCCTCAAATTTCCTGAAAATAAGTGTTGACAAACAGCGAGAAATCTGTATAATAAATTTTGTTCGTCAGGAACACAGCGGGATTGTGTAATGGTAGCACAGCGGACTCTGACTCCGTATGTGAGGGTTCGAATCCTTCTCCCGCTGCCAAAACGACAGCCAGACCGTTTGGTCTGGCTGTCGTTTTTTGTATGCACCGGTGGATTCGAACCCTCACCATTGTCATCCCCGAGCGGTTGCCGCGCAAGCGGCGAGCGAGTGGGGACATCCTGGTTCGCCGAACGGCGGTGCGCCGTTCGAATCCTTCTCCCGCTGCCAAAAAGACAGTCGCACCAATCGGTGCGGCTGTCTTTTTTACGTCGAGCCTTGTTGGATTCGAACCCTCGCCGCCACAAAAAAGAGGACGCCCCACGGGCGTCCTCTTTTTTTACGGATGATTCACCGTTCCAACGAACAGCGGGATCGAATTTGTGGCGATGACAAAGACAAAGGGTCTGTCCAGAATGAAATCAATGATCTCCGTGGGCGGCTCGGCGGAGCCGGCACCCTGCAGCACAAGATAGCTGGCGGCTTTTACGCCGTCTTCATCGATGGTGACTCTGGTGTCCTGATGAATGCTGTCGATAAACACGGGCATTTCGCTCTCGAGCACCGTGGAGAAGTGGTTGCCGTCAGGCGTAAAGAGCGCTGCAAGACCCAGCTCTTTCAGCGCGGGCTCCAGATCGATGCCGGAGGAGATGTCGAACTTGGGAACGGACAGATTCACCTTCATCCGCTTGTGATTTTCCTCCGGAAAAGCGTCGCTGTAGGTGGCCATGGCAATGTAATCGCTGCTTCGGAGAACATCGTCCACCGTCTTGTCTTCGTCCGGCAGGATCAGCCACATGGAGGAGTTGTTTTCCAGCCCCAGCCGAACGGCGCCGTAGTCATCCGCCCAGTAGTAATTCATTTCTGCCAGCTTTCGGTTCATAAAGGTGCAGCGCACATCGCCGTCAGCGGCGTGGAATGTGCCTTCCGTGTTGTTGCCGGCGCGGAACTTGTCACACCACTGGGACTGAAAGTAAATTGTGGATGCCAGTGCCAACACGGCCTCGGGGGAGATGTTGACACTGCCGGTCCGCTTGTCCAGCAGACCGCCGGTTTGGTTGCGCAGCCAGTTGGCCATGTCGCGGTTCGTCCTGCCGGATCCGAGATCACCCTGATATACCGATGTATAGTAGTGATAGGCCAGCGTGTCAAGGGCTTCCTGCTGATAGGTGATGCCTTTGTCCAGCCACAGGGAGTTGGCAAGCACACTGATTTCCTTTCCGTTGTCCGCATATACCTGTTCCCACAGGGCGCTGACTTTCGTCCGCAGTTCCTCAAGCTCGGTGACGCCCAGAAGCTCCATCAGCTTTTGCCGGTCTGCTCCGTCGGTGAGCTCGGCGGTGATGGCCAAGGCGAGATAGGCGTTGATGGGCGACCATACCCGGTTTTTGGCGTCAGTGCCGGACAGAACTCTGGCAGAGCAGTCAACAGAAAAGTCGACCACCGGAGCCATGGCGGCGTTTACTGTCTCGGTGCGCTTCTGGTGTTCCTCATACCATAAGTCGTACTCATCGGAGCGTATATCGGGCCGCTCGATTTTCCGGGACGGGGAAGAAAGGCTGACCGCCTTTGCTGTAATAACAAGGGGGATGTTCGGCGTTTGGAAAAGAAACACCAGCGCCAGAACGGCGGCTGCCGCGCCCAGCCAGAAGCGCTTCCGTTTTTTGCGCCTGGCCGCAGCGGTGATGTACTTTTCGTCTACATAGCCCAACGCTTTGGCGACTTTCTCATTCATCAACATACCCCTCCTTGATCAGGTATTCCCGCAGCTGTGTCCGGAGCCTGCCGAGCCGGACGCTGGCTGCGTTTTCCCGCAGGCCGAGATCTCTGGCGATGGACTGCACGGGATCGCCGAACCAGTATCTGCGCAGAAACAGCGCGCGGTTGTCGGCGTTCAGCGTGCCCAGAAAACGGTTGATGGCAAGTCCCAGCTCGCGGGCGTCTACGGTTTCCTCCAGCGCAGGCGCAGGAATGCAGTATGCCAGCTCATCGATGGAAACATCGTATCTGCTGTCCCGTTTTTCGGCGGTGTTGTATTTGAGACGGTCCAGCGAAATGTTTCTGCCGGTGGCGTATACATAGCCTGCCAGCGGCTCCGGCTTCTTGGGCGGGACCGTATTCCACACGGCCAAATACGTGTCGTTCACAGACTCTTCTGCGTCCTGACGCACCCCAAGAATATTCATGGCGATGGACATAAGCCGCTTTCCGAAGGTCTTGGCCAGTGCGTCGATGGCACTGTCCGCCCGCTGCCAGAGGAGCTTGATGATTTTGTGATCTTCCATACGGATCCCTCCTCACTTATGTAATAGAATTGGGGCGCATTGATGTTACATCCATCATAGCATAACGGAGCGAAATTTGTGAACTGCTTTCTGCGGACAAGCAGGCCGCGCAATTCAAAAAAGGATGCGGCTGTCTTTTTTATTTTCAATTCCCCATAGACAAACCACCCCTTCCTATATTACAATACACCCAACCATATTAAGGAGGTACGACCATGCTGAAATATGAGATCGAGGGCGGTCATTTGCCCGTTGTCATTTGCTATCCCGAGGCCGGCCAGACCCTTTGCTGTGAGGGCGGTTCCATGAGTTGGATGAGCCCCAACATGGTGATGGAAACCACCTCCGGCGGTGGCGCCAAAAAGGTGTTCAGCCGCCTGTTTTCCGGCGAATCCTTGTTTATGAACGAGTACACGCCGCAGGGCGGCCGCGGCGTGATCGCCTTTGCCTCCAGCTTCCCCGGCTCCATCATCCCCTTTGAGGTGACGCCCGGCCGCGGCATCATCGTGCAGAAGCGTGGCTTCCTGGCCATGGAGAAGGGGCTGGACGTGTCCATCTACTTCCAGCAGAAGATGAGCCGCGGTTTCTTCGGCGGCGAGGGCTTCATCATGCAGCACATCACCGGCGACGGTCTGGTGTTTCTGGAGATCGACGGCCACTGCAAGGAGTATGAGCTGCAGTCCGGCCAGAGCATCATTGTGGACACCGGCTATCTGGCTGCTATGAGCGAGACGTGCACCATGGAGGTGCAGGCCATCAAGGGCGCCAAGAACATCTTCCTCGGCGGCGAGGGCCTGTTCCACACGGTGGTCCGGGGCCCCGGCAAGGTGTGGCTGCAGTCCATGCCCCTGTACGCCACGGCGCAGGCGCTGATCCCCTATCTGCCCACCAATACCGGCAGCAGCGACTGATGAAAAAAGCCTCCTGCGGGAGGCTTTTTTACTTGCCGCTTGTATTTTTCCTCCGCTGCGGTATAATGGAGAAAAGGAAAGGGGGGGCGGCAGATGGCCTGTTATATCTTCGGTGCCGGTGACGCGGTGCAGCTGCGCGCGCGTCCTGCGGCGGGCGACTATGTGATCGCGGCCGACGGCGGCTGGAACGCCTGCCGGGATGCCGGCCTTGTGCCGGACTTGCTGCTGGGCGATTTCGACTCGCTGGATGCGGTACCGGATTTTGCCCATGTGGAGCGCGTGCCGGTGGAAAAAGACGATACCGACATGATGCTGGCCATTAAGCGCGGTCTGGCGCTGGGGCATCGGGAGTTCCACCTCTACGGCGGCATGGGCGGCCGACGCACTGACCACACCGTTGCCAATTTGCAGGCGCTGGTGTATCTGGCCCATCGTGGTGCGCGCGGCTGGCTGTACGGCGCGGGCGAGGTCTACACGGCTATTTGCGCCGGCAGCATCACGTTCCCCGCGCGGGAGAGCGGCATTCTGTCTGTGTTTTGCCTCGGTGCAGACGCGCAGGGCGTCGCTATCCGCGGCGCGCAGTATGAGGTGGCGGATGCGGTGCTGACGGCGGATTTCCCGCTAGGCGTCAGTAATCATTTTGTGGGACAGGATATCACGGTCAGCGTGCGGCAGGGCTGCCTGCTGCTGGGTTTGAGCGAGAATGAATAAGGAGAACGCAATGAAAAAGTATTTGGCATTTTTACTGGCGCTGCTGCTGATGCTGGGCGCCGTTGGCTGCGCCGGTGTGGGCGGCGAGGACACGCAGGGCGAACCTGTGGTGGCGGACGGACAGACCATCGGCACGGGCAGCAAGACCTTCGCCGCGCAGATCGGGGATCTGGACGGCAGCGAGATCGCCTTTACCGTTAAGACCGACAAGACCACCGTGGGCGAAGCGCTGCAGGAGCTGGGTGTGCTGCAGGGCGAGGAGGGTCCCTACGGCCTGTACATCAAAGCGGTGAACGGCAAACCGCTGGATTATGAAAAGGACGGCGCTTACTGGGCCTTCTATGTGGACGGCGCCTACGCCACGGCCGGCGTGGACGAAACAGACATCGTGGAAACCAGCGTTTACCGTCTGCAGGCGGAAAAAGGATAAAAAGAAAAGCTGCACGAAAGTGCAGCTTTTTTATTTGTAGTTTTCCACAAACGCTTGGAACAGCGCCTGCAGCTGCGCCAGATCTTCCGCCGGATAGTAGAAGTGGCGGGAGTTGGACAGCATGTGCAGCGTTACGGCGGGCGCGTTTTCTAAAAGCCGGCAGGAGCGGCGGGCCACCAGCTCGTCCTTGTATGACTGGACGGCTGTGACGGGCGCGGTGACCTGCCCGATCTGTTCGCGGCCCTGTCTGGCCGCCTGAAACAGCTCCAGATACCGCGGGATCCAGCCGATGTACTGCCACAGCTTTGGTGTGGCGGTGATACTGCAGGCCCTATAGGCGGCCCGGGCGGCCTCCGTGCGACCCTTGATGCCGAACGCCACCTGCAGCGATTGCTGCGTGGCGGAGGGCGTCAGCTGCGGGTAGAGGGGGCAGGCCAGCAGGAAGAGTCCGGCTGTCTTGCTCTGGTGCAGCGCTTCGTCGATGCAGAACAGCGTGCCCATGGAGTGTCCCGCCAGCAGCACGCGCTTGTGCGTGGCGGCCAGCTCCGCAACGGCGTCGCTGACGCAGCGGCGCCATGCGGCCATGGAAGAGCGGGAGAAATCGCCCACGTTGCCGCCGTGCCCGGGCAGCAGCAGGTTGATGCACGACCAGTCCTCCGGTACCAGTGGCATCAGCGGCGCAAACTGGTCAGGCGTGCCCACAATGCCGTGGACGAACAAAATGGCGGTTTCGGCGCCGTCAACAATATGCCGGTATGGTTGATGGGCCATGGCGCATCTCCTTTACTTCATCAGTTTCAGCGCGCGCAGCCGCTTGTGCAGGGAGTGCAGCTGCTTTTTGTGGGCGCACAGCCGCTCCTCGCAGTTGGCGCAGGACAGGGTGCAGTTGGTTTCCTCGTAGAACCGCTCCGGATGCCGGTGGTGTGTGACCTCCCAGTGGATCACCAGTGCCAGACCCAGACCGAACAGACTCCAGGTGAAGGGGTGGGGCACCAGCACCAGAGGGGTGAACATCATGGCAAAGTCCCAGTTGTAGATGCGGCAGGTGCCGCAGCACTTGTTCTTCAAAAACCAGGTCTGGAAGGGACAGAAGAAGAGGATGCAGATCATGTCGCACACGGAGTAAGCCAGTGCGATCAGAACCAGAATGCTGGCGTCGATGATGCCGGTAAAGTAGAGTGCGGCGATGATGCCGTTGAGTGCCAGCCATGCACCCAGAATGGCCCAGGTGGCTTTGCGGTCGTCCCGGGGCGTTTTGGGCTCCGGCGCGGGGCGGTAGTTCTGGGCAAAGACTTTCTGGCAGCCGGCGCTTTCCATCCTGGAAGGGAAGAAGCGCAGCAGCATTTCCACAGCGAATACCGCCCAGATAAAGTTGAGAATGTAGGGATGAGTGATAAACCCCAAAAACATGGTGCCGTCCTGTGCGGAGATGATGCGGTCATAAATATAGATGCCGCAGCTCAGCAAAAACAAACCCCCGCGGAAGAAGAGCTTCCAGTAGTGCAGCAGGGATATTTTCGACAGATGGATCGTGCGTTTTGCCATGGGATAGGATCTCCTGTTGTTTATTATATTTATATAGTATAGTCTCATTTGGTGTGTACTGTCAAGGAAAGGGGAAATAAAGAAAAACCCATAAAAAGATGGAAAAAAGGTGTTGACAATTGGGTCGTGGAGTGGTATTCTAACAAAGCTGTCCGCTCGGGCGGCTGAGGCGGTGGCCTCCGGAAAAAAGTTAACGAATTTTGCAAAAAATAAGTTGACAAGATGGAAGCCATGTGCTAATATAATGACTGTTCCGCGAATGGGACGTGTACCTTGTAAATTAAACAATGAACGAAACGAAAAGCACCA